>CAYMGS010000149.1:0-4546 GCA_964390025.1 uncultured Rickettsiales bacterium | reverse complement strand
GGGCGGCGTCTGCGCCAAATGTTACGGACGTGATCTGGCGCGCGGTACGGCGGTTAATATCGGGGAAGCGGTCGGCGTGATTGCCGCGCAGTCCATCGGTGAGCCGGGCACGCAGCTGACCATGCGTACTTTCCACATCGGGGGCGCGGCGCAGCGTGGCGCTGAGCAGAACAGTGTGGAAGCCTCGCATGATGCAACGCTGACGCTTTCAAATAAAAACCTGGTGACCGACTCCAAAGGTCGCAGTGTGGTGATGAGCCGTACCTGTGAGATCGTGTTGAAAGACACAAAGGACGGGCGTGAGCGTGCCCGCTTCAAGGTGCCGTATGGTGCGCGTCTGCTGGCCAAGGAAGGCGAGCAGGTGAAGCAGGGTGTGAAGCTTGCCGAGTGGGATCCGTATACGATTCCGATCATCACCGAGAAGAACGGTATTGCTCATTATCGTGACCTGATTGACGGTGTGTCTCTGCGCGAGCAGATGGATGAAGCGACAGGTATTGCGAGCAAAGTGGTGATTGACTGGCGTCAGCAGACGCGTGGTGCCGATCTCAAGCCGCGTATCGCTCTGCGCGATAAGGACGGTGAAATCATCACCATGGCCAACGGTCTGGAAGCACGTTACTTCCTGCCGGTGGATGCGATCCTGAACATCACTGACGGGCAGGAAGTTTTTGCCGGGGACGTGCTGGCACGTATCCCGCGTGAGTCTACCAAGACCCGCGATATTACCGGTGGTCTGCCGCGTGTGGCTGAACTGTTTGAAGCCCGTATGCCGAAAGATCACGCGATTATCAGCGATATCGACGGTACGATCGAGTTTGGTAAAGACTACAAGACCAAGCGCCGCCTGATCGTGAAGCCCAAGGAAGAAGGGCAGGATTCGGTTGAGTATATGATTCCCAAGGGTAAGCATATTACCGTACAGGAAGGGGATTATGTCGAGAAAGGCGATCTGCTGATGGATGGTAACCCCGTGCCGCACGATATTCTGCGGGTGATGGGTGTGGAAGCGCTGGCCAAGTATATGGTTCAGGAAGTACAGGCCGTATACCGTCTGCAGGGTGTGGGCATCAACGACAAGCATATTGAAGTGGTGCTGCGCCAGATGCTGCAAAAAGTCGAGATTGAGGATGGTGGCGAGACCACCTTCCTGACCGGCGAGCAGGTGGACCGTGACGAGTTCGATGCTGAAAACCGCAAGGCGCTCGAGCAGGGCTACCGCCCGGCCACCGCGCAGCCGGTACTGCAGGGGATTACGAAAGCCAGCCTGCAAACGCGCTCCTTTATCTCTGCCGCTTCCTTCCAGGAGACAACACGTGTCCTGACCGAAGCCGCCGTGGCAGGTAAGATGGACAAGCTGATCGGCCTGAAAGAGAACGTGATTGTCGGACGTCTGATCCCGGCAGGTACAGGGATGCAGGTCGCCAAGATCAAGCGGGTAGCTGCGGGTCGTGACAAAAAGTACGAGCTGGAGCATGCCGCAGCGGTCGCCGCAGCCAATGAAAATGTGGAACTGTCTGCTCCCGAGGGAGAGGATGCGCCCGCACCGGCAACGGACGACACCCCGAAGACCGGTACCGATAACTAAGCCGTTATCGAACCAACGTATCAACCCGGCCTTCTCATCACGAGGGGGCCGGGTTTTTTATTGTCATCAAATATTCATATCTTTCTGGTACGTTGGTGGATTGATTGTGATTCAGGAGACGCGATATGGACGAGAAAGTGATTGTTGTCGGATATTATAACTGGGAAGACGATGCGTGCCGTATCATCAAACCCAGTGCTGACTCCGACGAGATGCAGGCGCAGATATATAGTGGTGGCGTCGGGTTTACGCCCGTCAATCTGCAGGAGTTGCTGCATCAGGGCATTGCCATATCCGAGGCTGAGTTTAAGGCATTGGTGCTGGAAGAGATGCGCCTCGCCAAACGCGCGGATGGCAGCGCAGATATGTAACGATGGCTGTCTCACCAAAGATAACATCCAGAAAAGACTTTGCTTCGACGTGGCAGGCAGGCATCAATTCGCCTGAGGCGCTCATCAGCGGTGATACCGGTAGCGTTACCTTTCCGGATGCGATGCGCCGTCAGGACAGAATGGTAGGGCTTGCTGTTAATATGGCACTTACCCTGTATGTGTATGAAGAATTGCGCGAGAGGCATGATCTTTCGATGCTTGTGGATACCAATATGCTGAATCTGCCAGCCTCTGATGATGCTCAGTACAGTATGAATACCGTGCAGGAAAGACTGCATACTATCTATGCCATGCCCCAACGTAGTACGGAGCAGAAAGCCGCAAAGGACGAAGCACTGATGACGCTGGTGTTAGAGCTGGCCGACAATGGTTTCATCAGGAATCACCGGGATCTGGTGACGAATGAAGCATGGGAGAGATATCAGGTGGCGCGCGAAAATCATGCCGCGCAACAGGCACAATATGAAGACGATTATGAGCTCTGGAAAGAGGAAGGTGGCCATGGTACCCCGCCGAGATATCCTGATACCGAGAAGCCGGCAGACCCCCGTATTGAAGTGAGTAATAAAATCACCCAGAAATGGATCACGGTCTACAGTCCGGGCGCAAAGCCACAAAGCAGTCTGGAATCTAAAGTGCGGCGTAAAATCTACAAAGACGGGGAAAAATTCAAAGGTATGCAGCATATTACGGATATGAGCCGTCTGATGATTAGCCCGTATATACCCAGAGTGGCCGATGATTTCTTTCATATTACGGAACATCAGTTGCCGCCTAAAGAATATAATGATGGCAAGCAATATCCCCGTACATATTTACGCCCATGGGATGTCACGGAATACGGTTATATGTCACGTAAAGCTTATATCGCGATGGACCGGCTTGCTGAAAGCGGCACGAAGGAACGTTCTGAGGGGCTACACGGGATGATTGGTGAAATCAAGGTGGTTGGCGCACACATGCATGAGGCCGAGAAGCTCACTGATCCGGTGTATGCTGTGTTGCGGGAACTGGATAATACAAATCGTTTCATGCCGACCAGTGGCGGGGACATTAAGAGCAAAGAGCATCTTGCTCAACGCAAGAAACTGCGGAGAGTCTATGATAAATCGGCCGATATTTTTGCGCAGCGATGTAAAGAACTGAATATAGACCCGGGAAAATATATGTTTCCTCCTTACGTAAAACAGGAAAACCGACCAAGTTCTTATGATGCGCTTCGGCAAAGCCTGACCAATTTACAGCTGGATATTAATATGGATGCCCTGAACCATGCTGGTTATGAATGGCAACAGCAGTTTCTCTACTCCGCATATTATCAGATGGCAGGTAAAGAAGGCACCAGAACACTGGCGCTTAAAACGGGCCATAAAGAAACGGATGACAAGCATTATACGCTGCCCACTCCAAAGCTTAGAAAGGTGGCTCCGGACCTGAATCATAATACCATCCGTGCTGAAGCGGAACAACAGTGGGCCGTCGATCATAAGCGCGAACATCGGCGCGCTTAAAAATAAATCATCGTCCCGCCATTCCTCCTCTTTACTCTCTATGATCAATCCGCTAACGTAAGGGCATCACGCAGAGAGAGACAGTAAGGAAGGGGTTTGTTCCATGGCCGAGACGACTGGAAATACGGGCGATCAGACTCCTTTGCCTGTGGAAGACGATACCCCTCAGGGTGCCCGCCGCGCCCATATTATTGTGACCGGTAATGAAAAGGGCGGCTCCGGCAAAACCACCACCACCATGCATCTGATTGTCTCCCTGCTGCGGCTTGGCTTTACCGTGGGCAGCGTGGATATTGATTCCCGCCAGCGTTCGCTCTCCCGCTACATTGAAAATCGGCGTGATACGGTGGCCAAGGAAGGCGTGAATCTGCCCTTGCCGCATCATGTGGTGGTGCAGAAAAGCCCGTTTACCACGGAAGAGGAAATTCGCAAGGATGAGCGTGAGCGGTTTGCGCGTGCGCTGGCCTCCATCTACAGCACCTGTGACTTCGTGGTGATTGATACGCCGGGCAATGACACGTATCTCTCGCGCCTCGCACATTCTTTTGCCAATACCGTGATTACCCCGATTAATGACAGCTTTGTTGATCTGGACGTGCTGGCTAATGTTGATGGCCGTACCATGCAGATCATTCGCCCCAGCATCTACAGTGAGATGGTCTGGGAGCAGAAGCTCAACCGCGCCAAGCGTGACGGCACCTCCATCGACTGGATCGTGATGCGCAACCGCCTGAGCAATATTGATGCGCGCAATAAGCGTTTCATGACGCAGGTGACGCAGGAGCTGGCCCGCCGTATCGGGTTCCGCTTAGCACCGGGCTTCTCCGAGCGGGTGATTTTCCGTGAGATGTTCCTGCAGGGGCTGACCGTACTGGATGTGGTGGATGACAATACAGGGGTGAATGTCTCCATGTCGCATATTGCTGCCCGTCAGGAGGTGCGTGATCTGCTGAAAGTGCTGGATATCCCTCTGGTTAATCAGCGTATCCGTGAGTTGCGTAGCGGTTCCAAGGAGGAGGAAGCGAAAGATGCGACCTCTGCCAAAGTGCCCGAGA
>CAYMGS010000148.1:0-4555 GCA_964390025.1 uncultured Rickettsiales bacterium | reverse complement strand
GAACCCGCGGCCTCTGCCGTGACAGGGCAGCGCTCTAACCAACTGAGCTACACCCCCGCTTCCTAAGAACGGAGGCGTGCAATGAACCCCAAAGCCCATGCCTTGTCAACAGGAAACTGCGGGGCATCGTATCATCTTTTGCAATTGACATGTTTCAACTCGGGAAATGTAACCATCCCTTCTTTGTTTTGTCATGAAACAGTAAAATCGCCTCACTATAACTGTTATATTGCACATCAGAGGGAGACGCATTTATTTATGAATGCCGAGCACACAGCACAACCAACCGATCATTCTCCGTCTGCTCCGGACGAGCAGCCGCTGATTTTCCAGTTCAGCAAAAGCACGGATCAGGCCGTGCATTCCCTGATAAACCGGAATCGCATGGCCATGGGCGCCGCCTTCGTTGGTACGGCCGCCAATTTTGCCTCCGGATGGAAACACGAGAACAATATGCGGATGGCATCCTCTGTACTTGGCATCTACGCTAATATCGTGGAAATGATCTTTTCCGGCACACGTGCCGCCAGCATCGGGGAACTGACCATTTCACACGGAGACTGGGAACATCACAACGGTGCCATGCATACCGTTATGAATGGCAAGTTACCGGAACAGGCGCAAAATGATATCAGCCGGTTGCTAAGCGATGCGTCGCTCCCCAAAAGCTCCGTGAAGGTCAGCTATGACCGTAAGGCCAAAAAAACCACGATTTCAATCGCCGACAATGTATTTCCGGAACTGCAACAGCACCTTAAGGAAAAACTCGAGATGCGCCAGCAGGTCATCACCGCGATGATGGATTCCGAGCGCCACATTGAACTGCCAAATGCAAACGGGCAACCCGTGGTTTCAGGACTGAAGCTGGATGGCTTCAGCGTTCCCCAGATCAACACACTGCGGGAAATGCTGAAAAACGATTTCGATATTGATAATGACCTGAATGTAGAAGGAGGCCAGCATCAGCTAAAGGTAGAGTTACCGGATCGGGATAAATTTGCCGACATACTCTCCCCCAAACTGGTCGGCCACGAACACCATATTCGCGTTCGCAACGGGCATGAAGAAGAAACCTATGCCCCGGGTTTTATTGAAACGCTGACCCGCCCGGATAAGCACCCCAAACAACACGGTATCCTGCTTGGAGCCATTGCTTCTAATGCTTTGAGGATAGGTGCCGGATTTCAGGCAGAAACATTACCCGATGGAACAAAAAAGACCTCACCTTTTGAAAGCTACTCCTCTATCTGGAGCATGATGACCTACCTGATTGACTATATGCCGGAGCCAAAGCAAAAAAACGGTGATGTGGTAACCGGCGTACAGGCAAATTATGGGCCCATGGAGGCCGTGGCACATAAAGTGGCGGACACACTCAACCAGCGCCCCTTACTTACCAGTGCTTTTGTAAAAGGCCCCACCGTGGCGATGCGCGTGAAAGATGCCTACAGTAAGGATGACCCATACAAAAAAGTAGGTGCCGCTATGGATGCTTTAAGGGCCGCTATCACTGCCACCATCCATAAGGGGGACTACGGGCGCTAAAAGCTTGCCTGCGGCCCCTCTCTCTTTTACCTTATTTATATGTCGAATATACGCAACCGCATTGAGCAGGAACGACTTGAGACCGTTATCACGGATGAGTTTATCGAAAAACTATCCGTGCTGGTGCTGGTACAGGGCGTATTGGAAGATGGGCAACCTCACTGGGCATATGCCAGCATTCCGCATGATAAATACCGCGCTTTCAAAACAGCCGAAGCTACCGGAACCTATGACCTGCATCAGTTTGGCACAGTCGCAGAACATGGCAACGGCCTGATCCCGCCTGAGAATATTCGCCTTGAGATTGAAGCGCGCTACGGAGCCAGTCACCGGTTTGAAGACGAGCTAAGACATATGGCAGATGCTATGCAGGAAGACATGTTTCATGATGAAACAGAAACAAACACTCCTCCTGACGAATAGCATAAATATCCTGCATCCTTGCTAATATTAAGTCTTTTTTAACCCGCACATGTAATCAATGGTTGTAGCAACAATGATTGATGGGTGGTATGCAAGCGAATGTGAAAAACATCGCCATTCTGGTGCTGGACAATGAAAGCAAGATTGCCGACCTCATTAAAGGGGTGCTGTGTAAGCTTGGGTTCTCCAGCCACCTCATCTTCACGGCAAGTGACGGGTTTGAGGGCATAGACATTCTGCGGAAGCGCAATATTGATCTCATTATTAACGATTGGGAATTGCTGCCCCAGAAAGAGTATCTTGAGATACAGAAGAATAGCGTTGTGCAATCGGAGCATGGTGATTTTCCACCGGTGAATGGTGCCAATTTCGTACGCTGCCTGCGCCGCTCCCCCAAATCGCCCAACCCATTCATACCCGTCATTATGCTGACCGGCCCTACGTTACCGAACCACATTCTCTATGCACGCGATGCAGGGGTTAACGAGATACTGATAAAGCCGATTGCCGCCGAAGATCTGGCACGACGGATCGTTGCAGTAGTTGAGCAACCACGGGAATTCATTACCTGCCCTACTTATCGTGGCCCGTGCAGACGACGCAAAAATATTCCTTTACCGGAAGGTAAAGAAGACCGGCGAAAGCAGGATATGAAAATCATTCGACATAAAGCGGGGGCATAATATGGCGAAGTCATCGACACCTTCCACTGATGAAACAGTAGAAATTCTGCCACCGGATCACTCACTGCAGGAAAAAACGGGCGCCTCCGGGCGCGGCAGCCTCGGGCAACTTTTCACTGCTGATCGCATTCGCTCAGCCCAGCAGGTGATAGAAGATCATAAGGCAACGTATTTTGAAGACCTTTCCGCGTATCTGGCAGAGCTGCATGCTGCTTCCACCGGAGAGATCGATTACGAACCGCTTATGGCCAGCGTAAAATCACTCAAGGCGCAGTCCGAGTCACTGGGCTTTGATTTCATTCTTCAGGTATGCCAGGCGCTCTACCAGTTACTAGGCGAAACCAGGAAGGAAGAATATACGGAGCTGGAAACACTGGTGATTGGCAAACATGCGGAAGCTATTCTGGCCGGAGTTCGCAAAAAAGAGCGCGGTAAGGGCGGCATGGTAGAAGAGGAAACGCTTGCCAGTCTGCATTTGTTGAGAAAAAAGATGGCGGAAATGAGTTAAGATGCCACTGTACACTCTTTTGTGCAGACACACTAACCGATTGCATCACATTGATGCATATATTGCAGCAGGAAGATGGAGGAGGAAATGGTGGGCGATGACAGGCTCGAACTGCCGACCCTCTCGGTGTAAACGAGATGCTCTACCAACTGAGCTAATCGCCCACTTCAAAAACTAACAGCGCAGGTAGCAGATGCCTACCTGCGCTGTCAATTGAAAACGTAACTACTTACGCAGCTTTGCGCTTTTTGCCTGAGTTCACGGCATCTTTCAGTGCTTTACCAGCCTTGAATTTCGGCTGCTTGGAAGCAGCGATTTTGATAACGGCACCCGTACGCGGGTTACGGCCTTCAGTAGCCTTACGCTGTGCAACGGCAAACGTGCCAAAGCCAACCAGACGTACTTCATCACCGGATGCCAGAGCATTGGTAATAGAGTCGATGAAAGCATCCACAGCTTCAGAAGCTTTTGCTTTCGTGATATCTGCGGAATCTGCGATCTCTGCGATCAGTTCGTTCTTGTTCATTGCTTCACTCCTTAACAAGGTCGTTTGTTGAAAATGGGCTTACACCCAGACCCCACACTTGACCTGCGCTAACCCGCACAAACCCTGTGTTTTTTTGAGGTGATTGAAAACTAAGCACGGAATATCGGCTTTGTAAACCTGATTTTAGCGAAACAGTCGCAAAAAAGCTCTAAACAGCGTTTTTTTCTTACTTGACACCGAAAATTTTGGCTACTCTGGCCACAAAACGGCGTAAACCCACGTATATTGCACATCAAACACATGCATTATAGGGCCTAGCGAGAGAGCATTTCCTCACGCTGTTCTTCCTGGAGGCGTTCCACATGCGAGAATTCTTCTGCTCCTGCATGACGCTGAAACATTGATGCCCAGCTTCGGGAAGGTTGCGCTGTCAGCTCCGGCTCCGGCGGTAAGGGAGTTGCCGACGTACGCTGAGGGTCTTCCGCCATCATGGCTGCCACTTCACGCCCCTGTGCGAATTCCTTAGCATAACGTCGCTTGTATGTCATACCACCATACGCGGCCCCTGCCATACCGCTGGCCACCGCGCCAATGGCTCCGGCCCCGGCAACGACCAGAGGAATCGTAAAAAGGGTAAAATAAGAAGCTGTAAACGCACCCGCCAGAGCTACCACCGTTGCCACACCAGCCGCCAGACCCAATGCTCCGCCCAGCTTTGCCCCTTCATGGCGATACGAAGCCACATATTGTTTGCGTGTCGGAGGATACTGGTTCGTAATACTCACATGACCACCTTAATGTAATCGGGACTGATCCGTCTCAGCCTCGCTCGCCTGCGCCTGCTGACGTTCACTCCAGCTGCTTTGCAGTTTCTGCGCCAGCGCTTCCAGCGTGGCCTTATCCGCGACC
>CAYMGS010000147.1:0-4584 GCA_964390025.1 uncultured Rickettsiales bacterium | reverse complement strand
ATCTGATGCTTCAGCGCGGGTGGGGACAGGTGTGTCTACCATCGATTGCAGCATCTGGGTAGCCACGACCACCGGCTTGCCCGCCAGGCGGCAGGCATGGACGATGTGGCGTTGAGCTGCCGGAACCTGCTCCATGGGCAGTTCCACGCCCAGATCACCGCGCGCCACCATAATCATATCGGAGAGTGCAACGATTTCTTCAATACCATCCACGGCCAGTGGTTTTTCTATTTTCGATAAAATCAGAGCGCGGTCACCGATAATCTTACGTGCCTCGGCCACATCGGCGGCAGTCTGCACAAAGCTTAGCGCGACGATATCCACGCCGTTTTCCAGCGCGAAATCCAGATCTTTGCGGTCTTTTTCAGTGAGAGCAGAGATCGGCAGCTGACGAGTGGGGACATTCACACCCTTACGCTCAGTCAGGCGACCGGGAATCTCCACACGTGCTGTAGCACGCTGGTTGCTTTCCTTAGCGGTGATGGTCAGCATCATCATGCCGTCATCAAGTTTCAGTTCGTCGCCAACTTCGAGGGCCTCCAGAATTTCAGGGTGGGGCAGGCGAATCAGCCCGTCCTTGCCAGGCTCTTTGGAGACTTCCAGCGTGACCTCCTGATCCAGCTTGAGGTCAATGCCGCCATTCTCAAATGTGCCGACGCGGATTTTCGGGCCTTGCAGGTCGGCAATAATCGGGACATAGAGACCCAGTTCTTCCTCTGCCTTGCGGATGGCCTGAATGCGTTGCAAATGCTCTTCATGCGCGCCGTGACTGAAGTTCAGCCGAAACGCGCTTGCACCGACCTGTAGCAGTTGCAACGGGTTGCTGGCAGGGCCAACGGTCGCGATAATTCTGCATTTACGGGGTGCGGTGGCGTTGTGTTCTGTGGTAGTCATAGAGTCCCTCTGATCCTGTTGACTTCTTTCATAGAAGGATTTTTTGCGCGTTACAATCCCCGGACGCACTATGACCGGGAGAAAATCATGAATTATGGCTCGCCGTTGTATGCAGGCCGCCTTCTGTCTTCCGGTACCATGTAAAAGTGTTGGAGTAATCTGTGTTTATATTCAGTATTAGCACGGTAAACTAGATAGGTATGCGCATGGGACAACCATTGCATGAATCGTCACTGACGGGCAAAAAATGTAAGGAAAAACATCGAAAACAGAGTATAATACATTACCACGTAGGTAAAGTTTGTAGCATACAGGTAGTAGCGTCTATGGAACTCACATCGCTGAATGGGTCGTTCACCCGTCTCTCTGATTCTGTTCGCAAAGAACGGCAGCAGATTGTGTCTTCTGTTGGGCGGCTTTCCTCCGGTGTGCGCATCCAACGTGCGTCCGACGATATTTCCTCTCTGTCCATTGCTACCCGGCTTAATACGCGCACGACCAGTTTACGCTCTGTGCTGCTGAACCTGGCGCAGGCGGACAGCTTCATTCAGGTGGCTGATAATGCTCTGGGGGAAGTGGAAACGATTCTGCAGCGTATGAACCAGCTAACCGTTATGGCGAATGGTGGTTCCATTACGTCTCAGGAGCGTGCGTTTCTGGATCAGGAATTTCAGCAATTGCGTGAAGAAATCGACCGGCTACTGGGATCGACGACCTTTAACGAAGTGAAAGTATTCGGTGGCATACAAGGTATAGCTGAGGATACCACGGTAGCGGAGGCTGAGACAGGGCCGGTAGGCTCGCTGGCGGATATTGTCGGGCTTTCGACCGGTACCTATGATCTGGATACAGGCAACGAGCAGTTTACCGGCTACGTGGAAAATGATGGTACGGATAGCTGGCTGCTGGTGGGGAGGGGACGTGAGAACTGGGAATTTGACGGGGATGGTCAGGGTAACCGCGATGATGTGATTACCGGGCTTGGAACATCCGCCGCCTTTAACCCGGCGGCTTACGACCCTTCTATTATCAATGACCTGATTCAAAATGCCGGGCTGGATTTAACCGATGTGGAGATTCGTATCAAGCGGGCGGCAAATACAACCGGAACGGAGTATCAGGAGGCGCGGTGGCGGCCCATTAGTCAGACGAGCTGGACATGGGACTTTGATGGCACCAACTATGCCGTGGAGCATGAGGTTGCCGCCTCATCACTGGGAGCGGCGTTCTCTGATGCTGACTCGCGTACCCGTGATACATTATCAACCCCGGGGCCGGATACGGGGAATAATTATCAACGCATCTGGACATTTAACTGGGGCGGTAAGGGAAATATTCCGGGGTTCTCTTACGGTGCTGCTGTTGCCGGAACCAACGGTAACGACCCGAATACGTTTTTATGGGAGAACACGGCAGAAAATCACGCCACGCCCTATGCGGAAGTTTATATTCGTTTGAGAAATCCTGCGGCGGCTACCGCACCGGTTGCTCCCACCACTGCCGGTGATCTGAGTGATTTAAGCGGACTGTCTATCTGGCTGGACGGTGCTGATCTGGATGGTGATAGCGTGTCAGAAGGCGCAGCTGAGGCAGGTGTTTCCGGTGGTGCGGTTACCGACTGGGTGAATAAGGCGGGTGGTGGCTCTGCTGTTCAGGGTGCAGCCGGGAGCAGGCCGGGCTATACCTTAAGCGCAATGAATGGTGGCGCAGTCATCAGTTTCGATGGGGTTAACGACTGGCTGGGGCTGACCATCAATACCCCGGAGACCGACTATACTGAATTCGTGGTGTATAGCTCAACGGATGCCAACGGTGCATTTACAACCATCACCAGCCCTGTGGCTAATAATGCCGGATCGCACGATCGTCAGTTTGGCCTCAGTGGAGGTCGCCTGTATAACCGCCTGTGGAGTACCGAAATTATTACATCTGCCGGTACTTATAATGATGGGCAGGGGCATATTGCCTCAATCACGGTAAACTCGGCTTCCGGGCAAACCATTGAAGCAGACAGTACACAGGTGGCAGCGGGTGTCAAAACCTCTTCCAATTTTAACTGGGATCAGGGGATGGTCATTGGTGGCCACAGTCTGCTTGGGCCATATCAGGGAGATATTGCCGAAGTGATTATGTTTGACCGGGTGCTGACCGGGGAAGAATATGAAATCGTCGAAGGGTATCTGGCGCATAAATGGGGACTGACGGGTAATCTGCCTGCCAACCATGCCTACAAGAACGTATCGCCATTTGCATCTGCGCTTGATGCGGCGGAGTTTGAGGTCAGTGAGGGGGCGCCTGTGGATACGGAGGTCGGCGACATCAGTGCAGACCACCCGGAAGACTCCACGTATCAGCTGACGGAAGGGAATGATGACGGTATCTTTGCACTCGATTTCAACACGGGTGTTCTGACCATTGCTGATAACACGTTGCTGGATTACGAAACCACGCAGTCCTATGCGTTGACGGCCACGATTACAGCAGTGGATGGGAGTGTGCAAACACAGGAGATTACCGTAACAATCACAGATGTAGACGAGAGCCGCGTTACTTTTCAGGTAGGCGCGGATGCTGTGCAACAATTTGAGCTTTCCGTGGCAAAGCTGGATACGACTATTTTATTTGATGAACAATCCCCGGATGTTCGTACACGTGAGCATGCTGAAGCAGCGCATGTTATCATACAGCAGGCGCTGGACCGTGTCACTTCGCGGCGCGCCTATTACGGATCCAAACAGAGCAGCGTGGATATTCTGGCCAGTGCAAACCAGCATGAACTGCGCAATCAGGTGGAGGCTCATAGTGTTATGGCGGATACCGATATTGCGCGTACATCATCAGAATATGCACTCCAGATCGCACGTTCTGAAGCCAGTATTGCCATCGCAGCACAAACCAATCAGTTAC
Organism: uncultured Rickettsiales bacterium; assembly: GCA_964390025.1. Classification (GTDB taxonomy): domain Bacteria; phylum Pseudomonadota; class Alphaproteobacteria; order Rickettsiales; family UBA998; genus CAYMGS01. The sequence goes on along the minus strand of CAYMGS010000147.1, from coordinate 783 downwards.
GGGAAAATGTGGTGCTTGGTATTGTAGAAGAAGGTATTCAGCTATAGCTCTGACCAGCTATTATATTTCTTCCCGCACCTGACCATAGGCAAGCAGGGCAAACAACACCGTGCCCCCAATCACATTGCCTGCCAGCGTGGGCAGAATGGAAATAAATACACTGTCAAAAACCGATATGTCGCCCAGCAGCATGATGATGAATACCTCGCCTGAGCCTGCAATTACATGAGTCAGGCCCGTAAGAGAAATCAGATAAGTCATTGCGATAATGACCAGAAACTCACTGCCATGGGCGCTTGGTAGCATCCATACGAGGGCGGCAACAATGAATCCTGCGGAAATGGCCTGAAGGAAGAATTCCAGAGCGGTGCGGTCTATGTAATGTTGGGAGATGACAATCATGCCCTGCGTGATGTCGTCAGGGAAGATGTTGCCGTGCACGGTAGCACCGGCGGCGATGAAAACCCCCACCATGTTGGCGATGAACACAATGGCCCATAGTTTAACCATAGCCATCAGGGTTTTTTGCCTGCGGTGCGAGAGTACAGGAATCACCGCCGTGATAGTGTTCTCGGTGAAAAGCTGCAGGCGTCCCAAAATCACCACCAGAAAACCCACTGTGTAACCGAAGTGAACAACAATGCTTTTGTTTCCGTCAACTGACAGGTAATGATACAGCGCACCTGTGGAAACAACCGAGAGAAAGATTGCCAGTCCGGCGCCGATGCCCGACCACCAGAGTGAGGTTGCCGGTCGTGCCAGTTCGTCCTCACCTTCCTGCTT
>CAYMGS010000146.1:0-4673 GCA_964390025.1 uncultured Rickettsiales bacterium | reverse complement strand
TGATGCAATGCTCCCGCTTGCCGCTGGTCTCGATTGACTTTACACATAATCCGTCAAGCGCCGTGGTAGACCTGACCGGTACGCTGGTGGTCGGCAACAAGTTTGGCCGTATTGCTGCATGGTATGATAATGAATGGGGGTTCTCCTGCCGCATGATCGACATGGCGCGGCAGGTGTCAAAGCAGCTCTAGTCAGTCGTTTCCAGCGCCGCTTTGAGTGGTGCCAGGTGGCTTTCATACCGTTTCCAGCGCTCTACCGAAGACTGATGAATGGGCTCATTGACCTGCCCGGCGCTGGCAGTGCGTGTATCCCGCTCCGTTTTATGCGGACTCAACATCGCGTCCTCCATGGATAGTCCGCAGGCATCTGCCAGCTTGGGAATCTCTTCCTGCGGGTTGGCCGTTAGTGCTTCGTAGGATACGTCGTATATACAGCCGGGGTAGTAGCGGTGCCAGTGGGCCATGAGCTTGCGGTAATGGTTGTAATAATGCCCCAGAGCTGACAAGTCGTAGGCATACGGGTGATAACCCTTAAAGTTCTGCTGAAAGATCGACAGGCAGGTGTCCATCGGGTTGCGTACGCAATGAACAATCACCGCCTTTGGGAACATCTCCCGTATCAGGCCAATATAATGAAAGTTGTTGGGAAGTTTGTCGGTAATATACTCTGCGTGCGGCCTGGAAAGCTTGTGGTTGGCGATCTTCTCCAGGTAGCCGCGTACAATAGCGGCGCATGCATCCGGACTCATCGCCCGCCAGTTTTCCATGCCTGCCGGGTAGGGCTTGTTGCCCGCCTGCAGGCCATGGATGGCAAATTGCTGTAAGTAACTGAGTTCGCCTGCACCATATACATTTGAGTGGCTGGCCAGTATCTGCTCTACCAGAGACGTGCCGGAGCGCGGCATGCCAACAATAAAGACGGGCACTACCTCCATCGTCTCCGGTGGGAACAGGGCAGCAGGAGCAGGTGTGTCCGCCGGAAAAGACCGGATAATATTTTGATAGAAACCATCATATTCAGCCTTGATGGACTCAGAGGTTTTGTTCAGTTCCTGAAGCTTCAGCCGTGCACCTTCGGCAAAAAAGCTGAAAGCACGGTCATAGTCACCAAGCGCATCAAAAAGCTTGCCAAGGGTAAAGGCCAGCAAATGGCGCGTATACGGAGGGGTTTCATCGGCCTCATACACGCGAAGCGCGTCGCTTACCACCGGGTCGTTGGCTTCGGGACAGTTGGTTTTTACCAGTGTCAGGAGAAAGTCAGGGTGGCCCGGGTATACGCTCAGCATTCGGCGGCAAAGATCGGCTGCTTTTTGCTTCTCGCCGGCACTGAGCCAGGTCAGCGCCAGCATGGAGGAGGCTTCCAGATGGTTTGGCTGAAGTTTCAGCACCAGTTCATAGACCTTGACAGCCTGCGGCCATCGCCCCATTTCCCATAAGGCCGAACCTAGTTCCATATAGGCAATAATATCGCTGGCATCAAGCTTGAGCGCCTGGTTGAAGCACCATATGGCCGCTTCAATCTTCATCATCTTGCGGTACAGTTTGCCAAGGTTACACAGGGTAATGGGCTGCTGTGGTGTTAACTGGAGAGAGCGTTTATAGCACTGCTCCGATTGAGCGAGTTTTCCCTTATGAGAATAAATGATGCCCAGAAGATTCAGAGCTTCGCAATTTTGCGGGTTACGGGCTACTTCTGTTTCCAGTTCGGCCTGTTTGGTCATCAGCGCGGCAAGCTGATCCCCGGAATGAATAAATGCTGAGGGCTGCTGTGTAAGCAAATCCTGTAGGCTGCTAGTGGTAGGGGGGGCATTGGTCATGGAGGTATGCTAGCCCTGAGAATGGCTGCTGGCAAGCATCGCTTATTCAATCCTTATATTTTGAGTAACACTCAGTATTTTTTCCTAATCAGCTTTCAGGCAATCTTACATTGTCCCGCGAAATAACACATACAGGAGACTCACCATGAAACGTTTTAATAAACGTTGGAATATAAAAGCACTTATTACGGCTACAGTCCTGAGTACCGTGATGGCAGGCGGCGCAATGGCGGTCACTGACATCGACGAACTGCAAACGCATTTTGATAATGAGCCCGTTACGATCAATGGTATCATCACCGGTGTAGATCGGTCAGGCAATGAAATCATCGTAGCGGATGAAACCGGCCTGATTACGCTGGAAGCAGACAATGCGCATGCCTTCACGCTTGGCGATAAGGTCATTGCCACCGGCCATATTGAAAATGGCGTATTCGGTAAGCGCCGTTACTTCGACGCCGAAATGGTGCAGCGTGTAGAGCCGGTAACCTATGATCCGGCGCTGGATCGTCTGCGTTACACTATTCAATAATTTACATGATGCTTAAGAATCCGCGTTAAGCGGTGCCCCGGGGTGGTACTCACAACACTCCGGGGCGATTTTTTATGGTTTTGTCTATGATCGTTATTGCGCGCTGCAACATTTGCGCTTATGAACGATACGATGAAACACAAAAAAGTGCAGAGTGCGGCACACGCACCGTATGCTATTAAAGCCTTAAGAAGCACGCATCAGCGCGTGGTTGCGGACTTTCTGGCGCAGTCATTTCTGGGCCGGGCGGCTGAAGCTGGTGATCCTGACCATGTGCTGGAAGCGGTTGATCGGCTACGTGCCCTGATCTGGCAGGATTTTGAGTCCGCAGGCACCCCTATGTCTGCGCATCAGGCAACGCTGGAGCGTCAGGTAAAGGCGCTCATTGAGTCTGTCACCAGTCCGCAGGATCGCATGTGTGCCTTATCGCTGTGGCTGCGTTTAGGGCAGCTTTATGAGTTGTCGGCGCTCGTCGCGCGGGCCAACATGATTGACCTGTATCGAAACCCGGATGTACCTCGCTTGCCGGGCGGTATTACCGATATGGTAACCACTGCATTGCAGGCTAATGTGGATGCGCGTGATGCACTCGCTCGGCCTGTCTTTGAGGTGGTGATGACGGCTCACCCCACCAATGTTAACGACAAGGAAAGCATTCTGGCGCTGCGGCGTCTTGGGCAATGTGTGGATATGTTGCGGGAGCCGGGCGGCGATACATTAAACAATCATAAAATATTTGTAGAGGCCCTTGATACATTACAAAAGGCTAAAGCGATACCTGAGCGTCCTGATGCAGATGGTAATGTCGTGCCGGGCACGCTCAGTGTCCACGATGAAACAGACCTGATTCTCTATTATCTCAGTAATATATACGAAGACCTGCCACAGGTTTATGGCGGTTTTGACCGTGTTATGAAGCAGAAATATCAGGAAGACTACGACCCGGCTACCTTACTGCTGGATATGCGGTTCAGCTCATGGGGGTCTTCTGGTGATAAGGATGGCAATAGCCAGGTTACAGCTGGTACAACGCTGGAAGCGCTTGTTATGCACCGGCATGAGATTATTCGACATTATGCCCGGGACATTAACGCATTGCTGGCACTGCCCGGTACGCAGGCGCTTAAGAAATGGGGTGTACGCCTGCAGGATGTGTCCGACAGGCTTTCTGCAGTTCGGGATAATATCCGCCGTACACTGGGGCCCATCACGCCAATGAATGCCGAAGCTCTGAAACAGGAGGCCGCGCTCTATGCGGATGCATCACTAAGCGATGAGGTGCGTAACACGCGGCTGGAGGCCATGCGTGAAAAGGTACGCCTGGCGCGTCTGGCCTCCTTTCCGGCAGACTCTGTACCAAAATACAGTGCACGGCTGCGTGATATTGAATGGAGTCTGGGTGAATTTCCTAAACAGGAATTACTGGTATGCCTTCAGGAGGTCTATCAATCAGAAGAAGTAGATGAAGAAGCCAGAAGGGCCACTCTTGATCTGATGCGGCAGGTACGATGCTTCGGGTTCCAGTTTGCCCGCATTGAATTCAGGGAAACGGCGGAAGAATATACCCGCGTGGTGGACGAGATGCTGGCCTCTTATCAGCGGTTACACCCGGATGACCCGGATGGTTTATACCTGCCATCGGATGCCTATAATACTCTCGGCGAAGATGCCAGAGTGATGCTGCTCAGCCGCCTGATGAAGCGGGATGATCTGCCGGAGGCGATGAAAACGGTAAGGCGGGATATTGTAGAGCGCGGCGCCGGGCGACTCTATGACCCGGAAGATGCTGCGCCGATTGCCTTTCATACCCTCTTACGCATGGAGCTGGCCCGTGATTTTCCGGATATGGTGACGGCGAATGTGCTGGCGGAATGTGAGGAAGTCAGTCATTTGCTTGAGGCGCAGTTTCTGCAGATCGTCAGTGCAGATGACGCTACCGGTAACCGGGCCCTGATGGGGATTGTGCCACTCTATGAAGACCCTCGTGTGATGGAACGTGTAGGGGAGATTCTGGCGCGCGCGCATGAGAATCCGGTGTATCGCCGTCACATGACGCAGGTGGCCGAACATCTTCATGCCATGGGATACGGGGATGGTACGCTGACCCAGCAGGTGCAGATCGCCCACAGCGATAATACCCGCCGGGCAGGGTTACCAGCGGCCCGTGCGTTGATTTATCAGGCTCATGATCTCATTCGTGCAGCAGGCGATAAGGCAGGTATTGCCACGCAGTTCTTTGAAGGAGGGAGTAACTCCGACCCATTCCGGGGCGGCATACGTTCCATTTCCGCGACTGCCAACATGTACGGCACACACGATTTTATC
>CAYMGS010000145.1:976-4677 GCA_964390025.1 uncultured Rickettsiales bacterium | reverse complement strand
GACATTTTGACCTGTGCTCGGAAGATGGCGGTGTCACCTTCCGCCAGTCTACCCTGCTCAAAGGCGGTGGCTCGCTTTCACAAAGCCATATTGAAGAACTGATGGATATTGCCATTACAGAATGTGAACGCTTCTACCCGGCATTCCAGGCTGTGGTCTGGGCCGGACAAAAACCGGAAGAAGCCATCCGCTTCGCCATGTTCGATACATTCGGTGAGGCATAAGTACCGCTAAATCATGAAACAGATTCTGCTTATCGGCTGCGGCAAAATGGGCGGCGCCATACTGGAAGGCTGGCTTGCGAAAAACGCCGGCACTTATGATATTCATGTGGTTGATCATGCTGACACCCTTGCCATCACCTTACCTCCCGGTGCCAGCGTGACCCATCATCACGCGCTTAAAGACGTGCCGGACGAACTGGACCCGGTCGTGATTCTCTTTGCTGTCAAGCCGCAGATACTTAAAGAGGTGATCAGGGATTGTTTTCAGGAATTCGGCACAATACCGTTGTATATCTCTGTCGCTGCCGGGAAGACACTTGCCTATTATCAGGCAGCAATGGCAGACGATGTCCGCATCGTACGTGCTATGCCGAATACTCCGGCACTGGTAGGGCGGGGTGTTACCGTGATGACTGGTTCAGACACGCTTGAAAAAGACGACAGGCATTTGTGCTCCACCCTCATGGAAGCATGTGGCATCGCCCTGTGGCTCGATGATGAATCCAAAATGGATGTCGTCACGGCCATCTCCGGCAGCGGTCCGGCATATGTTTTTTACTTCATGGAATGCCTGATACGTGCTGCACAGGGTCATGGACTCAGTGAGGACTTTGCACGCACACTGGTCACACATCTGCTGCTTGGCAGTAGCGAGCTGGCCCATCAAAGCAGTGACCCTGCCGACATATTGCGCCGCAATGTAACCAGTCCCGGAGGAACCACGGAAGCCGCCCTTGAACATCTGATGAATCCGTCCGGTATGTTGCCCCTGATTCAGCAGGCGGTCGAAGCGGCCATTACTCGCGCCGGCCAGTTATCCGGACAGCCCTAAACCACACTTAATCCATACTGTTCCATTTTTGTGCGTCGCACAAATGTGTTGACAGCATGGTTCCATTATGTTTAATTCTCCGGCGTGGAATGAAACCACACGTTATATTGTTACACGACAGACACTGTATGGAGACTCATCATGGCAACAGCAAAAGCACAGCAGGATTTCTGGAAATCCTTCACGGATTTCAAAGCACCTGTAGTTGACGTAAACAGCATTTTCAATTCTCAGCGCCGCAACATTGAAGCATTTTCCGCCGCCAATCAGGTTCTGGCTGAAGGCGTTCAGGCTGCAACCAAGCATCAGGCTGAAGCAGCTCGTGAGAACGTGGAGTCCTTTATCTCCGCTACGAAAGATATCCTGACCAGCAACTCCCCGGAGAGCAACACCAGCAAGCAAATCAGCCTGGTGCAGGACTGGTACGAGAGCGCCATGGAAAATGCGCGTGAAGTAACCGAGCTGGTAACCAAGTCCAGCAACGATGCATTTGAGCTGATCAACAAGCGTGCATCCGAGAGCTGGGAAGAGTTCAACAAAGCAACCAAAGCTTAGTTAGACTTCTATCCAAATATTTTAAAGAGCGCTGCCCTTAGGGGTGGCGCTCTTTTTATTACATATCCCCTGATACTGCTAACCGGCTTTCTTGAGTGGCAGCCGGATCATCACCTGCAGTCCGCAACGTTTCTCCGACTCATCAAGCAGGTTCTTCAATATAATATCTCCGCCGTGCGCCTGCACGATATCCCGGGCAATTGTCAGCCCGAGTCCAACCCCACCTGTCGTCGGATTACGGGACGGTTCCATCCGTTTGAAAGGCTTGAAGACGTGGTCAAAATATTCCTCGGCAATGCCGGGGCCATCATCCTTGACGCTGACCGTCGCATATTTCTCACTGACGGAGAGTGTCACTTCAGCACGTGTACCATAGCGCAGCGCATTACCGATGAGGTTGTCCATCACCCGGCGAAATGCCCGACGCTTGAGCATCAGGCTGGCTGAGGATTCCACGGAAAGCGTCACCTGCTGGCCACTGCGCTGATAGGAGTCCATCAGTAATTCAAGATAGGATGCCAGATCAATCTCCGTGGGCTCTTCACTCCCCTCCCCGCGAATATAGTCAATATACTCCTGCACCATATGCTGCATTTCTTCGACGTCCTGTTGCAGCGCTTCAGCGGCAGGAGCATCATCCAGCATCGCCAGTTGCAACTTCATGCGGGTCAGCGGTGTGCGCAGGTCGTGCGAAATACCCGACAACATCGCCGTGCGATTCTCCACCTGACGGCGAATACGTGCACGCATGGTCAGGAATGCCTGTGCCGCCTGCCGTACTTCCCGTGCTCCGTGAGGCCGGAATGTCGGATCATCCTGACCCATACCAAACCCTTCTGCCGCACGTGCCAGATGGGTAATGGGGCGAATCTGATTGCGCAGAAACAGGATGGCCACCGCCAGCAGAATAACAGAAGAAAGTACCATCCATAATACGAAGATATAGGTAGTTGAACTCACCAGACGCTTCTTGCTGACTTCGATCAGCAAGGTCATATCTTCCATCTGTACGGCAATATGCAGGTGACCATTCGCCTCCGGCTGAGTAACTGCTACCGGGTTCATCACGTTGCGCTGCATGTTTTTGTAAAAGTCATAGAAGCGCTTCTTTTCTTCAGCGCTTGGGGGCACAAACGCATCTTTGTCGGCAAACGTGATCTGCATCGATAACAGGCGTTCAAACAATCGTGCACGATAAAGCCGTTCCTCTTCCCGCTCATTACGAAGCTCATGAACGAGCAGGCCCACCTCTCCGGCAAGTGAGGCAGACATATTGCGTACCAGTGAATCCCAATGCCGCTCATAGAATGCATATACGGCGACCATCTGTACCAGAATAGTAGGAATCACCAGAATAAGTAATGCCCGTCCAAACAGGCTGGTAGGGAGCAGGCGCTTGATATACTGTGAGAAGTCCATGCCCCTTTATACCTTACCTTGTACGCAATAGATACCCTTCACCGCGAACGGTCTGTATCCATACCGGACGGGCAGCTTCAGGCTCTATCTTCTTACGAAGACGTGTAATCTGAACATCGACGCTGCGTTCACTGGCCGTCTCACCGGGCATAGTGGCTGCCAGATCCGCTCGTGAAACCGGATGGTTGGCCCGCTCAGCAAGGCAACGCAGCAGCGCACTTTCAGCACTGGTCAGGTACACCGGTGTCTCCCCGCACAGCAAGCGTTCCTCCGAAATGTAAAAACGATATTCGCCAAACTGAAGGCCTGATGCCGTTTCCCCTGCCAGTACAGGACTGCGCCCTAATATATTACGGATGCGCAACACCAGTTCCCGGGGCTCAAACGGTTTGGCCAGATAGTCCTGCGCCCCGGCTTCCAGTCCGCTGATCCGGTCTTCGCTTTCGGCCATGGCCGTCAGCATCAGGATCGGCGTGTCCAGCTTTCCGTTCAGCGAAGCCGCCAGTTCCACTCCCGTCTCACCGGGCATCATCACATCCAGCACGATCAGATCAAATACAAAAAAATCGAGTTTAATGCGAGCATCCTGTGCATCGGTTGCCATGGTGACCTGCCAGCCCTGCTCATTCAGATACCGGGCCAGCAGCTCTCGCAGACGGACGTCATCATCG
>CAYMGS010000145.1:496-966 GCA_964390025.1 uncultured Rickettsiales bacterium | reverse complement strand
CCATCCAGCCCGTCGGTCGCTTCGACGACCTCGTACCCCATCGTCGACAGCCCCGCCTTGAGCACAAAGCGGAGCTTCGCATCATCATCGACAATCAGGATATGAATCACAGATTCTGCCGTCTCCATCACATACCTGCTTTTGCTATACGAACATACCATGCACCGGAACCGCCATGGACCGGGCGCGCTGGATGATAGCCACTGATATATCCACGCAGGGATTCACCTTCCAGCCATAAAGGCAGTGCACGGCGCAGCACTCCCTCCCCGGCCCGACCTTTGCCGGTAATAATCAGGGCAGTACGAATACCAAGCCCATACGCCTGATGGATGAACGCCTCAAGACGCCTGTGAGCTTCTGTTTCCCGCAGATCATGCAAATCCAGTCGTGCCTCGATAGCCTCACGGCCTTTAGCAATACGCTCAAGCAATCTGCGCTCAATCTCCTGAGGCGCTATGCTGCTTCGT
>CAYMGS010000145.1:0-486 GCA_964390025.1 uncultured Rickettsiales bacterium | reverse complement strand
GGCGGTGGAGGCGCATGAAGGGGCTTTGGCAACAATTTACCGGCAGGCGGCATCGCAGGGGGCGACACGACATACTGCCGATTGGCCAGCGGAGTGACATCCCGCACGGCTTCCTGCCAGAAAGCATGGTCATCAGCGTCTATACCATGGTCACCGTGGCGACTCATCAGCAGCCTCCCCTGGCACCAGCACATACAACTCCCCGCCTGCATTCATGGCACCCGCCAATGCTTCGGCCTTTTCACCATATCCAAAAAAAATATCGCCGCGCGCCGGGCCTTTAATGGCACTGCCTGTATCGTCTGCGCGCATCTTCCGCACAAAAGGCGTACCGTCCGGCAGGGTAGTCTGTACAATCAGCCATGTACCGAGTGGATTATACGCCGGGTCTACTGCCAGCGATGCTTCCGGCATCAACGGCACCGCCGCAGCACCGCGCACCCCTTCACCCAACGGCTCCAGTGAGAAAAAGATAAAAGAAGGATT
>CAYMGS010000144.1:0-4712 GCA_964390025.1 uncultured Rickettsiales bacterium | reverse complement strand
GGTGGCTGCGCCCAGCTCGGTCAGCCGGTCTATCATATCCGCCATCACGGTACGTGGCCAGGGCCATTGCCCGATGCGGCGCAGCGATTCATCATCAATATCAATAATTTTGACAGGTAGCGGAGTATAGGGACGTGGATTCTGGATTAGCAGTGTATCAAATACGGTCAGGCGTAATGTTTGTAAAATGGTCGGGTTATACAGATTGATGATTAGCGCCAGTGTCAGCATGGCCATGGGAAAGAGCAGGGAGAGAAGTTTTTTTACCATTCTGCAACAGCCACGCGGAAATGTTCATCGAATTTTAGTAAAACTATGGGCATGTTTGTATGTGCTAGTGAACTTCGATTAACGTAACGCTGTACGAATACGGCTGCAAGGACTTATGAACTCACGCCTATTACAGGTTGGTATTGCTTTCCTTACTCTGTCAGCGATGACACAGGCAGATGCATTTGCTGTCGATATGTCGGGTATTCGTGGCAAATTGCCAAGCGACGATAAAATGAAGGTGCTGGAACAGCAGATGCAGGCCAATCCCTGGCAGCTGGATGCGTATTTTGCCTATGCCCAGATGGCGACGGCGTTGGGTGACTTTGAAAAAGCGGCAGGTGCGTATGAACACATGCTGACGACCGACCCCGAGCTTGACCGGGTAAAACTGGAGCTGGGCGTGGTTTATATGAAGCTTCAGAAATATGATGATGCGGAAGACCTGCTCAATCAGGTGCTGGCAAAGGATGATCTGCCACCCCGGGTGCGCGAGAACGTGAAAACAGTGCTGGCGCGGCTGGAAGAGGCCAGTAAAGAGCATTTCTTCACCGGCTCCGTATCATTGGGTGTGCTGTATGATAGCAATGGTAATGCCGCGGCGGACTCCGACCGTGTTTCCATCCGTTTCAACGGGCAGGATCAGATAGCGGTACTGACGCCAGCATCACAAACGCAGCATGATATGCAAATGTTTACCTCTGCGTCGCTAAATCATCGCTACAAGAAGCGGGATAAGCTGGCGGAAGACCTGTTGTTTGGCTGGAGCAGCGGTATTAGCGCGTATCGTAGTGAACAGGAACATCTCGACAGTCTCAACCTGCAGGTGTTTTCCGCCCGCACCGGCCCTACCTTTAACCTGACGGATATTGGATTGATTCTCGGGCTGACGGCTGACTATACGCACATCATACTGGACGGACACAGCTACATGCGACTCCCGTCTGTGGAATTCAGCGGGCAATATATGCTCGCCGATGACCTCAAGCTTTCTGCAGCGCTCAAGCAGGAATTCCGTGATTTCCTGAACTCTCCGACAGTAAGTACGTATCAGGATCGCACGGGGCACGCGCAGCAGGCGAGACTTGGTTTCACCTGGGCTGCCACACGGCAGGATATTATCAATCTCGGTGTGACCGCCCGCACGGAAGATACCAAACGTGTATATTACGATAACCAGCAGCAGCGTGTAGACCTCGGCTACACACGCCTGTGGGAGTATGATGTGTTTACCCGTGCCCAATCCGGTTTCCGCAACACCATCTATGACGGACCCGACCCCATCATCAGTCTGCGTACACGGCATGACACGGAATATAATGTTGGATTTACGGTTGGTAGGCAGTTTGACAAGAATATTACCCTGACCGGAGGCTACCAGTACCGTAAAGTGGACTCTAACATTCAGAATTATGAGTACGATAACCACCGCTACACTACCTCGGTGAATGTACGTTTCTAGGACGCTATGATGAAAACACTGTTATGCCTGATCGTTTTACTGTTCACAGCGGCTCCGGCGTATGCAGAAATCCCGCGCTATAAAATCGACCATGAGCATACCCGCATCTTCCTTAAAGTGAATCATGCCGGGTTTGCTATGCTGATCGGTGAGGCGACCCAGTATCATGGCTATTTCACGTTTGACGAATCCGTACCGGAAGCCAGCTCTATTTCAATCGATATTCCTGTGATCGGGCTGCGCACCAGCAGTGAGAAGCTGGATGAAAAATTACGTGGGGATGAATACTTTGACGCAAAAAACCATCCCCTGATTACCTTCAGAAGCGCTAAAATCAGGAAAACAGGTGAGAATACCGGCACCGTTGATGGCGATCTGAGTATCAAGGGTGTTAGTAAACCGTTTGTACTGGATGTCACGTTTAATAAAGCCGCCGAGTTTATGGGCAAGTATAAAGCAGGGTTTTCTGCTACTGGCACGCTCAAACGCTCGGATTATGGTCTGGATAAGCATATCCCCGCGGTTAGTGATGAGGTGATTATTGAGATTGAAATCGAAGCTATACGCCTGGACAAGAAAGTCGTTGAGTAACACGGCCGGTTATTACTGCACGTCGACGTAATCTCGCATCACTTTCTTTCGACCGGCTTTCTCAAAGCTGATTTCCAGATGATCTCCGTTCTGGCTGATAACCTTGCCGTAACCAAACTTGATATGGAAAATCCGTTTGCCCAGTAGTGAAGAAGAGCCGGATGAAGGCGGCGCTTCGTAGGCCGGCGCGCGCGTGGCCTCGCTGAGTATGCGCTCCATTTCCTTCTGGAAAAGCTGAGGCCCCTGCGCCCGGCCACCGGATGGGCCGCCATCCAGCAGGTCAATATGCTCCTCGGGCAGTTCATTTAAAAACCGTGACGGGATAGAAGACTGCCACTGGTTATAGATACGACGATTGGCGGCATGGGTAATGTAAAGCAGGCGCTTGGCGCGTGTCACGCCAACGTAAGCCAGTCTCCGCTCTTCTTCCAGCCCGGTACCCCCGGTCTCATCCAGTGCGCGTTGGTGTGGAAAAAGACCTTCTTCCCACCCGGTCAGGAAGACCGTGTCAAACTCCAGCCCTTTGGCGGCATGCAGCGTCATGATGCTGATCATATCTTCCTGCGCCTCTTCCGTGGCATCTGTCACCAGCCCCACATGTTCCAGAAACTCGGTTACAGAGCCGAACTCCCCAAGTGCCCGCAGTAATTCCTGCAGGTTCTCGATACGCCCCTGCGCATCCGGTGACTTGTCCTGCTGCCACATCTCGATATATCCGGCATCTTCCAGTAATTTTGCAGCAAGTTCGGAGGGTTTTGCTTCACCGGCCTGACGGCCCGTATGTTCCATCAACTCGGTAAAACGCCCGAGCGTACCGGCCGCTTTACCTTTAATGCTGCCTTCTGCCAGTAGTGCGCGTGCAGCCTCCATTAAGGAGATGTTCTCCATGCGGGCGCGACTATGAAGCTGTTCCAGTGTTGCTTTGCCAATCCCGCGCTTCGGGGTGTTGATGATGCGCTCAAATGCCAGATCATCGCGCGGCTGTACGCACAGGCGCAGATACGCAATCGCATCCCGAATTTCCATGCGCTCATAAAAGCGTAGCCCGCCGACCACGCGGTAGGGAATACCTAGCGTCAGAAAGCGTTCCTCGAACCCGCGCGTCTGAAATCCGGCGCGCACCAGTACCGCCATATCTGACAGGGCAATCTTATCTCGCTGGCGTGCTTCGATCTCTTCTCCCACGAAGCGGGCTTCCTCCTGATCGTCCCACACGGAGCGAATGCGGATCAGTTCTCCTGCTTCATCTTCTGTCCATAAGGTCTTCCCCAGGCGTCCCTGATTATGGCTGATAAGTGCCGAAGCAGCGGCCAGAATCGGTCGGGTAGAGCGGTAATTTTGCTCCAGCTTGATAACGGTTGCGCCGGGGTAATCTTTCTCGAAGCGTAAAATATTGCCCACTTCCGCGCCACGCCAGCCATAGATCGACTGATCGTCATCACCAACGCAGCATAAGTTTTGATGCGTCAGGGCCAGCAGCCGCAGCCACATATATTGCGCCACGTTGGTATCCTGATACTCATCTACAAGAATATACCGAAAGCGATGGCTGTATTCTTTCAATATATGAGGGTGTTCAGAGAATAAAGTGAGGTTATGCAGCAGCAAATCACCAAAATCTACCGCGTTCACCGTCCTAAGGCGCGCCTGATACGCTACATATACCTTATGCGCCAGTTTAGAATTTGGGTGCATCCGCATGTCTTCCGGTACTTTATCCGGCGTAAAGCCACGATCTTTCCATGCCTGAATGGTAATCAGAACATTCTTGGCAGGGTGCTTTTTAGGATCGATGTCAAGCTCACCCAGCAGGGTTTTGATCAGGCGCACCTGATCGTCAGAGTCCAGTATCGTAAAGCTGGAGGTTAGTCCGAGTGCTTCCGCGTGACGGCGTAGTATACGGGCGGCAATCGAGTGAAACGTGCCCAGCCACATGCCTTGTGTTGTATCTGCCGGACTGACGCGCCCATCATCCTCTACCCCGCTAATCAGAAGCTTTTGCACGCGTTCCACCATTTCACGCGCGGCCTTGTTGGTAAAGGTAACCGCCAGAATGTTCCCTGCATGCGCCTTACGTGCCATCAGCAGGTGCGCTATGCGCGTGGTCAGTACACGTGTTTTACCGGTTCCTGCACCAGCCAGCACCAGTACAGGGCCGTCGGTTGCCTCCACCGCCTGTTGCTGAGGTGGGTTGAGTGAGGCAAGGTACGGGGGTATAATGGACATCTCCTCCGGGGAACCGGACCGTATTTTTTCTGTTAGTGTCATATCGCGCAATTAAAGACTATCCTGCCATGCCAGACAAGCCCGAAGTCACCGTACGACCAGCCCAGTCAGAGGACGCCGGGGCCATATACATGCTTGCCAGAGAGCTGGCTGCTGTGGAAGG
>CAYMGS010000143.1:4422-4724 GCA_964390025.1 uncultured Rickettsiales bacterium | reverse complement strand
GGGCGTTACGATCCTGAGACAGGTAAAGTCAATCGTATGGACGGCCACAGCCTTGTATTAAGCACGCTTGGCTGCATTATCCTCTGGCTGGGCTGGATTGGTTTTAACGGCGGATCTACCACGGTGGGCAGTGCTGACTTTGCACATATTATTTTTAACACCATCATTGCTTCCGTATTTGGCGGGCTGGTAGCGCTGAGTATTGGCCGTCTGGAAGACGGGTACTTCCGGCCGGATCAGGCAAATAATGGCGTGCTGGGGGGCTTAGTGGCCATTACCGCCGGCTGCGATGCTGTAGATGC
>CAYMGS010000143.1:0-4412 GCA_964390025.1 uncultured Rickettsiales bacterium | reverse complement strand
CTGGGGGGCTGCGGCAATTGGTGCGTCCG
The DNA here is from genome assembly GCA_964390025.1 of uncultured Rickettsiales bacterium. Taxonomy (GTDB): domain Bacteria; phylum Pseudomonadota; class Alphaproteobacteria; order Rickettsiales; family UBA998; genus CAYMGS01. Next base: position 4,383 of record CAYMGS010000143.1, on the reverse strand, counting down.
CAGGTGTCGTCATGCATTATACATGGGTCAATCTTGTGCGTCATTTTAAAGTAGACGACGTCGTGGGCGCAGTGCCTGTCCATGGGTTCTGTGGTGCATGGGGTACCATTATGGTGGCGTTTTTTGCCACGGAAGAAAAACTGGGCGGCGCGACGGTCTGGGAACAATTTATCATTCAGGTGGAAGGTGTATTGATCGCATTTGTGTGGGCATTTGGCGTCACGTATGTATTCTGCCGTATTCTGGATTCCCTGATTGGCATTCGTGTGTCTGCAGAAGATGAGATGGAAGGGCTGAATGTCTCGGAGCATCGCGCCACGTTAGGTACGGGGTTATTACAGCAACGGCTGAAGGATGTAGTAGAAGGGACACGGGATCTGACAAAGCGCATTGATATTGAACATGGCGATGAATCCGCTGAGGTGGCCGCTTATATCAACCAGTTTATAGGGCAAATGCAGGAGTTGATGCACGGTATTCATGAGGAAGCGGAGAAGCTCGGAGATCATTCAGGCAAAATGTCGGAGATTAGCTCCATTCTTGCCTCCAGCTCAGAAGAAATGACCGTGCAGTCGAGTGAAGTAACCAATGTGAACCGGGAAATGGCGGAAGAAGCCAATAAGATTGCCGGGCTGATCGAGGCTATGGGCACACGTGTGGATAATGTTTCCGGTAGTGCCAATCAGATGGCATCCAACATGGAACATGTGTCTAAGGCTATTTTTGGACTGACAGAGTCCATTAATGAAGTCACGCAAAAGTCCGGTACGGCATCGGATGTAGCGGGACAGGCGAATGCGCTGACAAGCAAAGCGACACAGACCGTTGATACGCTTGCAGCCGCTGCCGATTCTATCGGAGAGGTGGTGGAGTTGATTAAGCGCATAGCAGGCCAGACCAACCTTCTGGCGCTTAATGCAACGATCGAAGCCTCACGTGCAGGGGAAGCAGGAAAGGGGTTCAGTGTCGTGGCTAATGAAGTGAAGATGCTGGCCAACCAGACAGCGCAGGCGACCGAACAGATAGAGCAGCGCATTCGTAATATTCAGCTGTCTAGCGGTGATGTCGCGACCACCATTATGGATGTCACCCAAATTATTGACTCTATAAATGAAGCCGTGGCAAATATCTCAGGCATTGCCAGAGAACAGAATGAGACGGCAGACAATGTCTCAAAACGGGTACGTGAAACCCTGGAGGAGACGAAGAAAATCTCAGAGTCTATCAGTGATATGTCCAGCAGCGCGCATACGATCGCCAGCGGCGCACGGCAGGCGGCGATGAATGCACAATCTGTCCATACCAGCATGGAAGCGTTTACACAGGAAGCGGCGCATAGCTCAAGCAATGCTCAGCATACGCAGGGCATGTCTTCAGATGTGAAGGACGTCTCCGATAAACTCTCGAAAGCTGTTGAAAAATACAAGCTTAGAGATGACTGAATACGCTGATAAATGTTAGCTGTGAGTGGTTCCTGATGCTTATGGGGGGGGAATGACGCATCATCATTCATTGCGGGTTTGGCTGGTTCTTGCCGGGTCGCTGGTTATTTGGTCAACCGCATTTCCGGCTATCACCGCGGCAGGAGCGTATTATACTCCCCTTGAGATTTCTGCCCTGAGAATACTGGTGGGCGGTGGACTGATTATGCTGATGTGTAAACTCGCCGGAGGGCGAATGTTACCGCAAAGAGGCGATCTGTGGCGCTGTATCCAGTGTGGAGTGATAGGGTTTGCTGCCTATAATGTGCTGCTGGCATATGGTCAGCAATTTATTACGGCGACCGAGTCCAGTCTGCTGGTTGCCTTGACGCCTGTCTTTACCGTTCTGGCTTCCGTGTTGTTTTACAAAGAGCATGTGGGCTGGAAAATGATTGCCGGCATGACGATTAGTTTCTGCGGGGTGGCGGTAATGGCGCTGTATAAGCCGGGGCAGGGCATAGGGCTGGACAAAGGAGCGCTGATCGTGTTGCTGGCAGCTGTCACGCAGGCACAGTTAACCCTGTTTCAGAAGGCAATGCTGAGCCGGTATTCTGCGTTGGAAATCACCTCATTTTGTGTACTGTTTGCCATGCTGGTGCTGCTGCCGTTTTTGCCATCGGGAATAGAGAAAATATACAGGGAGCCAGTCGGGGAGGCCACACTGGCATTACTGTATCTATCTGTGTTTTCAATGGCGCTTGGCTATGTGAGCTGGGCTTACATCCTCAAATATATGAGTACGGCAGATACGGTGAGTTTTCTCTATGCCGTACCTGTAGGGGCTGCAGTTACGGCATATTTCTGGCTGGGAGAAGTACCGAAAGATGCCACGCTCCTGGGAGGTGCTGTCGCCATTTTCGGCGTTACCATCATCCACATCCGCCGACGCAGGCGAAAGCATTACATACCGATTGAGCCAGTCTGACGCTAGCTTTTCTTCTCCACCAGATCATGCTCGTGGCTCATGAGGTCGATTTCTTCATAGGCCCCGGCTTCCGGATCGTTATAGACCTTTATGTCGAGTTTGCCTTCGGTTTTGGCCACAATGGTGGTGGTGGCGGCATCCCCGGTTACGTTGACGGCAGTACGCATCATATCCAGCAGGCGGTCCACTCCGATGATCAGCGCAATACCTTCAACCGGCAGGCCGACCTGTGTAAACACCATGGCCAGCATAATCAGGCCCACGCCCGGCACACCGGCCGTGCCGATAGAAGCCAGCACGGACATACCAATCACCGTCATGTAATCCATAAAGGTGAGGTCAATCTGGTAGACATTGGCAATAAAGACGGTAGCCACACCCTGCATGATCGCCGTACCGTTCATGTTGATGGTCGCGCCAAGCGGTACCACGAAGGAGGCCACCGAGTTATGCACGCCCAGCCGTTCTTCACAGGTACGCATGGTCACCGGGATTGTGGCGTTGGAAGAAGCGGTGGAGAAGGCAAAAAGTACCACGTTCTTCATCTTCTTGATGAAAGTAATCGGGTTGAGTCGTGCCACAAAAAACAAGGCGCTGAATGTACCCAGATAATGGAGAATCAGTACACTTGCCACGGTCAGGAAGTACCCGGCAATCGGGATAAATATCTCCAGCCCCTGTTCAGCAAATGTCTTGGCCATCAGGCAGAACACGCCATACGGGGCGAAGCTCATCACAATGTTTACCAGCGCCATAATCACATGGTTGAAATCTTCAATATAGGTGGCGGCCTTCTGCCCACGTTTGCCACTGTGTAATATTGCCATACCGATCAGCAGGGAGGCCACAATCACCTGCAGCATATTGCCTTCCGCCATGGAGCCGAGAATATTATCCGGCATGAAATTAATCACCACATCGGCAAATCCCGGCGCTTCCTGAATGGTAATATCTTGAGAAACATTGGTCTGGCTGAGATCAAACCCGTCACCGATGCCCATACTGACAGAGGCAAACAGACCAAATGAAATAGCAATGACGGTGGTAAGCATGAAGAGACCGAACGCTTTACCGCCCGTGCGTCCCAGCGCCTTGAGGTCGTCCATGCCGACGATACCGCCAATCAGTGAGCAAAATACCAGCGGCACCACCAGCATTTTCAGCGATTTGATAAACATCGCCCCAACGGCATAAAACAGGCCGTTCACGATGTAATCCTGTACAAAAGCCGAATCGTTCAGCGTTTGATTGATAATGACACCTACCACGGCAGCGATCAGCATGCTCAGCAATATCTTTACTGACAAGCTCATCTTCTTTTTACTCTCAGCCATACCCTGTTTCCTGTTATTGATCCTGTTATTTGCGGGGAGCGGTCATGTGTTGACTCTGGAATAAATCCCCCTGTTGGGCGCGCATACTACGCGAAAGAGGCCGGGTTGTGTAGAAAAATCAATTTTGCGGTGCGGCATCGCTGTTGGTGTTCATTGCCCGTAGCGCCTGTTTGATCTCAAATTCCAGTGTGATATGGCCGATGGAAAACTCGTCCTTGAGTAGTTTTTTCAACGTCAGTTTAATGCGCTCCAGCTCCACGGGCTCGGAAATCACCACATGCGCCACCAGTGCGGTCAGGCGTTCGTCCACCTGCCAGATATGGACATGGTGAACATTATCCACATGCTCTGCCGATTCCATGCGTGCAATCACGTCATCCAGCTCCAGCCCTTCGGGCACGCTCTCCATCAGGAGGTTGATTGTACGGGGTAGCAGACTAAAACTATGATACAGTATGTAGGCAGAAATAAGCAGGGTGGCCGCAAGGTCGGCCCAATACCAGCCATACACCATAATCAGCGCACCGGCGATCATGGCGCTCAGTGACCCGGCGGCATCGGCAATCTTATGCAGCATCGCGGCTTTCAGGTTGAGGTTCTTACGCCTGATAGAAAAGATGAGTGCTGCGGTTGCCAGATCAAT
>CAYMGS010000142.1:3141-4793 GCA_964390025.1 uncultured Rickettsiales bacterium | reverse complement strand
GTTCCGGTGCACAGAATGTTGCGCAGGCTTCCAGCTTGTTGCAGGTTGCTGACGATGCACTTCACCGTATGCAGGATGCCATTTACCGCATGCAGGCACTTACAGTGCAGGCTTCCTCCGGTAGCGTCACCAATCAGGAGCGCGCGTATCTGGACATCGAGTTCCAGAATCTCAAAGAAGAGATCGACCGCATGCTGGAACAGACCAATTTCAATGGTAAGCTGATCTTCCGTGACCCCCCTCCACCTCCGCCCACCGAAGCGGAAGAGCCAATAGAAAGCGCTGCCCTGTTTGCCCCTAATCATGTCGGCACGCTGGTCGCCTGGTATGACGCTTCGGATCTGGGTACCATCACCGAAGGAGGTGGCGGTGTGGTACAGCTGGACGATAAAAGCGGAAACGGGCATGACATGATTGCCAACCCCGGTCAGGAACCCTCTACGGGCATGGCAACGATCAACGGCCTGAACACGATTACCAACGGCAACGGCACCCGGTTTGTTTCCAACCCGTTTAATAATTTCCCTTCCACGGAAATCAGCGTGTTCTCCGTGGTACAGACCAATACCAATAACCGTTCCATCATTTCTTACGCGGTGCCCGGTTCCAACAACGAGTTTCTGTTGTTTGGACGACGCACCTATATCAACGGGCCAAACACTAATTCACTTGGCAATTTCCTCGACAACACGCCGCATACTGTCAACGTTACATGGCGCAGTGCTGACGGGGCGCTGGAAACCTACATGGATGGCGGCAGTATCACCAGCGCCAACTTCCAGGCAGGCAACCCGTTGAATCCAAACGGCTCCCTGTCACTTCTGGGCGAGCAGGATAATGTGGGCGGTGCATTCGCCAATAATCAGGACTTTGTCGGCAATTTCGGTGAGCTGTTCATCTATTCCGACGTGCTCTCGACTACAGAGCGCGAAGTAGTGGATATGTATCAGTCCTCCAAATGGGGTATTGCATTGGCCAGTACCGGGCTGGTGGCCGATGTGCCGGGCATTTACTCGGATGGCTACACCGTACAGCGCAGCGCCGCCAAAGATACGTTTATCGGCGATCTTGATGAAGTACTGGGTGACCTGACATTCAGCTATAGCATCACGGACGGTAACGGCGACGGGCTGTTCAGCATTGAGTCCGGCACCGGCATTATCCGTGTCGCCAGCCCGGATTTGCTGTCGACCAGCACCGCAGACAGCTTTACCCTGACGGTGGAAGCCGATGTGGGTGGCAATACACCGCTCACTCTGGAGGTTAATATTACCGTGGGCGGCGATACGATTATTGCCGTGGATGATGGCGGGTTTGATTTCCAGATCGATTCCTCCTCCCAAAGCCGCCTGTATATTGAATATGGGGATATTCAGCTTAGCGATGTCTTTAGTGACACCAGCATTTCACTGCTGAGCGAACAGGATGCCATTGCCGCCTATGATATTGTGAAGGAAGGCCAGAACTTTATTACCGGACTGAGAGCTTATACGGGCGGCAAACAGGCACAGGCCGATATTATTGCCGGAGCGGTGAACAACCAGCTGCGCAATCAGGATGCGGCGCGTGCCGTGATCGCTGACACCAACATCGCACAGGCCTCTACGGACTACGCGAACGAACGGGTACAAAACAGCATGGCCATTTCCATG
>CAYMGS010000142.1:0-3131 GCA_964390025.1 uncultured Rickettsiales bacterium | reverse complement strand
CCGCCTGCAGCGACAGACCGTGCTCGACATCCTCAATGACGGGCTGGCGTAAATCGTCTGTTACTCATCTCCGCGCGCAAATACGAGCGTGGCATCATCTGACATCTCGTCCCGGAAGCGATACCCCCCGGCATCGAATTTTTTTAACGCATCCGGCTTTTTAATACGCTGTTGCACAATATAGTCGGTCATCATGCCCCGTGCGCGTTTTGCCATCAGGCCAATAATCTTAAAGCCATTATTTTTGTACTCTTTGAACTGCACCTGAATCATCGGCACCTTCAGCGCTTTGACGTCAATGGCTTTGGCATATTCCTCCGAAGCAAGGTTGATTATCGGCCCACCCTCTTCATTCAACGCCTCACTCAGGCGGCTGCCCCAGAAATCATACAGGTTCTTTCCGCGTGCGTTTTCCAGTCTGGTGCCCATCTCCAAGCGGTAGGGCTGCATGGTATCCAGCGGGCGAAGCAGGCCATAGAATCCTGACAGAATGCGTATATGTGCCTGTGCAAATTTCAGCGTATCCGCATCATAGTCGGCCACCGGTATGGGGTCATAGACATCGCCTTTAAACATAAACAGGGCTGGCTTGGCGTTGTCTTTTCCCTCTTTCGTATTAAACGCCTGATAACGTTCATAATTGAGCGCAGAGAGTTTATCACTGATGCCCATGAGGCTACCCAGCGCTTCAGCGTCATACTCCTTGAGCACCGTATGCAGCTCACGCGTATGCTGCAGAAACTTTGGTTCCGTGGTAGCCACTGGCACGGAAACGGGGGACTCATCCAGCGTTTTTGACGGTGATAATAATACCAGCATGCTTACGTCTCCTTTGCCTTGTCTCTGTATGTATACGCAATAGCAAGTATCCACCCTACCATCAGCCAGAACGGGAGCGCTGACCATGCCGCATGAAAACTGGTTGCCGTGGAAAGCGGCCAGATACGCAGGATAATCGCCACAAGCAACCCGACATAGAGTGGGTGATGAATCAGGGTTCTTACCGGGCGCACTATATCACGCGCCAGTGCCGCGAGTACCGCTAAAAACCCCAGCAACGCTATCGCACCACCTTCGACCAGCCATTCCAAATACAGGTGATGCGGATGCAGGTTGCAGCGGACATCTACCGTCTCCATTGACCCATATTCGGGCCGTGGGCAGAGATAGCGAAAATGCTTCGCCCCAACCCCCGCTACAGGGTGTGCTTCAATGATCGCCATGCTGCTTTGCCATATCTGACCGTAAGGGGAATCCTTATACTCACTGATCGTTTTTACGGTAGAGTAATACTGCCGGATCATCAGGGAGGGGTTGTATTGCGCCACCACCCCGACCGCCAGCACGGCCGCCACCAGCAGCAGCAGCATCTCGCGCCGAATCGCCGGGCTGAGTATCATCAGTAGCGCACAGCCAAACAGGCTAAGCAGGAGCGCCATGCGCTCACCACTGAGGAACACCACGATGAGGAATAAAACAGCACATAGCGCACCCACCATCTGCTTACGCCGGTTACGCTCGCCTGCAGAAGGGGGGATGACCAGCATGGCAATCACCGGAAAACTGATCCAGGCCAGAATAATACCGACCTTCGGCCCCGAGAACGGCCCGGTAAGGCGCATGGAACCTTCCTCGGTCGGAATCACTTCCCGGCCAAATAAATCCGTGCCCAGATTATATTGAATCAGACTGTCAAACAGCAGGAACAGTACCGTGACCGCCAGCGAGATAAAGAGTTGTCGCTGCACCGGTTTGAAATGCAATATCCAGAACGCCAGCGCCGCCGCAAATAGCGGGTAGCGTATCCATGCACCCGCCCGCGCCAGCGCTTTGTCTGGCCGTTCAGCCAGTCCTGCGCGTAGCAGCATATAGCCCCATAATACTGCCACCAACACAACCCAGCTGCTTTTCAGCCATCGCCAGTCTTTAGTGCGGGTGCTGTGGAAGAGAAACATCAGGCTGACCAGAATGGCTGCGCTATCGGCGACTGCGCTGCCTGCCACGTAGAGGATGGGAAATGTAGCGGCAAAGAACCCTGCCACACGCACATACAGCGTATGCTCGGAATGGCGCAAAAAATTCCTGAATCCCGGCCCTCCCTGCATAGGCTAAAAGTCCACGCAACGCCCGGAACGCTCCCAATCACCGTACCGGGTTGGTTCCGGCCCCTTCGGGCCGCCAATTTCCTGCGGCTTTTCATCCTGCTCCGGTGCGGCTTCTGTATCCTCCGGCACACTTTGTTCCGGGCTTTTGGGGGGAAGTATGTCCATCAACCTTTCCTTTTGTTGCATATCATGCGAAAAAACAGGACATGAATCAAGCGGCAGAGCAATGAGCGACGATTACACAGTACGAAAAACCGCATTTTCTGTATTACGCGAGGCACTGAGTACGCAACGCGAAGGTGTGCCGTCTTGGACAGAACATTCCGAATTCCGCGCACTGGAAAGCCAGCAGCGGGCAAGCTGCATGAATCTGGTACTAACGACCCTACGGCATCTGGGCAGTATCGATGCGTTACTGGCCAGGCGTATGAGTCGCCAGCCGCGTGGCTCACACCGCGCTGTCCTGCACTTGCTCAGGCTGGGGGCAGCAGAGTTGCTATGGCTTGAGACCCCGCCTTACGCGGCCGTCAACAGTTATGTGGAACTGACCAAGAAGCTGGACTTCCATCCTTTAAGCGGGCTGGTTAACGGGGTACTGAAACGCATCAGTGAAGTTGGCGCTGAGGAGCTTGAGGCATGGGATACGGCCAAGCTGAATACGCCGGTATGGATGTGGCAGCGCTGGATTGCCGCGTATGGCGAAGAGGCAACCCGCCGCATGGCAGGAGCCCATCAACAGGAACCGGCGCTGGATATCACCGTAAAAGAAGATGCACCCGGCTGGGCCGACAGGCTGGAGGCAACACTTCTGCCAACCGGCTCTCTGCGCCGCCGTAATGAAGGCCGTATCAGCGCTCTGCCGGGTTATGATGAGGGCGCATGGTGGATACAGGACGCTGCTGCCGCTCTGCCGGTACGCCTGATGGGAGATATTGCAGGCCTGAGTGTACTGGATATGTGCGCGGCCCCGGGCGGCAAAACCGCGCAACTTTGCATCGCCGGTGCCGAGGTCACCGCGCTGGAGCG
>CAYMGS010000141.1:3686-4862 GCA_964390025.1 uncultured Rickettsiales bacterium | reverse complement strand
CCTTCAATGTCAACGGTCTGGCCATGGCTGCGCAGAATGTCCTGTGTCAGGTCCAGCGGGAAGCCATAGGTGTCATACAGTTTAAATGCAGCCTCACCCGGCAGCTTGCCACCTTCGGCAATTTTATCGCGTTCTTCCTCTAATAGTTTCAGGCCGCGCTCCAATGTTTCGCGGAAGCGTGTTTCCTCGGATTTCAGCGTCTCCGTCATCAGTGCTTCGGCGCGTTTCAGTTCCGGATAGGCTTCGCCCATTTCAGCGATCAGTGCCGGGATCAGGCGGTACATCAATGGCTCTTTCGCACCCAGTATGTGCGCATGCCGCATCGCCCGGCGCATGATACGACGCAGTACATAACCACGCCCTTCACTTGAAGGCAACACGCCGTCGGCGATTAAGAAGCAGGATGAGCGCAGATGATCGGCAATCACTTTATGTGATGGCGCTTGCTCACCTTCCGCTTTCGTATGGCTTAGTTCCTCCGAAGCGGCGATCAGTTTGCGGAAAAGGTCGATATCAAAAATATTGTGGACGCCCTGCATCACTGCCGTAAAGCGCTCCAGCCCCATACCGGTATCAACGCAGGGCTTGGGCAGGTCGATATGTGTGCCATCGGCTTGCTGGTCAAATTGTGTAAATACCAGATTCCAGATTTCGATAAAACGGTCGCCGAATTTGTCCGAGCCGTCTTCATTCAGCGCCCACGCGCCGGGCGCGCCACCTTCGGAGTGATCATAGAAAATTTCGGAGCAGGGGCCACATGGGCCGGTATCACCCATCGTCCAGAAATTATCCTTGGTGGGGATACGAATAATTCGGCTCTCATCGCACCCGGTCACCTTTCTCCACAGTTCGTAGGCCTCATCATCCGTATGATACACAGTGAAGAAAAGTTTCTCGGGGGACAGGCCGAAACCCTTGGTGAGTAATTCCCAGGCATGGCTGATGGCGCCTTCCTTGAAATAATCACCGAAGGAAAAATTGCCCATCATCTCGAAGAAGGTGAGGTGACGGGCGGTGTAACCGACATTGTCGAGGTCATTGTGCTTGCCCCCGGCGCGCACGACTTTCTGCGCTGTGGCAGCACGTGGTGGTTCAGGCGGGTGCTCAGCGCCGGTGAAGATATTTTTAAACTGATTCATCCCGGCATTGGTAAACATCAGGCTCGGGTCGTGGTGT
>CAYMGS010000141.1:0-3676 GCA_964390025.1 uncultured Rickettsiales bacterium | reverse complement strand
GTGGTGTGGCACGAGCGGTGATGAAGGCATAACAATATGCTCATGGTGCCTGAAATAATCCAGATAGGTTTTGCGGACTTCGTTTGTTGTAACCATACAGGCGAGGAATAAAGGAATTTTACGACGCAGGCAATCAGGAAAGTGGTTTAATCGGCGTCCACCGTCTCTTCTGTGCTGCTTTCACTCTGCCCAGATATTCATGGAAGATACCATGGAAGTCCTGCCAGGCTTCTTCGCCTACCTTGCGTTTGAACTGGGCCTGCGCATCTTTCCAGAAAGCGCAGGCTTTACGCATGACCATTCTGCCGTCCGGGGTAAGGGATACGCATTTCTTGCGGCCACCAGCTGACTGGCAGACAGCATAGCCTTTATTCTCTAAAATAGAGACGGCACGCGTCAGGGTTGAAATGTCCATGTTGAGGTCAGATGCAATTTCTGTCAAGCTGCTTTGTGGTCGGGCACCAATAGCTGCCAGCACAGCAATTTGTGTGGTGCGCAGGCCGGTAGGCTTCAGGATTTCATTATACTCGATGGTCACCTGTCGGGATATGCGACGAAGATTGATGCATATATAACTATTTAGCATCTCATCGCAGGCAGAGGTGTACTCGGTCGGTAGATTGTTATGCTTGTTCGCTGACACGTTTGCCATCCTGCTACTACGCCGCACGCTGCCTGCATGCTTTTATTATATAACACTCTGTTTTTACGTGTAGATGGAAGCAATGGCAACAAAAAAATCATTCCGTAAAAAATCGCGGAAAACCTAGGAAAGATCAATGTTTCCCATACAACTTATGTCAAAATTGTGTTTATTTGGCCATTCTTAAGTGTGCGTAAGATGCCATGTGAAGTGTGGTTTATGCAACTTCTACGATAGCATCTTCTTCCGGCGCGCCTTCCATGGCCTTATTGATCATGCCAGCCTGCTCACGGATGATCTGCTCGATCTCATCTGCAACATCCGGGTTTTCTTTCAGGAATGTGCGCGCATTTTCTTTGCCCTGTCCGATACGCTGGTCTTTATAGGAGAACCAGGATCCGGCTTTTTCAATGAGTCCGGCCTTCACACCGAGATCAATAAGTTCGCCCATTTTCGAGATGCCTTCGCCGTACAAAATATCAAATTCCACCACGCGGAAGGGCGGGGAGACTTTATTCTTGACGATCTTCACACGGGTCTGGTTGCCAATCACCTCATCCTTATCCTTGATGGAACCAATGCGGCGGATATCAATACGTACCGAGGCGTAAAACTTCAGTGCGTTTCCGCCGGTCGTGGTTTCGGGGTTGCCAAACATGACACCGATTTTCTGGCGAATCTGATTGATGAAGATCACCGTGCATTTGGTGCGGGAAATGCTGCTGGTCAGTTTACGCAGGGCCTGGCTCATCAGGCGGGCCTGCGCACCCATCTGGGCATCACCCATATCACCTTCCAACTCTGCACGTGGCACCAAGGCAGCGACGGAGTCTACCACCAGCATGTCAATGGCGCCGGAGCGCACCAGCGTGTCGGCAATCTCCAGCGCCTGCTCGCCGGTATCCGGCTGAGAGATCAGCAGTTCATCCACGTTCACGCCCAGCTTGCGCGCATAAACCGGGTCCATGGCATGCTCAGCATCGATAAAGGCGCAGGTGCCGCCTTTCTTCTGAACCTCGGCAATGCAGTGCAGGGTGAGTGTGGTTTTACCAGAGCTTTCCGGGCCATAAATTTCAATGACACGCCCTTTGGGAAGGCCGCCAACACCCAGCGCAATATCCAGCCCCAGCGTGCCGGTGGAGGTGGCGTCCACATCGATCGCCTGCTGCTGGCCCAGTTTCATGATAGAGCCTTTGCCAAAGGTTTTTTCAATCTGGGAGAGTGCGGTATCCAGCGCTTTTTGCTTATCCATGGGAGCGGTCCTTAATGTGAAGTTGGTTTCGTTAACACATTACAACTTTTACCGCCTCAGGCAAGGGTATTTGTGATGTATCCAGTCATTCCTGCGCAAGCAGGAATCTTAAGGCTCTGGATTCCCGCTTTTCGCCGTCGCTACTATACAGCTTTGGCGAGACACGTCGCGGAAATGACGTGAAGTAGGTGCGGGTACGAGGTTTTAAGTTGCCCGGACACACCGGGTAATGACGTGGCTTTCAGGGAAAGCGAATCTGCTCGCCACGGTATATCCAGCTTGGGTCTGATTCCTTGAGCAGGTATGTAATATAGGGCGCATTACGCTCTTTTATAGTGGTATCGAAGTATTTTGCGACGGTAAGCCATTTCTGATGCGCGTTATCATTGCTCTGCGTAGCAACCAAATTCTCGTTGATCTGTTGAACCTGCTTATTAATGCACGCAAATAATTTAGGGCGCGCTTCGTCATGGAGGCTGCTTGTCCACATGGCCTCTAGCCAATTAAAGCATTTAGTCTCTATATTCTCGCAATTGAACAAACATCCATTCAATTCAATACCTTCAGGGCAATTCTCTATATATTGAATTATTTCGTTGTTAAAATAGATAAAAGGCAACTTGCCTTTTTCTGACGCGCTAGCTTTTGCCAGCCCTTCGCCATATGCCATACCATTATGATTGACTATTTTTCCAATAACTACTGAACCCCTTATGAGCATTCCATTTTCTAAAAATATACGATGTGCCCGGGTTATTTTTCTGCCAATCCATGAAAAGGCGCTGGCTATAGTAAAAAGATGATCTGAGTCCTGTAATTCAGTAAGTGGAAAACTGAATATCAGCGTATCACTTAATAAAGTTGTTAGTGGCTTGATTTTTGTCTTGGTTTGTGAGCCTTTCTGCGAAGAGTCAACATACCCATTTTTATTAGAATCTCGGAATTCATCTTGTAGTTTTATTATCGCCTGCTTCTTTTCTTCCTCTCCATAAAGCATCACATCCGAATAGCCGAGGATGTCCATATAGAGGATCAGGTGCTCGCGGTAGAGGGAGCCGTTGAAGGTGGTTTTCTGAGGGGTAATGGTCATGCTATCATATGAGGATATTCATTCTTGTGGCGCAAGGCTGGATTTGCTGCAAGGCCTACACTCTGGATTCCCGCTTTCGCGGGAATGACAATAACGTAAACCGCATTGTATTATCGTCGCTTTAGCACCGTCTCCAGATTCAGCGGCTCTTTACCGCGAGAGAGCAGGTAGCGGTAGACCTGATGGTTTTCCAGTACGCGCTGCACGTAATTACGGGTTTCGGCAAAGGGGATCATTTCGATCCAGTTGATGGTCTGGTAGAGGTCGCCGTTAAGATAGCCATTACGTTTTTGCCAGCTGCGTGGGCGTCCCGGTCCGGCATTATACCCGGCGGTAGCCAGTACATGCTTGCCGCCGAATTGATTTAGCAAATCCTGCAGGTAGGTGCTGCCCAGCTTGATGTTATAATCCGGCTCATACAGGCGGTTCAGGCTGTAACTCATCTTTAACTGCCGTGCGACGAGGCGTCCGGTACCGGGCATTAACTGCATCAGGCCCCGCGCTCCGGCCGGGCTTTTGGCTTTAGGGTTGAACAGGCTCTCCTGTCGCATAATCGCCAGCGCATACGCCGGTTCAGCCGGTAGCGATGCGGGCAGGGCAGGTGTGGGGAAGGCGGCTTCGGTGATATCCCATCCGAAGCGCTGCGCTTCCTTGGCGGCGCGGAGTGATATATCCACCCGGCCAAAATACA
>CAYMGS010000140.1:4129-4944 GCA_964390025.1 uncultured Rickettsiales bacterium | reverse complement strand
TATTCGCCGAGTAATTCCGGCTCCAGATATTTCTTCCAGTTTTCCAGCATATTTTTGCTCATCCTTTGGAGGTTGTTTTATGAATCTGGCGCATAGTAGCGGCCTGTAGCGCAATTGCAAGCGTGTTTCAGTATGATGCTGACATCTTGCAGATGCATCGTGTTATAGTTGCTCTTGACGGGTACTGTCTACGCACCTATCTATAAATGCACAACTACATAGAAAGGGCGTGTTGTATGAGCACCAAACACATTAGTGACGGTAATTTTGATACGGAAGTGTTGAAAAACAGCGGATTTACCCTGGTGGACTTCTGGGCGGAATGGTGTGGGCCGTGTAAGCAACTCAGCCCGATTCTCGATGAGGTGGCCGGTGAAATGTCCGATAAGGTGACGGTAGCTAAGGTCAATATCGACGAGAATCCCGATACTCCCACCAAATACGGGGTACGCGGTATTCCAACGCTGATTCTCTTTAAGGATGGTCAGCCGGTGGCTACCAAGGTCGGCTCTCTCCCCAAATCTCAGCTGAAAGAATGGATTGAGGCGGAAACCGCCTAGGGCCTGCCCGTGATGTCTGTCCTGAGCGAGCATATCAACGCGTTGTCTCAGGAATGTTCTTTTATCCCGGTCATTGGTATTGAGCTGGAATGGTATATCCGTCCAAAGGGTCATGCCGCACCTTATGAACCTGCGGTTCAGGAAGAAAGTGATTATCTTGATGCGTTGCGGGTGGCCAGTGAAGCGGCAAAACTGCCTGCACTGGCCTTTCGGGCAGAGCGCGGCCCCGGCCAGTATGAAGGGGTATTAGCACAT
>CAYMGS010000140.1:0-4119 GCA_964390025.1 uncultured Rickettsiales bacterium | reverse complement strand
CATCGGACATCGAAGGTTTGCTGGAACACCTGAAACGTTTTCGGGAGGTGATTCAGGATATTGGTGTACGCAGGCAGTATGTTACGGATTTCAGCGCCAAACCCTACCCCGATACATACGGTAACGGTATGCATGTACACCTGCATCTCGAGAATCAGGCCGGGGAGAATGTGTATAGCCGCCATAACGATGAGATGAGTGAAACGCTGACGCATTCGCTGGCCGGGCTGCTGGCAACCATGCAGGAGTATCTTCCCGCCTTTATTCCCGATGAGCCGTCATGGGAGCGCATTACCCCCGGCTGGCATGCGCCGGTAAAAGCATGCTGGGGAACCAATAACCGCACCGTGGCGCTGCGTCTGCCGGACGGAACGGCGGAAGCAACGGGCGCAAAGGCGATAGCCCGCCTGAAACAGCCTTTTGCACGACGTATTGAGCATCGTGTAGCCTGTAGTGAAGCACAGGCTCAGGCAGTGATTACGGCGATACTGGCAGGAGTGCTGCACGGCCTGCGCGAAACCCCGCCACTGTCCGAGCCGGTCTACGGCGATGCCGGTGATGCACAGTATGAGTATCCACTTTTATGTGAAGTGACGTCGGCTGCCTGATCTTTGATGCGTCATGCTGAGCGCAGCGTTGCGCGCGAAGAGTTTTATTCCTTATTCACCGCGAAACCATAGATTCTTCGCTGTGCTCAGGATGACAATAAGGTCATTCTGAGGGAACGCAGTGACCGAAGAATCTTCTGTGATACACAACTACCCTATAGATACTTCGCTACACTCAGTATGACGGCTGAGTGTCATTCTGAGGGAGTGTGCGACCGAAGGATCTAAGACTCATGCGATATAAGATGCTTCGTTTCACTCAGCATGACAGAAAAAACATTATGTCATTCTGAGCAATGCGAAAAATCTTCTATGCAGCGATATCCACCACGCCGCTGTCGGATAGCTGATTGGCGCGGTTATACTGACTATAGAGTGAGGCGGCACTGGAAGAGGCGCTCTGGGCTACGTTGATGTCCTGCGCGGAGGTGTCACCGGGAGCGGTAGCGGCGCGGGCTAACGCAGCCGCGTCACGTGAGGCCTGCTCAGGATCAGTGGTTGGGGTGGTGGAGACTTGTACCTGACCGGCCACTGCGTAGAGCTGACCATCCGGCCCCACCGCATACTGATATTGCGGCAGTCCTTCCACCAGACCTCCGGCGGCAAAGAAATGCTGACGCTCATGCCCGCGCACGGCGGCGTCGGCCTGTTGGAGGCGTGCCTGTGCCAGCCCGTCATTGTCGCGTTCTTCCTGTAGCTGGGCGAATTGCAGCGGGCTGATCGCCACCTGCGGTGGCAGAAAATCGCCAAAACGGGCCTGACGCTGCGGGCCGCTAGCAATCTGTTGCCGGTTGTCATTTTGTGCATCGGACGTATAGCCCGAGACCTGTCCGGTATACTCATTGCCCTGTACTTTGCGGGAGGTGGAGACCGTACCGCCGGTGGCATAGAGCTGACCGTCCGGTCCTACCGAATATTTCAGATTGGTGACCACAGATGCACCGGCCCCGGCAGCGGCGGCTTTCTTAGCCGCTTCACCACGAATAGCGGCATCCTGCGCACGGAATTGCTGCACTGCCTGCTGATTGGCAGCAGATGCCAGGAATTGATTGAGGGATAGATTGTTGCCGACTGCTTGCATCTTTGCTGGCCTACCTGCCTGCTATCTGGTTATTCATCAAAGCCGTTACATGGCTCTTCGCTATCGCATTCAAAGCGGTTACATATAACCACAATACTGGCATCTAACCCGCTGGGCAATATTTAAAATTTTATCTAATGACAAAAAAGCCCGGCGCGAGGGCCGGGCTTTCTGTAGGTATATGATTACAGCTGATTAGCGGTTCTGGCCAAACAACTGAATCAGCATGATAAACAGGTTGATAAAGTCGAGATACAGGCTGAGTGCGCCCATAATCGTCGCTTTTGCCATGGCTTCACCATGCCCTGCAATCTGGTAATAGGTGTTTTTGATGCGCTGCGTATCATAGGCGGTCAGGCCAACGAACAGCAGTACACCAATCACCGAGATAGCCATTTGCAGTGCGCTGCTCTCCAGGAAGAAGATATTGACCAGACTGGCAATGATAATGCCGATCACTCCCATAAACAGGAACGAGCCCCAGCCGGTCAGGTCGCGCTTGGTGGTATAGCCGTAGATGCTCATCGCCCCGAACGTACCGGCGGTAATAAAGAAGACCCGCGCGATGCTTTCCCCGGTGTACGCCAGAAAGATGGTTGATAGTGACAGGCCCATCAGCGTGGCAAAGCCCCAGAAGCTTATTTGTGCGCTGGTCTGGCTCATTTTATGAAGCCGGGCACTTAGAAAAATAACCATGCCCAGCGGTGCCAGCATCACGACCCATTTCAGCGGGGAGGCGAGCAGAGCACTGCCAAGTGCGGTCAGTGCCAGACCACCATCAGCGGTTGGCGCGACGGAAGCCTGCGCAATAAACCAGGCCACCAGCCCGGTGAGCAAAATAGCGCTGGCCATATAATTATAGACACCCAGCATGTAAGAACGCAGGCCCTCATCATAGGTCGCCGTTGAAGTCTGGCTTTGCGCCTGCTGGTTAAACGGTTGAAATTGCATGTATGTCCTCCTGTGATAACTACATGACGGTTTAATACCCAACCAATTATATAGGGTATTCTACACGGTTTGCAAGTGAAAGCAGGCTACTTTCTTTAGAATAAAGGGGCAATATAAATTATGTGCCCGGCATAAGTTACTTGCAAAAGAGTGGGGTTAGCGGTATAAAGCGCTTCTTTTTTGGAGTGGCCGGGCGATTGGCATGCCTTGGCTGCTGAGTAAACACCGTATTTATAAGGATGAAAAAATGCCAAAGCTGAAAACCAAATCCGGCGTGAAAAAGCGCTTTTCCCTGACCGGGAGCGGTAAAGTGAAGGCTAACCAGGCGGGTAAACGCCACGGGATGGTCAAGCGCTCCAACAAGTTTATCCGTAACCAGCGAGGCACGACCGTGCTGTCTGATGCGGATGCGCGTATCGTTAAAAAATATATGCCGTACGGCTAAGTAAGGATCAGGGAGTAAAGATATGTCTCGTACAACATGGGGAGTGCAATCCCATAATCGCCATAAAAAAGTGCTGAAGCAGACCAAGGGATACCGTGGTCGCGCCAAGAACTGTTACAAAACAGCCGTTAACCGTCTGGAAAAAGGCCTGCAATATGCGTATCGCGATCGCCGCGCTAAGAAGCGTAATTTCCGCAGCCTGTGGATTCAGCGGATCAATGCCGGTGCCCGTGAGCATGGCCTGACCTACTCGCAGTTCATGGGTGGCCTGAACAAGGTCGGCATTGAGCTTGATCGCAAGATCTTGTCTGATCTGGCTATTCATGAGCCGGCAGCGTTCAAGGAACTGGCAGGTAAGGCTAAAGAAGGCCTGAAGCAAAGCGCGTAACAGTATTCGGGGGAAGGCATGGCCCACCCGGAGCAAGAGCCGGTTACAGACGTACAGCAATCCTCACCGCTGACCATTGAGCAGGTGCGCGAGCGCATCGCCGCTGCTGCTGATCTGCGTGCGCTGGATGAAGTGCGTGTCGCCCTGCTCGGTAAAAACGGTGAGATTACCCTGCAACTCAAGCAGCTTGGCAAAGCCAGCCCGGAAGAACGGCAGACGCTGGGTAAGGCACTGAATGAACTGCGCCGTGCGGCAGATGAGGCCATCACAGCTCGCAAAGTGGCATTGGAAGCAGAAGCCGAAGCAGCAAAGCTGGCATCTGAGCGTATTGACGTCACCCTGCCAGCACGCGCACAGGCTGAAGGGGCGCTGCACCCCATTACGCAGGTGATGGATGAAATCGTCGATATTCTCGGTGCTATGGGATTTTCCGTGCGTACCGGCCCGCTCATTGAAGATGATGAGCATAATTTCGGGGCACTGAACATTCCGCCTTCGCATCCCGCCCGCCAGATGCATGATACGTTCTACATAAAGGAAGCTACTGAGGGGGGAACGGAAGAGGGGGATCAATACGTATTGAGAACTCATACCTCGCCGGTACAAATCCGTACCATGCGTAATGAGTCTCTGCCGATACGCATGA
>CAYMGS010000139.1:0-4962 GCA_964390025.1 uncultured Rickettsiales bacterium | reverse complement strand
GTCGCAGGTTCGAATCCTGCAGGGATCGCCACTCTTATGCCCCTTCTTCATCCTTTGATGTTTCATGCTCCTGACGCACGGCGGACACCACTTCGGCGCCAAACAGGAAGATCATGGCACTGAACTGGAAAAACAGCATGGAAATAATCACCCCAGCCAGACTGCCGTACGTAATGCTGTAGTCCCCCGCCTGAGACAGATAGAGCGAGAACAGGCTGGCGAGCAATACCCAGAGGACAGCAGCGACCAGACCGCCTTCGCGTGTATCCCGCCAGCGCAGATGAGCAGCAGGCAGAAAAAAGTAAACCAGGCGCAGCGTCTGCACCAGCACGATCATCGCCACCGTGTAGCGCAGCAGGTTCCACAACCAGACCATTTCCTCCGGCGCGCCCAGCCAATGAATTGCCACATCATAGGCTACCGGCCCCAGCACAATGGCAAAAGAAACCACGAACAGGCTTACCACCAGTGCCAGCACAAAGCCGAGGCTTTGTAGAAGACGGTGCATCAACGGGCGGCGTTCCTTCGCACGAATAATCATATTCAGCGCATCACGGAACGTATCCACGGCCAGCATCAGCACCCAGACAGTTCCCAGTAACCCCAGCGTCAGCAGCCCGCCCTCGCGGATAGTCATTACCTCTTCCACCACCGGCTCGATGGTCGCGGCCACCTCGGAAGGCAGCATCCGCATCAGTTCCCACACTGCCTGACGCAGTTCCGGTACTTCGCCATACAGCCCTTTCAGCGCACTGAGAAATACAAGAAACGGGAACAGGGCCAGCAGACATTTATAAGCCAGCGCCCCGGCGATCAAACCGTCTTTATGTTCGATAAAACCCGCAACAGACCGCCCCATGACCCTGAGCCCGCAGTAGCGCTCCAGTGCCCGCTGCACTGCTGTCTGAACGCGGTTTATACAGGATGATATGCTATTCATAGGGATTGATTATTAGCCAAATGCAGCCGCAGATGCCATGAGAAAGCAGCATTCTAAAGAATCGCGCCCCTAAATCCCCCAGGCAGAGTCGGCATCAGCCGACGATGACACGTGAATACCGCATTCGCTTTTTTTGGCACCGGGGAAGACTGCCGTATGCTGCCAGCGTCCGGCGCGTTCATCCTGCCCTGCTTTCACAGGGCTGGTGCAGGGGGCACAGCCAATCGAGGGGTAGCCCTTTGCCACCAGCGGATGCTGCGGCAAATTGCGGCGCTCCATCTCACGGTTAATGTCCTCACGGGTAAAATCCGCCAGCGGGTTAATACGAAATCGCCCGTCTTCTCCCATTTCAATCGGGTCCATCTGCTTACGGTTTTCCGTCTGGTAGCGCTTGCGCCCGGTAATGAGGGCCGCGTAGTTTCCCTCATCCAGCCCGCGCTGCAACGGCTCCACCTTCCGCATCCAGCAGCAACGGTTAGGCTGATGCTTCCACAAATCACCTTCCGCATCGATGCGCTCTACCATTTCCTCGCGGGGACGCAGCATAATGAGGCTGGTTAACCCCAGTAGCGCACGTATCTGCTCCACATATTCCAGCGT
Organism: uncultured Rickettsiales bacterium; assembly: GCA_964390025.1. Classification (GTDB taxonomy): domain Bacteria; phylum Pseudomonadota; class Alphaproteobacteria; order Rickettsiales; family UBA998; genus CAYMGS01. The sequence continues at coordinate 3,422 of CAYMGS010000139.1, read as the reverse complement.
CTCAGGGAAATGCTTGCCCGTCTCCAGAAATAATATCGGCACATCAGGACTGACATCAGCCACCATCGCCAGCAATAACGCAGAATCCGCACCAAAGGACGAGAGCATGGCGATCTCTTCCCTGAATTCATGCTGTATCATGACACGCAGCAAAGCTTGTGGCTCCAGCCCACTGTAAAACGCCTGCAAGCGCGTCAGCGACAATTGACGCGCGCCGGACTGTTCTGCTGCACTCACTCGGTGCCCCCTTCTTTCACCAGGAAGCCCGCAATCGGCTGCATGTCTTTTTCTATGATCATTGTCCGGGTTTTATCGCCAACCGTTTTCATATCATCCCCTTCTTCCCGCCATTCGTCACGTGCAATGGCCAGACGGTCGAGCCATTCTTCCCAGCGCTCATCAAACACCTCTTCCAGATAAGCCCGCACCGAACGTGCCAGCGTGGGGCTTCGGCCATTCGTACCCACCGCCACACTGAAGTCACCGCGTTTGAAGGTGCTGGCATAGAAGAAATCGCAATACGGAATATCATCTTCCACATTGACCAGCTTACCCATACCGCGTGCCATCTCCGCTATGCGATGCGCCTCTTCCGGCTCAATGCCGACCACCAGCACCAGATTTGACTCAAGCATCACTTCAGGATTTGGCGCTTTGTCATAGAAAAATATATTATCTGCGCCATATTCGCGTAATTGTTTGAGGCGATTACGCGCTGCGTCACCCTGCCCAACCAACAGGATTTTAAGATTCTTCACATCGAGAAATACCGGAAACATAATGCCCTCACGCTGCCCATTTATACTCGGCGCCGAATGCATCCAGCACCACCTGCTTTACTCTCTGCACACCGTAGCGCACACAGAAATCACCAAACCCTTCATCCTGCTGCCGTTCCTTCGCGTAAAGCGCGATCATCGGCTCAAGCGCCGTCTTCAAATGCTCTTGCGGAATGCGATCAAACACTTTTTCATTCAGCCGGGTACAGGCATAATCTCCACCAATATATAAGGCGTAATGCCCCGGCATGCGACCCACAATGCCAATGTCTCCGACATAAGGGCGCGCACACCCGTTCGGACACCCGGTCAGGCGTACCGCAATACGCTCTTTTTCTACACCATAGCGCGCAAACAATGACTCAAATTCCGCGATCAGCGGCAACGACACGCGTTCTCCCTCCGCCAGCGCCTTACCGCAGGTCGGTAACGCCACACAGGCCAGGAAGTCCCGGCGCAGCTGACTGATGTCGGGAAGCAGAGGAATACTGAACGATCGTAAAACAGATTCAATGCCATTTTTATCATTTTCTTCAATATTATATAAGATAATATTATTATCTGGCATTAGGATTACAGGCATGCCGTAATGGCCGATCACTTCACGCAAACCACTGCGGATATCAGCATTATAATGCTCTTCATCATAGGCACGGATGCGCCCGTCCGGTATGGGCACACCGAGGAACCATTTACCATCCCCCTGCGCATGCCAGCCCAAATGATCCGGCACCTGTAGCGGCGGCATATTCCGTATATCCTCCAGCGCCTTTCCAAGACGCTTTTCCATCTCAGCCTTCGCCCAGCCTTCCGGCTGCTCATCCATGACATATTTCAGGCGCGCATGCTTACGGTCCGTGCGGTCGCCGTAATCGCGCTGTATCTGCACTACCGCTTTGGCCGCCTCCACCAGATCACCCGGTTCGATAAAGCAGACAGGTGAAGCAAGGCGGGGGTATGTGGCAGGCTTATTATGGGTCATACCCAGACCGCCACCAAGATACACATTATAGCCCTTCAGCACACCCTCTTCCCACAGCGCGATAAACGCCAGATCGTTGGTCAGGATATCCATACAATTATCCTCGGGTATGGTCAGCGCAATTTTAAATTTACGCGGCATGTAGGTGGAACCGTAGAGCGGGTCTGCTCCCTCTTCTTCCGTGCGCTCCGGAACCCAGTTTTCCCGGCCATCGGTAAATTCGTTCGTGACATTCTCGCCGTCCAGCCAGATATCGACATACGATTCCGTGCGTGGCGTCATTGCACGTGCGATGGCATACGCATCTTCAAGCAGTCGCTTATGTTGCGGCGTGGCATACGGCGCAGGTGACGTCACTACATTACGCACCACATCCCCACACCCGCCCAGCGTCGAGAGCAATTCGTCACAGATACCACGCACCAGCGGCTTGAGGTCAGGTTTAAGGATATTATGATACTGGATCGACTGACGAGTGGTGATACGCAGCGTGCCATTGGCCAGCGTATCACTCAGCTTGTCCAGCGCAAGATACTGACCAGCCGTCAAACGCCCCGCAGGAAGCTTCAGGCGCAACATGAATTCCCATTCCTTATCCAGCCCCTGTTTTTTACGTGCGGTCGCCGTATCGCGATTATACCCCTGATACGAACCATGAAATTTCAGTAATTCATAGGTATCGTCCGATACAAACGCATTATCATCCGCAAGCTCAGCGGCAATATCACCACGCAGCTTGCCGCTTCCCCGCTTCAGATGCTCTTGCGATGTCAGTTTAACAGATGCGCTATCAGTCATTATGCACACTTTCTATGTGTGTTAATATAAATTATATTATATATTTTGTGAATTAGTTTGAAAAGCCAAAATTAGTATGTAATATACAGACTGAGCAGCATATATACGATAGCAATCACGATGTCCAGCCCTTGTGTTTATATCATTGGAGCGGGTCCGGGGGACCCTGAGCTCCTCACCGTTAAAGCCCACAGACTCATCTCTCAGGCAGATGCAGTGGTGTATGACCGGCTGGTATCAGAAGATATACTCAACCTGATTCCCACCGGGGCGGCCCGCATTTTTGCCGGGAAGTCCTGCCGCAAACACAGTATGACGCAGGATGAGATCAACCAGACGCTCGTCAGCCTGAGCCGCAACCGCCGCCATGTTGTCCGCCTCAAGGGAGGCGACCCATACATCTTTGGACGCGGAGGTGAAGAAGCAGACCACCTCAGGCAACACGGGATCGCTTTTGAAGTGGTACCCGGCATTTCGGCAGCTTCCGGCTGCTCGGCTTATGGAGGCATTCCTCTGACGCATCGCGGTCTGGCCAGCAGCGTACGCTACATTACAGGCCACCGGCAACATAACGGAAAGCTTGATTTAGACTGGAAAAGCCTGGCCGACCCGGATTGCACGCTGGTCTTTTATATGGCACTGGCAAGCTGTGAGGAGATTGCGCGCCAACTTATCCATGCGGGGCTAGGCGCAACCACCCCGACCGCCATCGTCGGGGTGGTGCGACTCGATCGTCAGTGGATCGTGAAGCAGCGGTGGCCGGGCCGAGCCGACTCGGGGAATCCGGACCGGACCGAGGGGGGCCGTCCCGACCGGGCTTACTTCTTGCGGTGTCGGATCTTGCTGCGCATGCGGCGCTTCTT
>CAYMGS010000138.1:1467-4997 GCA_964390025.1 uncultured Rickettsiales bacterium | reverse complement strand
CCCCGGCACCTGCCAGTGCAGCGACCATGGGGCCAGCAGCAAACACACCAAGACCTGCCGTCGTAACCGTACCAATCGAGGTCAGACCGGCTATCAGCGCACCCGTCAGGCCTCCAATGGCTGCACCGGCGGCAGCACCTTCCGGCGCTTTCGTGTTTTCATCCATGTTAAAACTGTTGCCAAACGTTTTATCGGCGGTAACGGCGCTTAGCTGTTCTTCCTGAATACCGGCAGACTCCAGAGCAACAATGGCTTCACGGGCAGCGGCATAATTTTTAAATGTAGCAGTTACTGTATTAGTCATAATTAAATCTCCTTTAAATTTGTTAGTCAAAAAACGGATCGCACTATTACTAAGCAGTGCGCGTATCCGGCGTGCTCAGAATTACATAGAGAGCGTGAACGATACCCGGGATGTAACCCAGCAGCGTCAATACAATGTTAATCCAGAAATGTTTGGTCAGGCCGACCTGCATAAACACGCCAATGGGCGGTAGAATAATAGAAAGAATAATGCGTAAAATATCCATGGTTAGTCTCCTTTGTGAATGTGTAAGATCAGCATGCCCGGGCTCCCCTAAAATTGCTATTCGTCGGTTAGCCGAGCGTATCAATGCACCATCAATTACAGACGGATCTGCATGCCGTAAGCCGTACTCATGCGTGGCTGAGTAGGAGTCTCATCATTCATGCGGTGTATAGTGAGAATCGTGTCTCCCGTCAGTTTGCCCGGTAATGCTCCTGCGCTTAGCGTAACGGATTGCCTGGCATCATGTGCGCTGTGCGCCATCTCACGGAAACGGTTATAAGCAGCAGGACGTTCAGTCTGAGCGTTGGGATTGCGATACCAGCCTGTATGGCCTTTAGGCTGGATTTTGGGTATGGTAAGAGCAGGCATATGTGCCTCCACCGTTAATATTATTGTGCAAGTGTTAAGAGGGTGATGACTTTCCTGTCATTCTATACCGTGAGCATAAGGGAGAGCGCTTCAAACATATATATCGTTCGCTGCCGGAAAGTATAAAGAATGCATAAATGCCAATGTCAGAGGGCGACGACGACTTTTCCGCCACCGGATTTATGCTGTACGTTTACCGAGACTTTTTCTCCGTAGCGATGGATGTGAATATCCGCAGAAGTGTCGACAATGGTGACATTGCGCAATGTGATTTCATTCAGAAACTCAGGCAATTGTGGATTGTTAAGGCGAATTTCCTCGCGGGCGGCGTCAAACTCCAGCCCAAGGCACGCCATGAGCAGGGCGAAGGGGACTGCCGCAGACCAGGCCTGCGGTGAGCAGGCAACCGGGTAGGGTACCGGGTCACGGTGCGAGCGGCGATGGAAGCCACAGAATAATTCCGGCAGGCGGCGATGTTCCATATGCAGGGCCGCTTCAAAGAACGAGGTCAGCAGGTGCTTGCAGGCATCCAGTTCACCGTAACGCGCCATGCCAAGCGCGATCATGGCGTTGTCATGCGGCCAGACGGAACCGTTGTGATAGGAGATCGGGTTATAGCGCTTTTCGTTGCGCGGTATGGTACGGATGCCCCAGCCGGTAAAGAAGTCAGAGCGCATCAGCTGCATACTGACCAGTTCGGCCTCCGTATTGGTTGCCAGCCCGCTGAACAGTATGTGCCCTGCATTGGAAGCACGCACGCGGCAGGGTTTCTTCTTACCGTCCAGTGCCAGCACATAAAAGCCCAGCTCTTCATCCCAAAAGGCTTTCTGAAAGTTTTTGGCCAGCGTATTTGCTTCTTCTTCCAGCTGCTCGGCCAGCGCCAGCTTGCCAAGAATATGCGCCACTTTTGACAGTTCCTTTTTAGCGGCATAGACGTAACCCTGTACCTCACTCACGGCAATCGGGCCTTCGGCCAGTTCACCATCCGCATGGAAGATGGAGTCATGCGAATCTTTCCAGCATTGATTCAGCAGGCCGGAATTCAGCTGCCGTTGGTATTCCACGAATCCGTCACCGTCGCAGTCTCCATGCTCGTTGATCCAGCGCAGTCCGGCCTCGATATTGGGCCATAGCTCATGCAGCGTACCGAGATCATGTGTGCGCCAGAAATAGCGAGCGGCCAGCAGCAGAAATAGCGGGGTAGAATCGACAGAGCCATAATAGTGACCAAATGGCACTTCGTTGAGGTTGGCCATTTCCCCCTGACGGGTTTCGTGAAGAATTTTTCCCGGCTCAGCATCGGCGAAGGCGTTGTGCTCTTTTGCCTGATGTGCCGCCAGATAGCGCAGCACGCCCTTGGCAATCTTTGGATCAACCCAGAGCATCTGCATGGCGGTAATGATGCCATCCCGCCCAAATGGGGCGGAAAACCATGGAATACCGGCAAAGGGGTAGGGGCCTTCGTCCATATGGCTGGTCAGCATATATACATCCGACATGGCGCGGGAGATAACCTCGTTAAAGAGGTTGTTGGACGTATGCACGCTGGCGGCGTGGCGGTTCAGGCTGTTCAGTGAACGTGTGGCTTTACGCAGGCAGGAGAAATAATCCCGCCGCACGTTAGGGTAGACGGTCAGATTCTCCGCGTCTTCATTCACCATACAGCGAATCACGGAGTAAATATTGTGATCTTCTCCCGGCCCCAGTGTGACGGAGAAATAGGCATCGCGCTCCGTGATAGAATCCGGCGCCGGTTCGTAGGCGAGGTGTGTGTGGCGATATTGGCCATCCAGCCCCTTATAGGTAAGCGCGGCATGCTGTTGCTGTACGGATTTGCGGATACTGCCGCTATTGGCCCGGCGCGCGCCACGCACTTCAAACAGATCGGAGAAGTCGGCGTCAAAGCGGATGTGTATGGTCACGTCATGCGGCACATCATCATAATTATGGATACGCATGCGTTCGTAGCAGTTGCCGTCCCACAGGAACAGGGAGCGGGTGATATGGATGGTGTCCTTGGCAATTTTGACTTCATTGCGGTCAAAAATATTGGGGTTGGTAAGGTCAACATGCAGAAGAATGTTGTTGTCATTAATCACGGAGGACAGAAGGAGCGGCTGCTGCTCATTGATCCACATCTGCCGTGAGGCCAGAAAGCGCGTATCCTGATGAAAAAGTCCTTCCGCGCTGCATTCACCGGGGGTGAAGTCACCGGTCTGGGAGAAGAGGGCGAAGGTTTCATGCTGTTTGAGGGTATGCGGACGGACTTCCTGTAGCCGCACGGGCGTGGACGCGTTTTCCGTATAATCCATCGCGTTCTCAGAGGTCATCGAGACAGCATATCAGTTTTTAAATGAAGTTTCAGCCCAGTTTGCTTTTGACGCTATCTCAGGGGCAATGTCAACCTCCAGCGTATCATCGTCATGATTTTCATCAAGCAGACGCTCATAATGTTTCAGATATTCCTCACACATGCGCTGTGCACTGAAGCGGCGCACAAACGTATCGCGTATGCGTTGACGATCCAGAGTTTGTGCCTTTTTCACAGCCTCCACTCCTTCTTCAATCGAGGTAACATGGTAGCCTGAGACGCCGTCATCCAGCAATTCCGGAACGGAGCCAAGGGGCCACG
>CAYMGS010000138.1:0-1457 GCA_964390025.1 uncultured Rickettsiales bacterium | reverse complement strand
CACTTCCGGCAATGACGACACATCCGACACAACCACCGGTGTGCCGCAGGCCATGGACTCAATAATCACCAGTCCGAACGGCTCTGGCCAGTCAATCGGCATGAGCGTGGCGACTGCATTACCCAGAAATTCGGCTTTCTGGGAGTCGTTGATTTCTCCTACATATTCAATCAGCGGGTGATCCAGCAGTGGTTCCACTTCTTTCTTATAATACTCGGTATTATAGTCATCGATCTTGGCAGCCATTTTGAGCGGGATGCCACTTTGCTTGGCAATCTCGATAGCGCGTACCGGGCCTTTCTCCGGCCCCATACGCCCGAGAAACGCGAGGTAACCGCCTGTTGCCTCGGCGGAGAAGGGGTAAAGGTTCTCCGGCAGGCCGTGATAGACCGTGCCCTGCCAGTTCAGATGTGGCATGGGTGTGCGCTGACTGTTGGAAATCGAGATCAGTCGTGCATCGGTGTAATATTCATAGATTTTCTCGCGCTCGGGGAAGTCAAAGCGGAAATGTTGTGTGTGCAGGGTTTTATGAGCATGTTTGCGCAGGAAAGGGTAGGCAAGATAGTCTACATGGGAATGGATGATGTCAAACTGATCTGCCCTGTCCACTACATGCTGCATCATCAGTAACATGGGTGCAAGGTCGTCCCCGCAGTCCTTATCAAGCCGGAGTGCGGTAGGAGAACAGGGGATGAGGGCGGCGCTGGTCATAGAATCACCACTGGCAAATAAGGTGACGTCATGTCCCTGCCTGACCTGTTCTTCAACGAGATAGCTGACAATTCGCTCTGTGCCACCATATAACTTGGGAGGGACGCTTTCATACAGTGGTGAGATATGGGCAATCTTCATAGCGTCTCCTGCGTGCAATATGACTTCAATATGTCCTCCCATGTAAGACATAAGTGAACAATATTATGCGTGTAATTGCAAGATAAACACCTGATAAACTGGCCGCAGGCGTTTGATTTTTCACAACACTGCTTGCTACAAGCTGATGATCTTGAGTGTATTGGTGGTGCCCTTGATGCCAAATGGTGTCCCGGCGAGCGCAATAATATGCTCGCCCTCCTGCATGCCCAGCGTCTCTTTGGCATATGTCTCTGCCCAGGTCAGCATTTCGTCGGAGTCGGGAATGTCCGGCGAGAGGACAGGGGTGACGCCCCAGACCAGCGCCAGTTTACGTGCGGCTTCCTTTTCCGGTGTCAGGCCGTAGAGTGGGCAGCGCGAACGCTCACGAGCAGCCGCAAAGGCAGTGCTGCCGCTGCGGGTAAAGGCAAAAATGGCGCGGGCTTTCATCAGGCGGGCAATATCGCGGGCAGACGCACAAAGCGCATTGGCCGAGGTGGCAATGGCATGCTTGCGGCGGTCATACATTTCATCCCAGTAATTTTCGTCACCTTCCACAGCGCGGATAATGCGATCCATCATGGCCACGGCGCTCGCCGGATGGCGTC
>CAYMGS010000137.1:1149-5046 GCA_964390025.1 uncultured Rickettsiales bacterium | reverse complement strand
AACGCCTCCAGTGTGGCGATCAGCCAGCGTTCCAACGCTTGCACATAGTCGCGCAGGTCCGGCACGGCGGGAGCGTAACGTCGTTTCAGATCCAGCATGACATACGCCACGCGCTGGCCCGGCCCATGATAGGTATATTGCCCGCCGCGACCCGTGTGATACACGGGAAAGCCCATCGCATCAAGTAAATCATCCCCCTGCGCACTGGTACCGGCAGTATAGAGCGGCGGATGTTCCAGCAGCCAGATAAGTTCGTGAGTATGATTGTCTCCCCGCCTTGCCTCCTGCTCGGCAGATGAGACAGGCTCAGGGCTGGCGCGGTCTACTGACCGCGATTCTTGTACCTTCGCCTTCTGCCCCTGATCTCTTGCCACTCTGATAGCTTCCACCCGCGCTTCCATAAACGCAACGGCCTCTTCATAATCCACAGGGTCTGGTGATGTTTTCCATTCCGGCATAGGGCGGCATCATAAACACTGCTTGCCCCGGGCGCCAGTATTTGCTACATCAGCCTCCTTATCTAACTTGTGTGCGGTCGTGGCGGAACTGGTAGACGCGCAGCGTTGAGGTCGCTGTGGATGATAAATCCGTGGAAGTTCGAGTCTTCTCGACCGCACCATCGCGCCAGGAAAAACGATGGATAATCGTTTTTCTGCGCAAGATCAGCGATCGCTTCGTTTTGTGAGGTTGAGGCTACGAAACCGATATAAAACGGTAGCGGAACTGTTTGCCCTTTGGGCTACGCGTGGCCAGAGTATGGCAAGAGAAGCATCCATACAATCCAGAGGCTCTTTGATGAACTATGAACAACCAAAACCAGATTCCAAAAAATATTCTGACCTGATTTCAGAAATTCAAAAAGGCATTATCAAAATTCCTAAGTTCCAGCGTGAGTTTGTATGGAGCATCGATAAAACAGCCAAGCTATTGGATAGCATTTTAAAAGGCTATCCTATTGGCACATTCATACTCTGGCAAACGGATGAGCGAATTAACGATATAAAAAATGTTGGCGATCTGGAGATACCCGATACTCCTGAAGGCACAAAAGTGCAGTATGTACTGGATGGCCAACAACGGATCACCTCCCTTTTTGCCGCGTATCTCGGCGCTCAAATTCAGAAGACCGGGGAGAAGAGGGTCACTGATTACAGCGATATAGTCGTAAATTTAGACAAAGATGTTGACGAAAATGACAATCAGGTAATTACGGCTGAACCTGCTGGAGAGAAATACATTTCATTGTGTGAGGTGCTGAATTTCAGCTACAGCAAGGCAAAAGAGCTCTCTGAGAAGTTTTCGGAGGATGAGTTAGAGCTAATTAATGCTTATTCCACTGCGTTCAAAACCTATGAATTCTCAACTGTCGTACTGAGAAAAGAAGATATTGATTCTGCTATTGAAGTTTTCACCCGCATTAACACGGGTGGTCAGACGCTTACTCTCTTTGAGATAATGTCTGCCAAAACTTACGATGAAGCTCAGCAATTTGATATGCAGGTCAAATGGGAGAAACTCATCAAAGAGCTTAAAAATGTAGGTTATGAGGGCGTTTCAAATTCGGTAATCCTCAGCCTTTTATCTCTGATATTAAGCCGAACAAAGGAATGTAAACGCAAGACTATTCTTTCCTTAAACAAGCAAGATATTATTAATACATGGGACGACGCTATTTCCGCATTAAAGGATGGTATCGATTATTTCATGACCACTTATCGTATTCCTGTATCGCAGCTACTTCCCTATGACTCGCTACTCGTTCCATTTTCATATTTCTTTTATTACAACAAGAGCAAACCCCAAGGCGTTCAACGGAAGTATCTGGAAGAATTTTTCTGGAGAATGTCTCTATCGTACAGATATTCAAGCTCTACAGAATCTAGGCTGGCGCAGGATATTAAACGTATTGATAAAATACTAAACAATGAACGTCCTGATTATAGCGAAATTAAAATTAATCTGGATTCGCCGAAAGACCTGATTGATACGAATTTCAGCGCAGGAAACAGCTTCTGCAAGGCCGTACTATGTCTTCTTGCTTACCAAGAACCAAAGGATTTTCAAGATAATGGAAAGGTGAAACTGGACAATTCATGGCTGAAAATAGCAAGCAGCAAGAATTATCATCACTTCTTCCCCAAAGCATATTTGGAAAGGAACAAAACGTCAGCCAATAGTAATAGCTTAATGAATATCACATTTGTTAGCGACCAACTGAATAAGCGAAAAATTGGCGCAAAAGCTCCGTCTATTTACATCGGAGATTTTCAGGAAGAGAATAGCAATATTAATAAGGCCTTAAATTCTCACTTCATTGATCTTAAAGACTTTGGGATTGAGAGCAATGATTACGAGGTATTCCTGAAAGAGCGTGCCAAGAAGATATACAAAGAGCTGAAATCCCGCATTGATCTGAGCCATCAAGAACCTGTTAATGAAGAAGTGAACGAACTCATTCTTGGCGGTGAAAGCAGTAAAGTCGAGTTCAAATCTAGCTTACGCTATGACCTGCATACCAAGGCGGTTAATAAAAAACTGGAATTCGTAATTGCGAAAGCGATTGCCGCCTTTCTTAATAGCGAAGGAGGAGACTTATTCATTGGTGTAGATGACAACACCAATGCTCTTGGCCTAACCAATGATATTGAAACACTGAGCAAGAAGAACCTGGATGGCTTTGAATTGCACCTCATCGAAGTTATCCAGAAATTTATTGGCGGCGGGTTAAGTTCTCACATCAAGATCAGCTTCCCTAAATACGATGACATGGACATTTGCCGCATTCAGGTGGCGAAGAGCGGTAAGCCTGTATTCGTTACCTTCGAGGGAAGAGATGACTTCTTTGTTCGTGAGGGTTGCTCGTCCCGACCTTTAACCAGAGCAGAACAAAGTACCTACGAAACAGAACATTGGGGAATACGACAGGCCTCTTAAAAACTGCGATGTATGACTGTAGCATACCCAGTTTCTTGCCCTCACCGCCCCCGGCTATCCTCCAGCAAGGCTGCATCCTTGGCGGCCTGTTCGTCCAGATATTTCTGCGCATGGTACCCGGCGGGGTAGGTGCGCTGCACACCGACCATGGCTTCCGGCGCCTGCGCCCATTCGGTTGCCGGGGTCAGGTTGCGCAGGGCACGGCTGGCTTCACGGGTGCGCTGCTCGGCAAACTCCCGTGCATCATCAGCCGTACGGCCCACCTTATACGTGCTCACCCCGATGACCATCAGCGCCACCGGCAACACAAAGGACGGACCGCCCATCAGCGCGGCCACACCGGCCACCGCCCCGACGACAGCCATCGCGCCACCGCCCAGCTTGGCAATAGACGTGACCAGCGGGCTGCGTTCCCGTACCGCTGAGAGCAGACGGTAGGGGTTGGTATCCGGCATCACGCCGGTTTTTTCCGCTTCCCGGATGGCGGAGAGCTGAGCTTCATTGGCACGCCGTGCCGTGACCGCCGTACGGGCGCTGGCAAATCCGGCAGCACTGATCGTGCTCAGTATCACGCCAGAACCAAGCTGTCCGAGCGGCCCCATCAATGCCGTGCCGATATCCAGCATCAATGGCAGCCCCATCGCGCCCGAGACCATCATCGCGGCACCGTACACAATACCGCCAAGCGTTGCCAGCTGGGCAACCCCTGTCGTTAATCGGCTTAAGCTTTCCGGTCGTTTATAGCTCATGGTTTCTTTCAATGCGCCCCGTACGGGCCTTCTGGCCCTCCGATGGCGCGCCGCTTCGCGGGCTGATGGCTCTGCGCGAACGTACTGTTCGCGCTATTAATTTAAATTCCTTCCAGCTCATAGAATGGAGCGCAGTAGCGCGACTCAGCCCTGAGCCCCGCGCCATCGGAGCGCCAGTATTACACGAGCGGTCGGCTTAAGGCCGGAGCGAGTG
>CAYMGS010000137.1:0-1139 GCA_964390025.1 uncultured Rickettsiales bacterium | reverse complement strand
AATTAAAAACAACCCCATCACCCTACCACATCACTATGACGGTTTCATGAAGAACGAGACCGGAATGCCACACTGCTGTGACCCTCGCAATTCTGCCACTCATACGCTATAATGCGTGGGTGGATGAGCACAGTAATGAAAAAACACACCCTTTGGGTCAGGAATTATCGGGCGACGTATTGACACCCCCCTGTCACCGAAGGCTATATATAGGTGCTGTAGCGCCACAACAAACAACATATAGTGGCCATTAGGGAAAACCTTGGACTTACAAGGGGGTTGGGAAGTCAATCAAAATTTTCCCGAATTGGTAAGAAAAAACACTGTATCTTGTGGGGTGGTTTGGCTAGCATGGGAAGTCCCGCTCCAGATCATTGTGGTTTAAGCCATAAAGATCAAAGCGTTAAAGAAACCGCATACAAAAAGGAGTTCGCGGATGCCCGTGCAAGCGCTACAGAAGGAAGACAACGTCGTGGAACTATCTACGGTGCAGGCAAAACAGCATAATAAAAGCCGCGGCGCGTCATTAGAATGTAAAAACACCGCTTTGAACGGGAGTGAGACAACAATGAGCGCACACACAACGAAATATCCTATTACAAAAGATGCATCCCGGGATGCTCTGCTGACCGAATTCGGTAAGGCCACCCTGCAAGATCGTTACCTGCTGGATGGCGAAGATTTTCAGGGCATGTTTGCCCGCGTCGCCAGTGCTTTCGCCGACGATGCGGAACATGCACAGCGCCTGTATGACTATATTAGCCAGCTCTGGTTTATGCCCGCCACCCCGGTACTCTCCAACGGCGGCACGACCCGTGGCATGCCGATTTCCTGCTTCCTGAACGAAACCCAGGACAGCCTGAACGGCATCGTCTCACTGTGGAATGAAAATGTCTGGCTGGCAGCTCGTGGCGGCGGCATTGGCAGCTACTGGGGCAACCTGCGCTCTATTGGCGAGCGGGTACGCGGCAATGGTAAAACCTCCGGCGTGATTCCGTTCATGCGCGTACAGGACTCCCTGACACTGGCGATTTCCCAGGGCTCGCTGCGCCGTGGTTCCTCAGCGGTCTATATGCCGATCTGTCACCCGGAAATTGAAGAATTCATCGAGATTCGCCGCCCGACCGGCGGTGATCCCA
>CAYMGS010000136.1:0-5184 GCA_964390025.1 uncultured Rickettsiales bacterium | reverse complement strand
TATCACCGGTTACTGTCTGGGCGGCACCCTTACATCGATCCTGCTATCGTGGCTGGAGGCCAAGGGTCAGGCAGATCGTATCGCTTCCGCCACCTTCCTGACTACCATGCTGGATTTTACCGAACCCGGCGAGCTTGCGGCATTCATCGAGGAAGAACAGCTGGCCATTTTGGAAAAGAAAATGAGCGACAAGGGCTATCTGGAAGCGTCCGAGATGGCGAATGTGTTTAACATGCTGCGCGCCAATGATCTGATATGGTCGTTTGTAGTCAATAACTACCTGCTGGGCAAAGAGCCTTTCCCGTTTGATATTCTCTACTGGAATTCGGATGCCACGCGTATGCCCGCCTCCATGCATCGCTACTATTTGCGCAATATGTATCAGAAGAATTTGCTAAAAAAACCCGGTGCACTGACCATTGGCGGCGAGCCCGTAGATCTGGGACGCGTGCGTACCCCTGCCTATTTCCTCTCCGCGCGGGAGGATCACATCGCCCCGTGGCGTTCTACCTATGCCGGCACACGTTTATTCAAAGGCCCCGTGCAGTTTACCCTCGCAGCTTCGGGGCATGTGGCAGGCGTGGTCAACCCGCCGGCAAAGAAGAAATATTGCTACTGGTCGCATGAAACTCGCCAGCAGCCGGAAGCACCGGATGCATGGCTAAAGCTGGCGCATGAGACGCAAGGCTCATGGTGGCCGCACTGGGAAGCATGGTTACAACAATTTAGTAAGAGCAAGGTGAAAGCGCGTATCCCCGGCACGGGCAAACTCAAAGCGATTGAAGACGCGCCCGGCAGCTACGTTAAACAGACGTAAGGCTTAAGCGCCACGGCTATGCTCTGAGTGCAATTCATCCATCAGGCGCTCCACATGTGTGCGTGATTCCCCTTTTGCTATAGCACTCTCAGTGACATAACGCTCCACAAAGGAGGTTCGGTTCTCGCTATCCTGCATGTCCTGACGTGAGACCGTATGCGCTTCGACCACTTTCCCCTCTCCGTTTTCCGTAACCTCCACCGTTGCGGCCACGGGTGGGGTCGTCTCACGGCTCCCCCGTCCCGCAAAAATACCGGGCAGGAATATCTGCACACGCCGCTTATGAATCTGCGGGTCACGTTCCGGCAGGCCGGAGATCTGACCATCTGCCACAAAGGCCACTTCGTTGGCGCTGAAACGATCCGCGTTGATTTTCTCGGTCAGGGAACGAATCCCGTATTGCGTATCCATGGCATCAATCACGTCAGCCTGCTGCCATGGCTCCATATCGGCAAAGGCCATATGGTAGGTTTTTTCTATACGTTTATTCAGTTTGGGGTTGGCCGTCAGAATCACCGATGTCACCTGCGCCGGTGAAATGTCCTTGCCCTCGCGCCGTTCTTTTTTCAGATCCTGAATCATGTCATAGGCCGTTTTCTTATCCAGCCCGAATATATGATTCCCTACCTGGCTAAGAGCATAATCTGTGGTGATGCTCACACCACTGGCTGCCATACCGGCGGCAAAAATTTCCGTGTTACTAATCACGGGTACTTTTCCGTTAATCATATTCGCCAGATTTTCAAACGGCTCCAGCAGATGTTCAAACCCACCGCCCAGCAATGCCGCCAGCGTAATACCTGCCAGCCCGATGGCGGCGGCTGTCGATACCATGGAAAAATTACGGTGCTTGTCGATGCGGTCTAACTGCTCATGAAGAATCTTGTTACCCGGTAGCCCGGCTTCTTTATCTCCATGTGCTACTTCGCTTAAATCCTGTACCGTGACTTCTTTCGGATCTTTCTCTAAGGTCGCCGCCAGCTCCAGCTTATAGGCGTTCTTTACCCGGTTTTTCAGATAGTTGGAGCGATCATAGGTCAGGTAGGTGGCCAGCCCCAGACCAATCGGCATGGTAATCAGCGGTATCGACCAGGCACCCAGCCCCATACCAATCGCCGCCGGCAGAACGGCAAGCGCCACCACGCCGCGGGTTGTCAGCCATAACCCGGCATATTTGGCGTAATGTTTCAGATCGTCCAGCATCGTCTATGCATACCCTGTCCGTTAGGCGCAGCGCCCTCATGATCCATGATAGCGCAAATCACACGGGATAGTGTGAAGCTTTTGTGACGTTTGGAAGCTATAAAACGTTGATTACTGGTAGTCTTTTGACAGATTCACGTAATGCCCGGCGGAGATGGCGATGAAGTCTTTTTCCTCCTGTTTGAGCGCACGGAAATGCTTTGCCGGGTTGCCTGCCCATAACTCACCCGTGGGAATGCGCTTGCCCGGCGTGAGCAAACCGCCCGCCGCCAGCATGCCGCCGGACTCCACCACCGCCTGATCCATCACCGTGGCATGCATGCCGATAAAGCAGTCATCTTCCAGCGCGCAGGCATGAATCAGGGCGCTATGGCCGATCGTGATGCCGGAGCCAATGGTTGTCGGCCCGGTCTTACGGGTGACATGTACCACTGTCCCATCCTGAATGTTGGTGCGCTCACCAATACGAATCGGGCAGACATCACCACGAATCACACACCCAAACCAGACATTCGTCTCTGCACCGATATGTACATCGCCGATGATGGTCGCCCCTGGTGCGATCCATGCTTCGGAGTGGATGGTCGGGGTGATGCCTTTGAAGGGGAGGATGAGGGGGGACATAACGACAAACAAACTGTTAAGCTGCTTCCATTAGATCAAAAAAATCTTCGATTTCTTCCCGAATATAATTCGGTGCATCTTCCTGAAGACTTATCTCATATTTTTCGATAATAAGATTATATAATTCAGATGCCTGTTTTTCTACCTCTTCGGATAATTTTTCAATTTCAGGGGTGAGCTTATCATTTTTATCTTCAAAGTCGTTAACCTCCCTCAGAGTTGCTTTAATTTTTCGTATGGCATCAACTACACCTACCCATTGTGCTTCAGACAGTTTTTCATTCGACATAAATACTCCTAAGCTAGAAAAATTACTCAGCGGCAACATATTATATCAAAACCCAGCCCGTGTCTCGTCTTCACGGTACGGCTTGATTTTTGCCACGCGGGCGGCGATTTTACGTTTGGCTTCACGGGTGTTGTAGAGAATTTGCAGCCGCTGGAAATAGCCTTCCGAGAGACGGAAAAATTTACACAGGCGTAAATCCGTGTCGGCGGTGATGTCGCGCGTACCGTTCACAATCGCGTGAATACGGTTGGCAGGCACGCCGAGCGCTTTCGCCAGCGCGTTCTGGCTCATACCGATCTCTTCCAGAAACTCATATTTCAGGATGTCGCCGGGATGGGGGTTAGTAAGTCGTTCAGCCATATCTTTTCCTAGTGATAGTCCACGATTTCAACATCCAGTGCGTCTCCCTCGTCCCACACGAAGCAGATACGCCACTGCTTGTTGATACGGATGCTGTATTGTCCTTTACGCGTACCTTTAAGCCCCTCCAGATGATTGCTGGGCGGTTCGCGTAAATCTTCCAGAGTAGATGCCACCTCCAGCATACTCAGTTTCCGCAGTGCCCGATTCTGAATATCTGCCGGAAATTTTCTGGAACGTATTTCATTCCATATTTTTTCCGTTTCCTTACATTTAAAAGATTCTATCATATGAATTGCTTGTACGCAATACGTATCAGGTAAAGCCTTACGGGAACACCGCCACGTCTTCCAGTGCGGTAGTCTCCGGCCAGCCATACATGATGTTCATATTCTGTACTGCCTGACCGGACGCGCCTTTCATCAGGTTATCGATGGCGGAGACGATGATCACATCACCCTCACGCCGCCCGGGAAACACTCCGATCTGGCAGGCATTCACCCCACGTACCGCATGGGTGGAGGGTGTCTGCCCACTGGGTAACACCTGCACAAACGGCTCATGGCGGTAGGTATCGGCCAGCATGCTATGCAGGGTGGAAGCCGAATTGCCCTCCGTACAGCGCGTATAGATGGTGGCGATCATCCCCCGGCGCATGGGAATCAGGTGCGGCGTAAAATTCACCGTCACCGGATGGCCTGCCGCCATGCTCAGCGCCTGTTCAATCTCCGGAATATGGCGATGCCCCCCCACGGAATAGGGCGCCATACCTTCGCTGACTTCGGAGTAGAGCAGCCCGCGTTTCGGCGAACGCCCCGCCCCTGTGACACCGGATTTAGCATCGATAATCAGCTCATCCGCCCCGATCATACCATGTTCCAGCAGCGGTAGCAGCGGCAGCAATGTGCAGGTGGGGTAGCAGCCCGGGTTGGCGACCAGCCGGGCCATGGAAATCTCAGAGCGCGCATGTTCACTCAGGCCGTAAACCGCCTGTTTTTGCAGCTCCGGTGCACGATGCTCATGGCCGTACCATTCAGCGTAAGTGGCGGTATCATAGAGGCGAAAATCTGCTGACAGATCAACAATATGTACCCGCTCCGGCAACGATGCGATGATTTCCTGCGTCGTGCCGTGCGGCAGGCAGCAAAACACCATATCGATGCTGCCGAAATCCACCTGATCGACACTCACCAGATCCGGCAGCCCGGCGGGGGCGAGATGCGGAAATACGGCGCCGATAGGCTGCCCCGCCTGCGTATCACCCGTTACGACGGCAATCTCTACATTCGGGTGGCGCGGCAGGAGACGCAACAGTTCCGCTCCGGTATATCCGCTGGCCCCAAGGATGGCAGTGCGAATTCTCTGTGTCATATGTCACTCTCTTCCCTTTAAGAACAAAACCATCAGCGTGGTGTCACGATATGCCCCGTGATATTTATTGGCTCTGGGTTCCACGCCGTAAACCTCAAACCCAAGCGAGGTATAAATTTGCAGCGCTCGGGGGTTCTCTGCCGAGACCATCACCGTCACCTGCTCGTAGGTATTTCGAGCATAGTCCAGGACAAACCGCAACATTTCTTTGGAGGCACCATGCCCACGATATTCCGGCGCCATGTAAAACGCACCCATGCGGGCCTTATGCTTCATCTGGCCAAGTGGATTGGGCAACAGCGTGACCATGCCAAGCAGTTCCTCGCCACAGATGGCACCGGCGGTAAAGGTCTTCTCTAAGCGGCGCTCAAACTCGGCAACCGGCCAGATGGATTCTTCTTCATAGGTAGCGGAAAACCAGACGGCTTCCTCTTTGAGACTGCGTAGCCGGAGATCACGGTATCGCTCCGCCCATCCGGCATCCAGCCGAATAAGCGAATATTCCATATCGGCTGTTCCT
>CAYMGS010000135.1:0-5269 GCA_964390025.1 uncultured Rickettsiales bacterium | reverse complement strand
GGGTACATCGCAAAAAGGACCCTATTCCTCCGACACCTATTCCCTCAGCGGGTTTACGGCGGCACGTTCTAAAATGAAAGCGCTGTGCAGGTAAGGCCGGTATCTGCCGGACAGGATAAATACAACGCAGGCACGTCAGATGCTTCATGCCGAAACAACCGCGAGTGAGAGCGGAAAAGTCAACCTGATCGGACTGAACCGGGAAGAGCTCAAAGCCGCTATTGCCGGGATAGGGCTTGAGCCGTTTCGTGCATCCCAGCTATGGACCTGGATATATAAATTCGGTGTCACCGATTTTATGCAGATGACCAATATTGCCAAGGCCGCCCGTACATTACTGGATGAGCATTTTATGATTGCGCGTCCCACCGTCGATCAGGACTTGCTTTCTGATGACGGTACGCGGAAATGGCTGCTTTCATTTCCTGACCGCAATCAGATCGAGACGGTATATATTCCTGATGCTGATCGTGGCACATTGTGCATATCCTCACAGGTGGGATGTACGCTGACCTGTACCTTCTGCCATACGGGTACGCAACGGCTGGTGCGTAACCTGAGTGCGGATGAAATCATCGGTCAGATGATGCTGGCCCGTGACAAGCTCGGTGAATGGCCTTCCCCGGAAGACGGACGAATGATTACCAATATCGTGCTGATGGGAATGGGTGAGCCGCTCTATAATTACGAGAATGTGGCACGTGCCATGCAGGTGGTGATGGACGGGCAGGGTCTTGCACTGTCCAAGCGTCGTATTACCTTATCGACATCAGGTATTGTGCCTGAGATTAAGCGATGCGGGGAAGAACTGGGCGTGAATCTGGCGATTTCGCTGCATGCGGTCAATGACGAACTGCGTGATGAGATTGTACCGATTAACCGCAAATACCCGCTTAAAGAGCTGATGCAGGCGTGCCGGGAATATGCGCCGCTGGCTAATTCGCGCCGGATTACGTTTGAATATGTCATGCTCAGAGGCATCAATGATTCTGACGCGGAAGCACGGGAACTGGTGCGCATGCTCAAGGGCATCCCGGCAAAAGTCAATCTGATCCCCTTTAATCCATGGCCGGGCGCACCGTATGAGTGCTCATCGAATAACCGCATCCGTAGTTTTGCCAATATTGTGCTGGATGCCGGGTATGCTTCCCCCGTGCGCACCCCGCGTGGACAGGATATTTTCGCTGCCTGTGGCCAGCTTAAATCGGCCAGCGAACGTGCCAGCAAGTCCAGACGACAGGATGGCGCTATTGGTTAACGTTTTACATCTCGGTAAAAAAGTGGTAAAAATGAGTCTCTTAGTTAGAATGGCCGGTTAAGGAGACCGTGTGAGTACATCTGCCATTAATCAAAACAATCTCCCTGCAAACTATAGTGACGAGATACGAAACGCGACCCTCCTGCTACAGGGAGAGCCGAAGGACGATACGTTTCAAACAATTGAGCTGGCCGGTGACCCCGATATCAATGAGCGCCGTACATTTCATACGCTGGAACATTTTCACCGTATTTCACATGCGGCAGATGTGACGCTGGACGAGAATCTGCCGGGTCTGGATGAAACGCTGCGCAGGAACGGGCTGGATAGCGAGCTTATAGACATTGTGCGGGCCGTTATCATGCGTGCCGGAGCGCATCACGACATTGTGTATCATGTGGATGAGGATTATGCCTGTGGCAGGACATTACGTGACCCATCAGTGGGAGTGGTGCCGACCGCAGCAGTGGACCGTCCATCCAGTGATTATGCAGTCAGTGCGCCTGATGCGACAAGTGAGGCGGGTACCATTATTAAGATGGCACAAATCCTCTTTGATGTGCATCCCAAAGAGAAACTCACCCAGTTTAGTGGCAAGAACGAATATTTGAGCGCTGTGTATGCCGGATTGCAGGGTGTGCAGGAAAAAATACCGCTGAAATATGTGTTGGCGGAGATGATGATGATTGAGGCCACCCGGCCTTTCCATGGCCCGAAGAGAATGGACGCGCTCAGAGGCAAATTCGAAGCGGCGAATCGCCTGTTGCCCGGCGCCATGCAGCTGGACAGCGAGGAAATGAATGCCTTTATGATGGGGGCATCGCAGCTAGCTAATATAGATGTGAGTGATTTTGCCAGAGACTTTTCAACATTCTTTGATGGCAGTATACAATTATATCATGAAGCCGGACATCCGATGGAGACCGTTGCAGATTACTTTGACCGGGCTTTCAAGCGGGAATCATTTAATGTGCATTTGAAAGACAAAATGGAAGGGGGGGAAGCACAGATATTTCATGCGGTCACACTTAATATGGATGCCGCAACCAGTTACCCGCCACCAGGTGTACTTGATAAAATGGAAGCATCTGCACTGAGAAATGTAAGTAAGGATTTACTGGCGGCACGGGCGCTCAAGATGGCGGCTGCGCTCTGTACAGCGACCACAGTGCTTCAGGAAGAGGAAAGTGTGGGCGAGATCATGCCTCGCATACAGAAAGAGCGGCGGGGAAGTAGCCAGATGACAGGTGGTTTCTCAAAAATGGATGACACCGACATGACAGAAACCGCGCTGGTGCTGAGGGAAAAGGCGCAGCATATGCCGTTGCTGGCGGTAGCATCGTATTTGCTGGCGAATCTTGATAAGGAAGTGTTTTCCAAACTTTCCGAACGGATCAATAAGCATTACGATGCCCATTACAAACAGTTCGGCGCAGCGTTTGAAACGCGCCGTGATGCACAGGAACTGATGGGCTGGATCAGAGATCAGCCGGGTATGGGTGAGATTGAACCTATGTTGTGCAAAGCCATGGGATACAGCCAGCAAAAAGAGATGGGGATGGGCTAGCTGTTGCGCGGCCCACGTGCGGTGGTTTCCGCTATATTGTGAGATAGCTGCCCTCTGCTCAGGCGCATATGCGATGCGTCCGGGCGTGAAGACCCAATGGTTTTTACCACATTATTGCCCAGTGTTCTGCCAATGCTACGCGCACCTGCGCTTGCTACTGAACGGGGATTGAAGCCACGGCCAGAAGTCACCGAGGTCATAGCAGCACCAAAGGCGGAACCGAGTGCCTTGCCAATCAGGGAATCAGTGTTTTGACCGAATACACTTTCAATCACATCGCTGATACCCCCGGCCACCTCGCCTCCGAGCACAGGAATATCCCTCTGCGCGAACATCGCCTCTGCTTCTGATTCAAACCTGGCAATCTGTTCCCCCAGCACCTGTTCCAGAAACTCTTGGAATTCCTGCTCAATATCACGCATTAAGGCACGCATTTGCTGGCGTATTTCTTCACTAAATACTTCCATGCGCAGGTTTTCTTCATTGAGCAGTGCATCCAGATCATCGTCAAATGGCATAATCAGATTCCTCTATGTTAGACGAAAGCCTGCCTGAAAGAATACCGACTCGGAAGGGAAGAAGTGGTGCTATTCACAAAACCATTATGACAAATCATTCTCCCGGTAAGGCCGTTCACCCTGTTCCCGTTCTTCGACGCGGGGGCTGCCGAAGTTGACCCGCAGCTGGTAGTTCAGTTCTGCCCCGAGAATAAAGAATAGGTTGATAATAAAGAAGAAAACGAGAGACGCGATAATGCCGCCCAGTGAGCCGTAGATGAGATTGACCTGCCAGACATTTGACAGATAGTAGGAAAACAAAGAGGCGGAGCCGACCCACAGCAGCACGGTGACGGCGGCGCCCGGTACGACATCCAGCAGGGTTTGCTTGATATTGGGCAGCAGGTAATAGAGTTGTGCAACCACGAAAAACAGGGCTACGGCACTGAAGGAGAGAATCAGGTCAGCAATATCCAGCTCCTGCTCCTGCACCAGATCCACACCGAGCAGAATCTCGATTTTACCCAGTACGATGGGGGTGAAGACAAACATCGACATGGCAATGATCACCACGAAGACGAACAAAAGCAACTGGATGACGCTCATCGTGCGTCGCAACCAGTAAGCGGGTGGGGTGCTGACCTGATAGGCGTTATTCAGTGTCGTGCGCAGCCCCTGCACCAGTGATGATGCCGTCCATATAGCGCCCAGTACGGAAACGGTCACCAGACCCTGCGGAGGCGCCTCGGAAATCTCCATCAACCGTGGTTTAATCGCATTAACCGCGGGTGGGGGCAGATGGTCGAAGACCAGCGCGACGAACTGGGTGCCCGCCTCACCCTGACCCAGCCAGCCAGCGATATAGACCAGCAACACCAGAAATGGAAAAAGCGCCAGCATGGAAATATAGGTCAGATAGCCGGCATGCTCGATAGCGTCGTGTTTGATAATGCCGACATAGCCGGCACGGTAAAAACAACGCATCAAGGTTTTGAAATGCTTCAGCATAGACCATATGTAAGCGGCCATGAGTCAGGATGCAACAGGCAAGGGTTGCGACATGCGCCCTGCATTGGTAATCTGGTCTCCCACCTAACACAGGAGTAGCACGCATGACACAGGCCGCCGCCGCGATTAACGACAACAAACTGACCGTTACCGGAGAGATAACACCGGAATATGCGGAGATTCTGACGGAAGATGCGCTCGCATTCGTTTCCGCACTGGTCGAACGATTCTCTGTTCGCCGTGAGGCACTGCTCGCACAGCGTAAACAGGTGCAGGCGAAGATCGATGACGGGTGGTTGCCTGATTTTCGTCCGGAAACGCAGGATATTCGTGACGGAGACTGGAAGGTCGCCCCGATTCCGAAGCCATTGCAGGACAGGCGGGTGGAGATTACCGGCCCGGCGGAAGCCAAGATGATTATCAATGCGCTGAACTCCGGGGCCAAAGTGTTTATGGCGGATACGGAAGATTCGCTCTCCCCGACATGGGAAAAAGTGGTGGAAGCTCAGATTGCGCTGAAAGCAGCGGCCCGGCATGAGCTGGAATATACCTCCCCGGAAGGCAAGCAGTATACGCTTAATGACGAGATTGCGACGCTGATCGTACGCCCACGCGGGTGGCATCTGCCGGAAAAGCACGTGCTGTTTGATGGCAAGCCGATTTCCGGTTCCCTGTTTGATTTCGGCCTGTATTTCTTCCATAGCGCGGAATATCTGGCACAGCAGGGGAAAGGGCCTTACTTCTACATTCCCAAGCTGGAGCATGCAGAGGAAGCGCAGCTCTGGGCGGAAGTCTTCGATTACGCTGAGAAAGCACTGAATATTCCTCACGGCACGGTACGGGCCACCATCCTGATTGAGACGATCACCGCTGTCTTCGAGATGGACGAGATTCTCTATGAGCTGCGCGACTATATTGCCGGACTGAATTGCGGTCGCT
>CAYMGS010000134.1:4610-5333 GCA_964390025.1 uncultured Rickettsiales bacterium | reverse complement strand
TTATCAGGACAATGTGTTAGAACTGGCCATGGCTGACATTTACAATGTTGTCGCGATTGATCAGGCGCGTCGCCATGTGCCTAAGCATGCCAACATTGTCCCTCTCTTCTGTACGGAATCTGAAGTTCAGGAACTGGTAGATCAGTATTACGGCTACGAAGTCTCTATTGATGGGATTTTGAAAGAGATTGAAACCGGAATTCGCGAAAACAGCATCGAGAAAATTCTGGATGGCAGCCAGGAAGGCTATGTAAACCCGACAGTGCGCCTTGTGAATGCCCTGCTGATTGACGCCATCAAGCTCGGTGCTTCAGATATTCACTTTGAGCCGGAAGATGCATTCCTGCGACTGCGTTATCGTATTGACGGGCAACTCCAGCAAATCCGTAGTTTCCACAGTTCATACTGGGCGGCGATTGCCGTGCGGATCAAGATTATGTCGGGTATGAACATTGCGGAAACGCGTATGCCGCAGGACGGTCGTATTTCCTTTACCATCATGGGCCGTGAAGTGGACTTTCGTGTGGCAACGCAGCCGACGGTACATGGTGAGAACATCGTTCTGCGTCTGCTTGATAAAACCAAGTCACTGGTAGCGCTCGAGAAACTGGGATTCAGTGACCATAACCAGACCATGCTGAAGAAATTGCTCAAACGCCCGGAAGGCATCGTGATCGTTACGGGGCCAACCGGTTCCGGTAAAACCACCACGCTCTATTCTGT
>CAYMGS010000134.1:1622-4600 GCA_964390025.1 uncultured Rickettsiales bacterium | reverse complement strand
CTGGAAGACCCGGTGGAATACCAGCTCCCGATGATTCGCCAGACAAATGTAAAAGAAGGCACGGTTGACTTCCTGACGGGGATTAAATCCCTGATGCGTCAGGATCCGGATATTATCTTCGTTGGTGAGGTACGGGATGAAGAAACCGCGCTGATGGCCATCCGTGCTGCTATGACGGGTCACCAGGTATTTACCACTCTGCACACAAACGATGCGCTTGGCGCTATTCCCCGCCTGAACGATATCGGCGTCCCTTCGCACCTGATTGCCGGCAACCTGATTTGTTCTATGGCACAGCGTCTCGCCCGTAAATTATGCAAAGAATGCAAAGAGGAATATGTGGCAACCCCTGAAGAATGCAGGGTTCTGGGCGTCTCACCGCAGGAGCCCCCAACCTTGTTTAAAGCCAAAGGCTGCGCGCATTGTAATTACCGTGGATATAAAGGACGAACGGCCATCGTTGAGATTATGCGGATTGATCCGCAGCTTGACGAACTGATTGCCTCCAATGCCTCGCGCATGCAGATGATGCAGTATGCTCTCGATAATGGTTTCATCCCTATGGCAGAAGACGGCATTCAAAAAGTATTGCAGGGTGACATTGACCTCGATGAGCTGATTCGCCGTATCGACATGACGGATCGCCTCTAAGCAATTGCATCTCACGTCAACCTCTTCTTAACGCCTAAACCGTTATACTGTAGGCAGATTCACAAGATAATCGTGTTATGTACAATTTTTCCTATACCGCTCTGAACGACAAAGGCCGCAAGATTCGTGGCGAAATTATGGCCGAGCATGAGCTTGACCTGGAGATGCGCCTGAAAGAGGTAGGGCTTGACCTTGTAAGGTGGCGGGAAGTCAAAGAACGTAAGGCTTCGGTTCTCTCCCGCGTCAAGATCAAGGACATGATCATTTTCTGTCTGCAAATGGAACAGCTCGACCGGGCGGGCGTGCCCATCCATGATGCACTGGCTGATACACGTGATGCTACAGAGTCTGCCAAGTTTAAGGACATTCTGACCAGCGTGTCGGAGGCCGTGAAGACCGGAACCATTCTCTCCGAGGCGATGGCACAACACCCGACTGTTTTCAATGACGTGTTTGTCGGGCTGGTTGCCGCCGGTGAAAAAACAGGTAATCTCAGCGAATCCTTCCATAATCTGGCCAACCACCTGAAATGGAATAACGACCTGAAGCGTAAAGTCAAAAAGGCCATGTCATACCCGATCATCCTGCTGGTCGTACTGACTGCCGTGATTACACTAATGATGCTCTACGTGGTTCCTAAACTGGTAGATTTCATCATTGCACAGGGGTTTGAAATCCCGCTCCATACCCAATTACTGATCGACTTTTCTGAATTCTTTGCCGAATACTGGTATGTCTTCATTGTTGGCCCACCGCTGTCCATTTTCCTTTTCATTACATCTTACCGGCTTTCAGACGGCTTTGCCTATACGATAGACAAGCTAACACTACGCATACCGGTGATTGGCAGTACGGTGCGCAAGATTTCGCTGGCACGCTTTGCACATTTCTTTGGTGTTATGTTCAGAAGTGGTATTGATATTCTGGATGCCTTGCGCGCTGGAGCGAATGTTGCGGGCAACCGGGCCATCAAAGAGTCCATTGAAATGGTAGAACGTAGCGTAACGGAGGGTAATAAACTGACGGATTCGCTGAGGATGTCCAGTCAGTTTCCCAACCTTGTTATCCGCATGTTTAAAGTAGGTGAGGATAGCGGTAATCTGAACGAGGCGCTCGAGAACATCAACTTTTTCTATGACCGTGAAGTTAACGATGCCGTAGACTCGATCGTTGGTCTGATTCAGCCCGCCCTGATGATTGTGATGGGAAGCCTGATTTTCTGGATCATTGCGGCGGTGTTTGGTCCGCTCTACGACTCGTTCAGCAAGATGGATTTCTAGCCACGCAGAAAAAAGCGCCGCCGCACCGCCAATTACTATATCTTGTATAGATTTTTTGGCATGATACGCTATATTGGCAGTAGAATCACGTTAAGGGCCCCATGAAGCTGATTGGCAACATACTTCCTTCGTTTAGCTCGCGCTTTGTCTTCATGATCGGCGACGAGGGCGCCATTCTCTTATACATGGAAAAAGGCGCGGTCGTGCGTCGCCTTTTTGCTCCCAGTAGCGACCCGGAGCATACACTAGCCCTCAGAGACCTGCTGAAAGCACACCCTAACACTCCCATCTCCGTACTGGTTGATATGATGGATCAATCGTATGTGAGGCATGCATTGCCGCCCGTAACCCCGCTTGGACTTAACAAACTGGTACAACGCCGACTGGATCGGGATTTTGTCAAGGAAGACATTAAAGGTGCATTGAATCTGGGACGTGAAAAGGAAGGCCGCAAGGACTGGAATTTCCTGCTTATATCGCTTTCCTACTCCGACGTTCTAAAAAACTGGCTCGACATTATTTATGATCTGCCAAACCATTTCTCCGGTATTTATCTGGTTCCGGTAGAGGCAGAACTTTTCATACATCGGCTGGGTGAGACCCTTGCCGACAAGAATATTTTGATTACACAGGATGCCCCTCCACCTCAAAGCATGGAAGAGATCAAACCGGCAGAAGACGCTTCTGCCCCCAAAGCAGAGACGCCGGATGAGGAACAAAAGCAAAAGAAGAAAAAAAGCCTTTCATTACCTATTCCAAAGTTAAGCAAGGGTAAGGCAACTTCAGATAAGAGTGCTGCGGGGGGACACGCTTCTGAATGGGAAATTCTGGTCAGCCATAACAAAATCGGAGGGTTTCGTCAGGTTGTACTAAAAGACGGAAAACTTATTTTTACGCGTCTTACACAGTCTATGAATGAATCTCAGCCTGAAGTGCTTGCCGGTAACGTGGAACAGGAAGTTCTTAATACTATTGAGTATCTGAAGCGACTTTCATACAACCCAAAAGCAGGGCTTGATATATATATTATCGTCGCGCAGGAAATCA
>CAYMGS010000134.1:0-1612 GCA_964390025.1 uncultured Rickettsiales bacterium | reverse complement strand
GAATACCCATATACTCACCCCGTTTGAAACAGCAGAGCTGCTTGGGTTAAAGCAGGCCGTTCTCTCTGGTGATCGCTTCGGTGATGTTGTGCTGGCGACATCATTTGGAGAGTCCAGAAAAACCCGGCTGCGTCTGACATCTAACTACGCCAAGCGCGTAAATACGCTGGAGCTGGCGCATAATGGCATGCGCGTTGCCGCGGCGGCTTCAGTTCTGGGCCTGATGGCTTATGGTGGTTACACTATGATATCTCTTCAGGGTATCTCTGGTGAGAACGGCAATTTGCAACGTGAGAAACACACAAAAGAAACGGCTCTTGGGGCATTAAAAGAAGAGTCAAAACAGCTTCCGGCTGATGCAGACGAAGTCGTGGACATGCTTTTTTTCCACGAATTACTCACTGAGAAACAGCAAACTCTGCTGGAAGTCGTGAGATCCGTAAGCGGGCTCATCGATGATCAATCCCTTGTTTCGTCATTTAGCTGGAACACCAGCAATCTGATTTCACCGGCAACGGACTCTGCCAGTGGCCAGAAGGTTGAGGCTTCGCTAAGTGTTGAGCTGGTGTATATGGAGCAGAACTGGGAAGCATTTCAGGAAAAGTTCAGCGATTTTATTGCCCAATTTGAAGAAACGTTTCCTGACTACGAGATTACACACAGCAAGCTGCCAAACACGTATACGTCATCCGACGAATTTAAAGTCAACTTTGAGGACTTGCAGGCACAGCGCGCAGGCCCACCGCCCGGTGAGATTATACGCGTCAACATCAACATTAGTGGCCCTAAAGCAAATGGCAATGCTAAGGCTAAGCCAAAAGGCCGTCAACGCAGTGATCTGCCGGCTCTGACTCATCGCCAGTTTGCCATGAGAGAGGAGCCATAATGCAAAAGTACCGGAAACTTAAAAAAAGTATTCTTAAAGAAGGAGCCATTGCGCTGGCTATTATTGCCGTGCTTGCAGGTATTACCTATTTTGTGACTGGCGAGATTGAATCGGAGGAAAGAGAGCAACGTCAATTGAAAGGCAACATACGGTCGCTGGCCAACCAGATTGACGAACTGGAACGTAAACACGGTATAGTTAACAGCTCTATCACTGAATTCAGGCGGCTAAAGGGAAGACAAGAGCGCGGAGCATTCTCGATTAACCGCGAACAGGCACGCGACATCTTTGATACGCTGCGCAAAAAATACCGTATCAGTAATCTCTCGATGACCGTCACACCTAAAGATGCCATGAGCGGTAAGGATATTGAGCGCCCCACCGCACAGATAACCTTCTCAGAGGCTATTTTAGAGTTTGATGCCATGTCGGATCTGCATGTGTTCTCGTTTATCAACGACGCTCAGCAAACGTTGCCCGGGTTTTTAAAAATCACGGATTTCAACATTAATCGACAACGCAAGATTACAAATGAAGTATATGTGAGTGTCAGCCGTGGAGAAGAACCACGCATGGTCAGTGCGCGTGTGAATTTCCTGTGGCTGGGAATTGAAGATAAACCCAAGGTGGTCAATGAAGCACAGTAATACCTCTGCCACGCCTTTTGCTTTACTGCTGATGCTGATCGCATCGGGGGTGGCAGTATGGTTATCTTCTGCGCAACCC
>CAYMGS010000133.1:0-5357 GCA_964390025.1 uncultured Rickettsiales bacterium | reverse complement strand
TATCATTTTGAGTATTCGACCAGCAAGGGAGTCCCTGCATGAGTGCCTCTATCATCGACGGCAAAGCATTTGCCACCAACGTCCGCAGCAAAGTGGCCAAGGCAACGGCGCAGGTAAAGGCGCAGCACGGTCTGACGCCGGGTCTTGCCGTGGTACTGGTCGGTGATGACCCGGCGAGTGAAGTGTATGTGCGCAACAAGAAGAAAATGACGGTGGAAGTCGGGATGCAGTCCTTCGATTACCACCTGCCGGCCTCGTCTACGCGCGAGGAGATTTTAGCGAAAGTGGAAGAACTCAATAAGCGGGATGATGTCGACGGCATTCTGGTGCAGCTTCCCCTGCCACGCAAGAAAGATGAAGACATTGTGATTAATGCGATTGACCCGGCGAAAGATGTCGACGGCTTTCATGTCATCAACACTGGCAAGCTGGCCACCGGTCAGGACGGGCTGGTGCCCTGCACACCGCTGGGCTGCCTGATGATGCTCAAGGATCAACTGGGAAGCCTGAGCGGTAAACATGCCGTGGTGATTGGCCGTTCCAACATCGTTGGCAAGCCGATGGCAGCACTGCTGCTGAATGAAAGCTGCACGGTGACCACGGTGCATTCGCGCACACAGAATATTGAAGACATCACGAAGCAGGCGGACATACTGGTGGCCGCCGTCGGTCGCCCGCACATGGTGAAAGGCAGCTGGATCAAACCCGGGGCCGTGGTGATTGATGTCGGCATTAACCGCATGGACGCGCCGGAAGGCAAAACCAGACTGGTGGGCGATGTCGATTTTGAGGAAGCCAAAAAGGTGGCCTCGGCTATTACTCCCGTACCCGGCGGCGTCGGCCCCATGACTATCGCCTGCCTGCTGCATAACACGCTGAAGGCTGCCTGTGCACGGCGGGGTGTGGAGTTTGTTATTTAATGATGCCCCTGCTCCGGCCTGCTGGCCGCGCTTCTCGTTTCCAACACATTTCATGACAATTAACATCTCATGGACCTTCTCTCCCTGCACACGCTCATCCTTCTCATTGCTGCCATCCTTGCCGGAGCGCTCAATGCGGTGGCAGGCGGTGGGACGATGTTCACCTTCCCGGCACTGATGTTCACCGGCGTACCGCCAATCGCTGCTAACGCTACCAGCAAGGTCGGTATCTGGCCGGGAGCGGTGGCCAGTGCCATCGGCTACCGCAGGGAACTCGCAGAATACAAACACCTGCTACCCATACTCCTGCCCATCAGCCTCATTGGTGGTTGGCTCGGCGCACAGTTACTGCTCACCACGCCTAAAGAGCAATTTGAATTTCTGGTGCCATGGTTACTGCTGCTGGCAACCGGTCTGTTTGCGTATGGCAAGAAAATCGCGCACAGCCTGACCCGGCTGTTTAAACAACCGGCCCGGCAGGAAGGTGAAGAAGGCAGTCGGGCGGTTGCAGGAGGGCTGCATCTGTTTACGTCAATTTACGGCGGTTTCTTCG
Organism: uncultured Rickettsiales bacterium; assembly: GCA_964390025.1. Classification (GTDB taxonomy): domain Bacteria; phylum Pseudomonadota; class Alphaproteobacteria; order Rickettsiales; family UBA998; genus CAYMGS01. The sequence goes on along the minus strand of CAYMGS010000133.1, from coordinate 3,884 downwards.
GCGCAGGCATTGGCATCTTCATGCTATCGATGATGGAGATTTTAGGACTGAAAAACATCCATGCGATGAACGGGCTGAAAACAGTTCTGGGCGCGGCTATTCACACCGCCGCTGTTGTCGCCTTTGTCGGTAGTGGCATGGTCTGGTGGACGGAAGTGGTGATCCTGATCGTCGGTAGCGTGCTCGGCGGGTATTATGGCGCACGCCTCGCCCTGAAACTCCCACACACTGCCGTCCGCATCTTTGTCATCGCGGTGGGCTTGAGTACGAGCGGGTATTTCTTTATGAAGTGATTTTTATACGCCCCGTGCGGGTCTACTGACCCTCCGATGGCGTACCGCTTCGCGGGCTGATGGCTCGCGCGAACGTGCTGTTCGCGCTTCCTGTTCCTTGTATTTTCCTTAAATCGTCATTCCCGCGAAAGCGGGAATCTCTTTGTCGGCTTGTGTAAATGGTGAGAGAGGTTCCTGCTTCTCGCCGCGCTAGCGCTGGCGCAGCGGGTCGCAGGAACGACGGAGGTTTCTAGTGCCCCAAATACGGAATCTCGGAAATGTGAACCGGAACATCATTCATGCCAAGGCTGGCCAACATACTGCGCACGCCTTCTGCGCGTATCATTTTATCACGATGCGGGCCAACGGTGATACGTTTGATGGTTTCAAGAAATTCATCTCCAACACCGTCAAAGATTTGGATGTAGGGGATAAGTTTTCCATTTTTTTCCCGGTGTTTAACGGCTGTTCTATTATCAGATTTAGCGGCACTCAACACAACAAAGCGATACTCACATTCCTCATGAAATCCAGGATGTTTAATGAGTGCTTTGCACAAAGCAAAATCTTCAACATATTGGTCAATCTTTTTTGATATTTCCGGCGTTGCTTTATAATCATCTAACATCGCCTCAGGATCATCATTTAGATTAACATCTGCCATGAACTTAAAAATAAAAGGCACGCTTTCTTTTAATCTTTCTATGCAATCTGGTATTAATCCGTGGGAGTTTTTTGTTGGGTAATATACTTGACTATGGACAAAATGCTTATTGTTATTCAGCAACTTTAGCTTCTCACGGTCAAACTCAATGGCGTATGTTCCATATCCTTTCCATTGGCTTAACAAGCCGTCATGATAAATATCCCTATCTGTATGGATGCAGAAGCTGGTCAAATAAATACCCTCATAACACTTACAAAATAATTTGTTATGGTATTTCAATACAGTTTCCTGGGCCAGCCAGCCATAAGAACCATCAAGATCGCTAAAACCTAATAACGAACCAACCTCATTGACCATCTTGATAAAGGCTTCTTTTATCATAGTTGGAGGGGCATTTCCCTGAGCCTCAAAAAGCTTTGGCACTTCTTTCTTAAACTCTTCTACCAGCACCTTTTCCGCATACTTCAACTCACTCCCGTCATTGGTAAAGCGGAAATCCGTCGCCCAAAGGCATTTGTCTTGCAAAATGCCCTTCAACCCCGTGCCGGTGGTGTAGTGGAAAAGACTGGTGTTTGCATCCTCGCTCATACCCTGCTTAAATAGCAGCAACATCTTTTATATTAAAGAGGAATATGCCATGAACACCCCTGCTGTAAGCACTCCCCATCACCCCAGCCGTTACCCTATTCCCGCTGCCATTACCAACCCACATATTGACGCGGAAGCCTACAGGGCGATGTATGAGCAATCGGTGCGTGACCCGGAGGCGTTTTGGGGGGCGCAGGCGGAGATGTTTCTGGACTTCACCCAGAAATGGACAACGGTCAAAGATACGTCGTTCAACAAGAATGATCTGCACATCACGTGGTTTGACGGGGCGAAGCTGAATGTGGCGGCTAACTGTCTGGATCGTCATCTGGGCAAACGCGGTGACCAAACGGCGATTATCTGGGAGCCGGACAGCCCGGATGAAGACGCGCTGCATATCACCTACAAGGAACTACACACCCGCACCTGTAAAGCCGCCAACATGCTGCTGGAACTCGGTGTGAAAGCGGGGGATCGCGTCACCATCTATATGCCGATGATCCCGGAAGCAGCGATTGCGATGCTGGCCTGTGCACGCATCGGCGCGGTGCATTCAGTCGTCTTTGGTGGCTTCTCCCCCAACGCGCTGAAAGGACGCATTGAAGACTGTGACTCGAAGCTGGTCATCACCGCCGATGAAGGGCTGCGCGGTGGCAAACCAATTGCGCTGAAAGCCAATGTTGATAAGGCCTGTGAGGCAGAGCATGTAGAGAAAGTGTTAGTGGTGAAGCGCACGGGTGGCGCGGTGGACTGGCAGGAAGGCCGCGATCACTGGTGGCATGAGATGGAAGCAGATGCCTCACCTGAACATGAGCCACAGAGCTTTGATGCCGAGCAGCCGCTCTTTGTGCTCTATACCTCCGGTTCTACGGGGAAGCCCAAGGGCCTGATGCACACCTCCGCCGGGTACCTGCTCTATGCAGCGATGACGTTTAAATATGTGTTCGACTATAAGGAAGGGGAAGTTTACTGGTGTACGGCCGATGTCGGCTGGGTCACCGGTCACAGCTATATTCTCTACGGCCCACTGGCCTGCGGCGCGACCACGCTGATGTTTGAGGGCGTGCCGAATTACCCGGATGCCTCGCGCTTCTGGCAGGTGGTGGAAAAGCATAAGGTCAACAGTTTTTACACCGCGCCCACCGCCATCCGCATGCTGGAGCGTGAAGGGAAGGAATACGTTACCGGCACTGACCGCAGTTCCTTGCGGATTCTCGGGACGGTCGGCGAACCAATCAACCCGGAAGCCTGGCGCTGGTATCACGAGGTGGTGGGTGAGGAACGCTGCGCCATTGTCGATACATGGTGGCAGACGGAAACCGGCGGGCACCTGCTCACCCCACTGCCCGGGGCCATCGAGGCCAAACCCGGCTCGGCAACCCTGCCTTTCTTTGGCATCCAGCCTGCCATCCTCAGTGTGGAAGGCAAGGAACTTAGCGCAAAAGAAGACGGGGCGCTCTGCATCAAAGACTCATGGCCGGGGCAGGCGCGCAGCATCTGGGGCGACCATCAGCGTTTCTATGAAACCTATTTTGCCACCTTCCCCGGCTATTATTTCTCCGGCGATGCTGCCCACTGCGATGAGGACGGCTATTACTGGGTGGCCGGGCGCATGGATGATGTACTCAACGTCTCCGGCCACCGGCTGGGCACAGCGGAGATTGAATCCGCACTGGTCGAGCATGATGCAGTCACCGAAGCGGCGGTGGTCGGCTTCCCGCATGAGATCAAGGGCGAAGGGATTTACGCGTATGTCACCCTGCTGCCGAATATGGAAGGCGATGATGCGCTGCGCACGGAACTGCGCCAGCTGGTGCGCGAACTGATCGGCCCGATTGCCAGCCCGGAGAAACTACACTTCACCCCCGCGCTGCCCAAGACGCGCTCCGGTAAAATCATGCGGCGTATCCTGCGCAAAATCGCCGCGGGAGAGGTGACAACGGAAGCCGATTACGGCAAGCTGGGCGACATCTCCACACTCCTCAACCCCGATGTGGTGGATGCACTGGTGAAGGGAAAATTATAACTTCCTAACTTCCACTCATCTCCGCCAGTTCCAGCCAGCGTTCTTCAGCATTAGCAAGGTCATCTTTCAGACGGGCATAGCGACGGGTGGCTTTATCAAACCCTTCCGCGTCCTGCATATAAAAATCTGCATCCGCCAGCTTTTCCTGCAACTCCGCCAGTTCCTTTTCCATCTTCTCCATACGCCCCGGCAGTTGCTCGAGTTCGTACTGGAGTTTGTAGGAGAGGGGTTTTTTAGTATTTAATGCCCCTGCTCGCGCCTCCTGAGTTTTTTGTTTGTCTCCCCGCCTCGCCTCCTGCTCGGCAGATGAGACGGGCTCAGGGCTGGGTCG
>CAYMGS010000132.1:0-5617 GCA_964390025.1 uncultured Rickettsiales bacterium | reverse complement strand
GGATTGCTCCACATCACATCCATCGCGTGTTCAGGATGTGCATACAGCCAGTCCCGTATGCTCTGCATGGAAACCTCGTCCTGACGCAGTGCGCCACGTTCTACCAGCGTGCGCCCAATCGCATGATACGGCTGACCGTTTTTGGCTGCGTAGGCAAGCCGCTGATACGAACCGTCTTCCAGCTGCACGGTAGCCGAGCCTTGCACATGGGCGAAGAACAGCATCACCGGATCATCAAACCACAGCAACTCCAGACCACGTCCGGCAAGTGCCCCCTGCTCTATGGCCCGTCGTTCCAGATATGGCTGACCGGGAACAAAGTCAGGTGGAACACGGTACGCAGGGTAGCGAAACGCGCCTTGCTTACTGCGGGATGCCTTGAGCAACGGAATATAATATCCGGTAAAATGCGTTTCAGCACCTTCCCAGCGATGGGGAATATAGGTAGCGTGCAATACCTGTTTCTCAACATCATCCAATGGAATCGATGCCCACGAGACCGGTACCAGCCGTGGAAGCGATACAGCAGAATCTGCCTGACACGAAGAGAGAATCAGAGCCGGCAGAAACGCCAGCAGGCACAGTAATCCGGGATGTGGACGCCTGCCCGACACTGCCTTACGTCGCGATAATCGTCCAGTTGGGATTGGAGGAGCGCAGGTCGCGCTCAAACGTCCACTCATCTTCAATCGACTGAATGTCAGAGGTAGACCCTTCTACCACATCACCATTCTTATCGCGCTGAACAAAAATCTGCTCAGTCGTAAAGGCCACGCTGACACGCCCCTTGTTCTTTTCCACTTCAACCTCAAGAGGGGACACTTCCAGCATGGAAACCAGCGTCGCGGTGGTGTGTTCGCCTTCTTTACGGCGTTTGTCCAGCTCTTCAGCAAATTCTTTGTAGATGTCTTTGGCCAGCAGCGCTTTAAGCGTATCCCGATCATCCGTCTGGAACGCCTCATGCACCATGTCGTAGGCCCCCTTGGCTCCTTCCAGAAACTCCTTCATCTGAAACTGCCGGTCAATCGCGTGGATTTCGGCAATGCCTTTTTCCACGGCATCATTATAGGTGCCGGATGGTTCTTTAGGTTCCGTTTCCGGGGTCACATCCTTGATCTGCGGTTCTACCGGCTTCAGATGGATGACACGCTCCCCGTCCTTCTTCACCGCATCGGACATATTAGGGGGCTGGTCATGGCCTACGTTCTGCCCGAGGATACTGCGTAACCTGAGGAGGACGAAAGCTGCAATGGCTGCAAGTAATATGATATCTGCCGGCATACGTGTCTATGTAAGCTGTTATTCGCTGTTTACAAGTCAATCATACGCTTTTTTGCCGGTTTGATAACCATTAATTGAGAATTTTTTGATGACCCGCCTGCGATGTCTGTTATACAAACGGGAAAACGAGTGAGGTTATTATGTCTGAAGAGAATATTCCCGGCAGCGACGCAGAAGCTGCAAACCCTGACACACCGCGCTTTGCCATGCGTGGTCAGTATATCAAAGACCTGTCATTTGAGAACCCGCATGCGCCCGCCAGCCTGATCGGTCAGGCCGAGCCCCCCAAGGTGGATATGAACGTGGATCTGACTGCCCAGAAGATTCAGGATGATATGTTCGAGCTGACCATGAATATCTCGGTACGGGCACAGGGTGAGCGCACATTGTTTATCGTGGATCTGGCATATGGTGGTCTGTTTGCTATTGCCAATATCCCGGAAGACAAGCTGGAACAGCTGCTGCTGGTGGATTGTGCATTTCTGCTCTATCCGTTTGCCCGCCGCGTGGTGGCAGATGTTTCGCGTGATGGTGGCTTCCCGCCGCTTCTGCTGGAACCCATTGATTTCCTGAGATTGTTCAGAGAAAGTAAGCAGGAGGCTTAACGCCTATTTTTTGGCCGCTTTTGCCATACTTTCGAACACCATGCGTGCCAGTGCTTCGGGCCGTACTTTTCCGGGCAGAATGGCATCGGAGCCTGCCTGAATCATTTCTTCCGTCGGGTTGAGCGGCACAATCGTATAACCATCTTTCTCCAGCGCACGCAGTACAGCCTGCGCCTGCTTTGAGTAATTCTCAAAGAAGTAGGATTTATCGGCCTTCTGAATGGCCCGGGCTATGCGACCGCGTACAGACATACGCCCATCATACCCCTGAATATATTAAAAAATTATTGTGCTACACTGACAAATGGGCAGAGGATTCCTGGCCAGCTTTCGTCGCAGCAATCCGCTCCGTCCAGGGGTTCTGATGCATGCCTCGCACTTTCTCGCGCAACGTCGCGGCAATATTGTCTGCCGTATCTCCTACATCCGGCTGATTGGAAAAGAATCCGGCCATGCGCTGAACCAGCTCCCCGTGATGCTCTTGCGGCTGTGCGGCGATCACATGCGCGGTCATAGCGTAGACCTGATCCAGACCGCCCAGTGCTTTGATATCGGTATTGGTATCTTTGGACGCCATGGAATAAAGGCCGTTTGCCAACATAAAGGCTGCTGCCGTCCCCAGGTTCAGGTTGGCTGCCAATCCGTAATTGTTGGCCATGATTTTTTTATTTTCCAGCTCGGCCAGCTTTTCCGACGCACTGGTTTTATCACGCCATTTTGCCGGGTCAGTCGCATCCATAACGCTCTGCAGCCGGGCTTTCTCTGGTGCATACTCATTTTCGATAAATTGTTTGACCCGTGGCTTCTCCCAGGTTTGCGCCCCAACGATATTCAGCACATTATTAGCAAACGCACCCCACCCCGCAATACGCAGGGGTTTTTCCAGGAACCAGTCGGCCTTGCGCTCTAAAAATCCTTTGTGTGCGGTATCACCCTGTCCTGCCGCCTCGCGGGCATCTGCCGCCTGCTGGTGAAGCGGTTTCTTCTTCTCTTTGAGAACAACACTACTACCCATGCCACCAAAAACACACAGCCCTGCCGCCATCTTGTAGTAATTGGGGTCAGCACGCTGCCCTTCTTTCGCCAGACCGGGGCGCTGATTATATCCGGCCTTCATCATGGTCAGCCCCCCGACGGCCTCCACAGCATTGTTAATTTCCGTCGGGTGCTCATAGAAAAAATCCATAATACGGGCAACCGGCCCGTCGCTGCGCGCCAGATGGTCAATGGTCAGCTGGTCTTCGGCGGGTATGTCCACCCCTTGTGTATCCAGATAATCTTTCACCCGGCGCATCAGGATGCCGGTCTGTTTTTCCGGATTTTTCTTACCAAAAGCCACCAGCCCTACATTGGGTACAAACCACAAAGCCCCGGTCGCCAGCTCGCTGACACCGCCCTTGCGTGCCTCTCCGGACAGGCCCTTCATACGTGCCAGACCGGCGGCCATCATCAGCGCATCCCCCAGCAGGTAGCAATACCCGGCACTGCGCACCGTGTTTTCCTTAAATGATTGTACAAACCCTTTTTTCTGATTATCCGCTTCGGTTAATTCCGTCTGCGGCTCACCCTTCACTGCACCGGCACGGGCCAGCGCTTCCAGCAGCGGCTCCGGGCTATCGAGTTTTTCCACGCGCAGGATATACTGATTATCCTTTACATCAGCGAGTGCGGTCAGACCTGAGGCTCGCAGTGAAGTGGCGATCTTGCGCATATGCGCAGGATCAGCGCCCACAGGCGCATACACAACCCCTTCCATCCGCTTACCCAGCGGACGAATATCAACTTCCTGTATCAGTGATTCGCTGTCTTGCCAGTGATACCGCATAGTATTTCCACATGATTACCAGCCACTGAACCAGCGGCCCAACAGTCAGTATAGCCAAGGAATGTGACAGATTCGTGGCAATCCGGCGTTTTTCTACAGTATTTGCTGTGTATCGCCGGGTGGGGGCAGCGGGCCGTCCTTCAACGCGTCCTGTACACTTCCGCCCTCTGCCACAAACGGCAGTTTCTGCGCTACCGTCATGCCTTCTTCGGTGGGAATCAGGATGCTGGCATATGTTTTCGGATCAGCCAGCCGCTTATTAAATGCCTGCATCGCTTCTTTGGCCTCCCAGGATACTTTCTGGCGTGGCTCGCCGGTCATTGCCCCGAACAGCAAACTGTTATCGCCGATAATCAGCCCCCCCGGGCGCACCATCGGCTCCACCTTGTCCAGATACTGTGCATATTCACGTTTGCTGGCATCAATGAACACCAAATCGAAAATATTTTCCTCGGTCATACCACGTAATGTTTCCAGCGCCGGGCCTCTGCAAATCTCTATTTTTTCATCCATCCCCGCCTGCTTAAATAACAGTTCCGCAAGGTTGGCATGATCGTCGTTCGATTCCAGTGTCATCAGTGAGCCCTCTTCCGGCAGGGCTTCCGCCAGCCATAAGGTTGAGTACCCGACAAACGTACCAATTTCCAAAATACGTTTAGCATGGACGAGCTTTGCAAGCACATACAGCAGCTTACCTTCTGCAGGGCCAATTTGCATGCCCGGCTGCAGCAGCTCACCTTTCTCCCATGCCTTGCTTTTAACGTCGTCTTTTTCAATGAAAATCGACGTAATATATTGCTGAACGGGATCATCCTGTTGAGTACGCATGGGGCCTCCTATGGTTACGACGTCACGTCAACAAGGTATCTCACACGGAATCAACGTACCATGCGTTTAGTCGGTTTACTCTGTAACTGAACTCTCCTATACAGAGATAGATCATAAAGGATAGATAAATATGAAATATAGATTTCTTGCTGTTTCCTTGCTTGCTGCAACCGTTACGTCACCTGCCATGGCAGAGCGGCATCATGTCGCCGTTTACGGTGGCGTGCAGGACGTGCTGGACGACAAAAATTACGCACAGTTTGGTTTAGAGTACCGTTTCGCGGATGTATTTAAGGGTCTACGCCCCACCATTGGTATCAACAGCACCGAAGAAGGGGACGTATACGGCTATGGTGGCGTCAACTGGGACATTCATCTGGGCGATACACCGTTCGTGCTGACTCCCAACTTCATGGTCGGCGCCTACCATCAGGGCGGCGGCAAGGATCTGGGTGGAGCCATCGAGTTTCGCTCCGGCATTGAAGCCTCCTACGAATTTGAGGCCGGCAACCGGCTGGGTGTGACCTTCAACCATATCTCCAATGCCAGCATCTACGATAAAAACCCCGGCGCAGAGGCGTTACTGGTTGTCTACCAGCATCCTATTGATTATTAGGCATGTTAGACATTACGATCTGGCATAACCCACGCTGCAGCAAGTCCCGCCAGACGCTGGCCTTATTGGAAGAGCATGGTATTCACCCGAAGATCGTTCAGTATCTGGAAACCCCGCCAGATCAGGCGGCGATAAGAGCTGTTATAGCTAAAATGGACATCTCTGCCCGCGAATTACTGCGCAAAGGCGAGGCGGAATATAAGGAGCTGGGGCTAAAGGATACCACAAAGTCGGAAGCTGAGCTGATTGCCGCGATGGCTGAGCACCCCAGACTGATCGAACGGCCGGTCGTCATTCATGGAGATAAAGCCGCACTGGGTCGTCCCCCGGAGAATGTACTAACGATTCTCTAGCGGCGGGTTGCTTTGCCATTTTGAAAATTGATATATTCAACACCTTTACCATCGACAATCTGCGTACCGGGCTGCTGAGGCTCATATAACCCGGCCTTCATCGCTGCTT
>CAYMGS010000131.1:0-5778 GCA_964390025.1 uncultured Rickettsiales bacterium | reverse complement strand
GGCATAGGAAATCTGTTCCCCGAGCACCGGGTCAGCGCAGGCAAGTGTGGTGGCTGTTGGCAGTCCCTGCGCGGCTTCCTTGGCAAAATTAGGGCCGGAAATCACTGCTACCGGGTTGGCCGGAAGGATGGCACTTACCACCTCGCTCATCAGGGCCAGTGAACCGCGCTCGATCCCCTTACTACTGAGCAGAATGGGAAGCTCCGGTGCAATAATATCAGACAGCGCAATGCACACGGTGCGCACGGACTGCGACGGCGTGGAGATGATCAGCAGGTCGCAGTCACTCAACTCCGATAATTCTTCTGTCACGGTTATGGCCGGTTCCAGAAAACAATCCGGCAGGTACGCGTCGTTCATGCGGCGTTCGCGGATACTCCGCAACACCGTTTCATTACGCGTCCAGAGCATGACTTCGCTACTGGCACGGTTTGCAAGGATGGCCAGTGCCGTACCCCATGCCCCGGCTCCAATCACCCCGACTTTCGTTCGCAATGCCATATTATAATGCCCCCCGTGCGGGCCTGCTGGCCCTCCGATGGGGCAATGGCTCCGCCATGCTCAGGGCTGAGTCGGCCTGCTGGCCTCCCTTTATGTCGTTCGAGAATTGCAGATTCCAGATTCCAGATTCCATCATCACGCTACCTTCGAGAAGGAAATCACCACCTTCTCACCTTCCAGTTCATGTTCAAAGGAAAATTCGCCGCCACCCTGCCCCACGGCAATAGAAGCCGCCAGCACCTGCTCGGCAATATAACGCCGGTTATCATCCACTTCCACGGCTTTGGCCACCTTCTCCGGTGCGGTAATCACCAGCGAAATTTTATCCGAGACATGCAGGTCTGCCTGCTTGCGTGACTCCTGCACCATGCGCACCACATCCCGCGCCATGCCTTCGGCGATGAGTTCGGGGGTGAGTTCTAAATCGAGGACGACGAGTGCGTCGTTGGTTGATAAGGGCTGTGCAGACTCATTCAACTCAGCTTTCGGTTCCAGTTTCAGCGAAAATTCTTCCGGCTCCAGCACCGCGCCCGCAATTTCCAGGCGGCCATCGTCCAGCTTCTTCCATTCGCCTTTCTTTGAAGCGGGAATAATCTGCTTCATCATCGCAGGAAGGCGCTTACCGACAATCGGGAAATGCACGGCGAGTTTTAATTCCGCTGCCTTCGTCAAATCATCTGCATCACCACTGAAACCAACATTCTTGATATTCGTCTCATCTCGAATCAAGTCGGCGTAATAGTTGGAAGCAGAGCTATTAACCATAGCTTTCAGGCTTTCTATGTCCGCAATAATTTTCAGCGAGTGCAACGGCTGGCGCACGCGAATATTGGTCTTATTGCGTACTGAAAGTGCAGCATTACAAACATCGCGCACAAAATCCATCGCCTGAGCAAGGTTTGTATCTTTCGTCTTATACTCAGCCAATTCCGCAGGAAACTCTTCCAGATGCACACTTCCCTTCTCACCCGTCAGTCCACGGAATACTGCTTCCAGCGTAAAGGGCAGCAGCGGCGCGGCAGAACGGCAGAGCGTATGCAGCACGGTGTAGAGGGTGTTATAGGCCGCTTTTTTGTCGTCACTCATTTCCTCTGCCCAGAAACGCGGGCGGCAACGGCGGATATACCAGTTATTCAACACCTCAACGAACTGCGTGACGGCATTGCACGCTCCCGGCGTATCATACGCATCCAGTGAGGACTGGATGCCATCCACAATTGCCCGACATTTGGCTAAGATGTACTGATCCATCAGGTTTTCAGAGTCGGTGGAGAACTCCGCCTTCATGCCATCGGCATTGGCGTAGAGCGTGAAGAAATTATAGGCGTTCCAGATCGGCTTGATGTTAAGGCGTACCACGTCACGGATGAATTTGCCTTCGGGGTCAACACCGAGGTCATGCCCGCGCATCACGCCCGATGACACCATCAGCCAGCGCAGCGCATCCGCACCGAACGTATCGAACACCTCCATCGGGTCTTTATAGTTCTTCAGGCGCTTGGAGTATTTCAGGCCGGTTTCTTCATCAATCACCACCCCGTGGCAGATGCAATTCTTGAATGGCTCCTGCTCAAACAACGCGGTCGCCAGCATAATCAGCGTGTTGAACCAGCCACGCGTCTGGCCGATATATTCGGTGATGAAATCGCCGGGGTAGTTGTCCTTGAATTTGTCCGCGTTCTCGAACGGGTAATGCAGTTGCGCATAAGGCATGGAGCCGGATTCAAACCAGCAATCCAGCACTTCTTCCACGCGGCGGAGTGTATAGCGGGGGTCTTCAGGATCCGGTGCAGTGAGTTCATCAATGAACGGGCGGTGAAGATCATTGATACTGAATGCACCCCCTCCTTTTTCCTCCCCCTTAGAGGGGGAGGACAGGTGGGGGTTGTGTGGCCCAAAAAACTCCTCAAGTTCCTTAATTGAACCAAACACATATTCTTTTTTATTCTCCGGATTATCGCTTTTCCATACCGGGATCGGGCAGCCCCAGAAGCGGTTGCGCGAGATCGACCAGTCCGGCGCCGAGGCCAGCATATGCCCCATCGCCCCGTCACGCGTATGGCCGGGAATCCAGTTGATGTTCTGGTTCAGCGCCACCGCCCGCTCTTTATAGTCCGTTACCTTCACATACCATGAGGGCAGCGCACGGTAGATGATCGGCGTGTCCGTGCGCCAGCAATGCGGGTAGTTGTGCTTAAAGTCTTCCTGCTTGATGAGCTGGCCAGTCTGCTTGAGGTACTGGATGATACGCAGATTGGCGAGGCCGTATTTGTGTAATTGTGCGTCCGTGTAAGGCTCATCTTCGCTTTTGTTAGTGTCGGCGATGACGTTGAGACCTTTTAGTTTTAATGCCCCCTCACCCGCTCCGGCATTCGCCGTCGCCTCCCTCTCCCCCGAGGGGAGAGGGTTGGGGTGAGGGGTTAAATCGAAAATCTCGTCCGTATAGCAGCCTTTATCGTCCACCGGGCAGACGATGGAAATGCCGTTGGCCTCACAGACCCGCTGGTCATCCTCACCAAAGCCGGGCGCCATGTGCACCACACCCGTCCCCGACCCTTCCTCGATGAAGTCCGATCCGTCCAGAATGCGGAAAGCGCCAGAACTGCTCCCCCCTTGCGGGGGAGCGGCGGTTTCGTCAGAAACCGCGTGGGGGGTGTTTTTCAGCACATCGGCAATCGTCGCCAATACACCCTCCAAATTCTCCAGCACTTCGTTGTTCCATAACCGAAGCACTTTCAGCCCTTGGGACTCCAGCCATGCCGTGCGTTCATCATCCTTGGCGCTCTCTGCGTGCTGACCGCCATCGACTTCGATGACCAACCGCTTCTCGGCATTGTAGAAATCCACGATGTAATTACCAACAGGCTGCTGGCGGCGGAATTTATAGCCAAGCTGTTCGCCTTTCAGAACCGACCAGAGTTTCTTTTCCGCTTCGGTGGGCTCTTTACGCATGGCTTGCGCTTTTTCGGTAGCGAAGTTGGTCTTCCCCCCACCGACGCGCCACGGCGCGTCGTGCTCCCCCGCAAGGGGGGAGCTATCCTTCAAATGCGCGAAATACGGAAAGAGCGGTTTGTAGGTGAGGCCGATTAGGTCTTTGCCATACAAATCAATTGTTGTTGTGCCAACAGCACCTTTTCCTTCGTCTGCCGTGGAATCCCAAATCTGAAGCACTGCTTTCGCTGCATCAAAATAATTGTGAACAGCAATATATACATTGCCATCGATGAAGAAGGGCTTGTAGTTAAGGTCTTTTGAAACCGCTAAAGCAAGGTTGCTAGGTAATGTCCAAGGAGTTGTTGTCCAAGCTACAATGAAATATTTTGCTTTAGCAGAAATATGTTGATTGAGAAATTCTCCACGCGGATTTGTATGAGTCCTGAATTTTTCAATTTCTTCTTTTAGAGCCTTCGGCACCTCATTCAACTCAAACGCCACCGTGATCGCCTTGTCTTCCTTCTCCCGCGTCGCGTTATCCAGCCGTGTCTCGAAATTGGAGAGTGGGGTTTCCGCCGCCCAGCTATAGGGCATCACCCGGTAGGACTCGTAAATCAAACCCTTTTTATATAATTCACTAAACGCCCAGATGACGGACTCCATGAAGTCCCTGTCCATCGTTTTGTAGTCATTCTGGAAGTCCACCCAGCGGCCCTGACGATCCACGTAGCGCTCCCACTCGGACGCGTAGCGCATCACGTTATTGCGGCAATAGTCATTAAACTTGCCGATGCCGTATTCGATGATCGCCTGACGGCCTGAGATGCCCAGCTCCTTCTCCGCACCCATTTCCGCCGGCAGGCCGTGGCAGTCCCAGCCGAAGCGGCGCTCCACCACCTTGCCGCGCATGGTCTGATAACGTGCGATCAGGTCTTTCACATAGCCGGTGAGCAAGTGGCCATAATGCGGCAGGCCATTGGCAAAGGGCGGGCCATCGTAAAAGACATAATAATCGCCCTTATCACGGTTCTTTTCCACTGACTTTTCAAAGACCTGCTCTCGCTTCCAAAACGCCAGAATCTCATCTTCCAGCTTCACGAAATCCGGGTTGGCCTCAGCAGTCGGGTAATGGGCATGTGTTTCATTGCTCTGTGTCATGCGGGTAAGATAACGCCGCAAGCCCCTGTCTGCAACGCTTTATTCATCTTTTGACCGTAGGATGAACGAATGTATGAAAAACGGATGACCGCACGCCTGCGGCAATATTGGGATACGCTGCGCAAAGACGCCCCTATCCCACATTTTGCACAATTCAATCAGGGGGCCATTGATGACCTGTGGCCAAAATGCCTGGTGCTTGTTGCCCAGCCAACCGCCAGCGGTAAAGTGAGCTTCCGGGTGCAGACGGTGGGACATGATCTGGTGGAGATATTTGGCAACGACCTGATAGGCCGTGAGGCTACCAGACCGGCGCTCAGGGCATTTGGTGGCGGTAAGATTGCCGGACGCATCGAGGAGCTCTCTGCTACCCGCACCCCGCTTGACGACGAAGGAAAATACGTTAATGACAAGAATAAGATTGTCAAATACCGGGCCTGCCTGTTACCGTTTGCGGCAGACGAGGAAGGGCTGAGCCATGTCATCGCTGGCCTCTCCTGGCGCGAATTTTAAACACCGCAGTAGCCTTATGCCTTACCAGCCCGACACCCTGCTTACACTGCTTGGCCGTGAAAACACGGAAGAAACCTATGGTTTTGGCAGCGTCAGCCCACCGGTATTTCGCACCTCCACGGTGATTATGCCCAATTACGACGCGTTTGAAGCGGCGATGGAGGGACGTTTTAAAGGGATCACGTAGGGGCGTTATGGCACCCCCGCCACACAGGCGCTGGAGCGCAGCATTGCCGAGCTGGAAGGAGCGCATGGTTCTGTGGCCACCGGCTGTGGCATGGCCGCTATTTCCATGGCGCTATGCGCTTTCCTGAAAGCTGGCGACCATGTGTTGATGGTTGATACGGTCTATGATCCCACCCGTAATTTCTGTGATAAAGAACTCAGCCGTCACGGTGTGGAAACCACCTATTACGACCCGCTGATCGGGGACGGCATTCGGGAGCTGGTACAGGAGAATACCCGCGTGATCTATATGGAAGCGCCGGGTTCCCTGACGTTTGAAATGCAGGACATTGAAGCCATCACACGCGTGGCGAAAGAGCATGATATTGTCACCATGGTGGATAATACCTGGGCGACACCGCTGTATTTCAAACCGTTTGAGTTTGGGGTGGATGTGTCCATCCACTCGGCCACCAAATATATCGGCGGGCACTCCGACCTGCTGAT
>CAYMGS010000130.1:4435-5823 GCA_964390025.1 uncultured Rickettsiales bacterium | reverse complement strand
CCTATCGTGCCCTGCACGATATTCCTGCTGAGTGGGGCACGGCGGTCAACGTCCAGGCGATGGTATTTGGTAATATGGGTGAGGACTGCGCGACCGGCGTCGCGTTTACCCGCAACCCCTCGACCGGCGAGAAGCTCTATTACGGCGAGTATCTGGTCAATGCGCAGGGGGAAGACGTGGTGGCGGGCATCCGCACTCCGCAGCCGCTGACCATTGCGGGTAAGGAAACTGCAGGTGATCTTCCGGCGATGGAAGAGGTCATGCCGGATGTCTACAGCCAGCTTGTTACCGTGTTTGAAACGCTGGAGTCCCATTACCGGGATATGCAGGACATTGAATTTACGGTGGAAAGCAGCAAGCTATGGATGCTGCAAACCCGCGCCGGAAAACGTACCGCTGAAGCAGGGGTGCGCATCGCGGTAGAAATGGCCCGCGAAGGACTGATTACCGAGCGTGAAGCGATTGGCCGGGTGGATCCGATGGCACTGGATCAGCTGCTGCACCCCACGCTGGATCCGGATGCACCAAAAGTGCTGGTGACGCGCGGGCTTCCTGCCTCACCAGGTGCCGCTTCCGGTACGGTTGTGTTTTCGGCTGAGGAAGCGGAAGAGAAAAGCAAGCAAGGTGAGAAAGTGGTGCTGGTGCGGCTTGAGACCAGCCCGGAAGATATTCACGGCATGCATGTGGCGCAGGGCATTCTGACCGCGCGTGGGGGGATGACCTCGCATGCGGCGGTAGTGGCGCGGGGCATGGGCAAACCGTGCGTGTGCGGTGCCAGTGAGATCAGCGTGCATCAGGCGGAAGGCCATTTTGTTGCAGGCGGGCGTAAGATTCATGAGGGTGAGCAGATTACCATCGATGGTTCCAGTGGTGAGGTGATGCTGGGGGATATACCGACGCTTCAACCCCAGCTTTCCGGTGACTTTGCCACGATGATGCAATGGGCGGACGAGGTGCGCACCATGGCGGTACGCACCAATGCGGATACGCCGGATGATGCGGAGACAGCGCGCCGCTTCGGGGCAGAAGGGATTGGCCTGTGTCGCACGGAACATATGTTCTTTGATGCAAAACGGATTACGGCCATCCGCGAGATGATACTTTCCGAGACGCTCGATCAGCGCCGTGCCGCGCTGGAGAAGCTACTGCCGATGCAACGTGCGGACTTCACCGGTATCTTTAAAGCGATGAGCGGGCTTCCGGTGACAATACGTCTGCTGGACCCACCGTTGCATGAGTTTTTGCCGCATGGAGAAGAAGACATGCGCGAGATCGCTGAGGCGACCGGGACGACTGTCTCTGAGGTGAAGGCACGTGCGGCCAATCTGAGTGAATCTAACCCTATGTTGGGACATCGTGGTTGCCGGTTGGGTATCACCTATCCGGAG
>CAYMGS010000130.1:0-4425 GCA_964390025.1 uncultured Rickettsiales bacterium | reverse complement strand
GTGGAGCCGGAGATCATGGTGCCGCTGGTAATGAGCCGGGGCGAGCTGGCCATCCTGCGCCGCCTGATTGAGGCAGTGGCGGAGGAAGTGAAGGCGGAGACCGGCGTGGAGTTTACGTATCGCGTCGGCACGATGATCGAACTGCCGCGTGCAGCACTCCGGGCAGCGGAGATTGCCGAGGCCGCTGAGTTTTTCAGTTTCGGTACCAATGACCTGACCCAGACCACCTTTGGTATTTCCCGTGATGATGCAGCCGGGTTCATTGAGGCCTATAAGAAACGGGGTGTGCTGGCGCATGACCCGTTCGTAACGCTGGATAAGGACGGGGTGGGAGAGCTGATTGCGCTGGCCGCGGAACGTGGACGCTCGACCCGTGCTGACATCAAGCTTGGTATTTGCGGAGAGCATGGAGGTGACCCGGCTTCTATTGTGTTCTGTCAGGCGGCGGGGCTGAATTATGTCTCCTGCTCGCCGTATCGTGTGCCGATCGCCCGACTGGCGGCAGCGCAGGCCGCCCTCGCTGCAACAAGTTAATTTTTTCTTAACATGTCATGAAACTGTCACATGCCTTTGGTATGGCTAGGGCGTTTAACGATGGATACATGCTATGAGTGAACCCCGACCGACTGTTGTGTCTTTCAAGCAAAGGCTCGACAGAAAAAGAAAAAGAGATGAGCTGCTACGCCCCGTAGAAGAGAGGGCAGGCCGTGACGATACTCCTTCTGTGCCGCAAGAAGATCAGCTTGCTCCGGTGAAGCAGTTCACGGATTTGGCAACCCGTCATACCAGACCATTCAGGATTCTGGTGCTGGTGCCGGATGCAAAGCGGTGTCAGGCCATTACGGATTACCTGAATCAGGATGGAAAGGGATATGACATCACGTACCATGCTGATGATTATGATGTATTTAAGGCGGATAAATGGCTGGGTGCTGCCCGCAGAGAAGGGACACCGTTTGACCTGATTATCATGGAAGATCAGGGGGAGAAGTTAAGTAACTCTGCGGAAAGAATGATTCGTTACAATTATGGACAGCATACGCCCATGATCGTGATGACGGATAATGAAGCACTTTTTACCCCTTTAAAGAATGTAGATGACCGCGGGTTCTCTGCTTCCAGAGGGCAGCTTGACGTGATGTCTCCAAAACCGGACTTTTCTGCCACGGAGGAAGGGAAGGGGCAATTACAGCAGCTGGCGGCACGCGTGGGTCATATTATGCGCGAGGTTAGAAATCAGGAAAGAGAAGCCGTATCGCATGCCCGGTAAATAGTTTGGCAATAGATGGCTAACAGCAGAGAGATACGATCATAAGTGATGATAAAAAACCAGATGATTTCATAAGAATACAACGCCGTGAAATAACGGCAGGTGGCAGGCCGATTAATGCGCATACTACCGCTACAGGCTCGAGAGGAGCAGAGGGTGAGGCAACAGCAGCATCAGCGGACGAACCACTTAAGCCTGGCGCTACCATGAGTATGCTGTTTGGACCCCGGCAGCCAACGGATGGCAAAACGTTTGCCTCGCAGCTTGGTGTGCGCAGACTGCTGATTGTAGAACCTGATGCACAGGAGGCGGAACGCCTGAAACAGGTCTTTGGTACCTGGGGATATAAGGTGGATATTGCCGATGAGCACTGGCTGGAACTTCCGGGCGTGGGCAAAGCCAGCGAAACGGATAAAGCCTATGATGCCATTTTGATCCGGGATACAGGTGAGCCGAAAATTGTCGGAGAAGCGCTGCAGGCGCTTGCCTATGATATTCCTGCCGTCATCATGAGTGCGGACCCCGAGATGCATGACGTGCTGGACCGGGTAAAAGACTCGTTAACGGCACCTGCCACTGTTTACACACTTGGTGCAGGACACACTAAGGGTATTGAAGTGAGAGAAGAAATAGGCATAAAAAATGCCATCGATGGGGTGATTGCTCGCACGCAGGCCTTAAGCCGTGGGTCGGATGGTCAGGGTCAGAACCGCTAAAACCCGAACGAGCGGTGATTGGGCCAGCGGCGTTTCTGGATATGCATCTGGCCGTCCGGCCAGATTACATATTCATCCCGGTAGCGGGCCATATGGTGGCTGGGGTACTCTCCGCTCAGTAAACGCAGCGTCACATGCGGTGAATAGGTGAAGTAAATCTGGCCCGGTGCCAGTTCCACAATCTGCTCCTGCGTGCCGGAGGTCTGCACCGAGAGACGGTGCGTGCGGTCATCCCGGTTTTTAACGCGCACGGCTTCGGCAGCGCTGGAGAGTCCGCAGATGATCAGAAAAGCTGCGGCACAGGACAGGCAGGATAAAGATCGTTTCATAGAGGGGTGCCTCCGGTTGTGTGACAGGGTAGAGGTTGGGTGTGTATGACGCATAGCCTACAAGATATAGTTTGGTACATATAGCGATATATGCTATAAGAAGAGCATATTACAGGGAACGGGTGATTTGGTGAAGTTTTTCCTTCGACACATAATGGCAGCCGCGTTGATCGCGGTAGTGTCACCGGCAGTGGCAGACGCTACGCCGGTGGTGAATCAGAATGACCATATGGCGGCGGTCTCCAGCCTGTGCACCAAACACTTTGCCCGGCTTGAGCGTCAGTACGGCATACCCAAACACCTCCTGATGGCGATTGGCGGCACCGAGTCCGGTCGCTGGAACAAGGAGCTGGGTATGGCGGTGCCATGGCCGTGGACGATTAATGCCGAAGGCAAAGGGCAATATTTCAAAACAATGCATGAGGCAGTCACCGCCGTGCGGCGGCTGCAGGCCAAGGGTGTAAAAAGCATCGATATCGGCTGTATGCAGGTTAATCTCAAGCATCACCCGGATGCCTTCGCCAGTGTCACGCAGGCGTTTGACCCGGCACATAACACACGCTACGCTGCCCAGTTCCTGCGGCAAAACTATGACGTGGCCAACCAGTCATGGAGTAAAGCCATCGCAGCCTATCACTCGAAAACCACCCGCCGTGGTCAGAAATATTATGGCCGGGTCAAGCATAACTGGAAGCGTGTGCTGGCGTCGGTACGTGGTGAACGGATGGGTGAACTGCCTTATGTGTCTCGTGGCGGGGAAGGTATGCAGCTGGCGGAACTGACAGTGGACGGGACATCCAGTTCCCGCTTGTTACGCTCTAAAAAAGATACATCGATCAAGAAATACCGTTCTCCCAGTATGAAGATTATCAAGGTCACGCAAAAGCCTGTTTCTTCTGCCAAACGTGATGAGGTGCTGGTCATTCGCCCAACGTCTGAAAAAAAACCGGCGACCGTGGAGCTGGCCCGCAATCAGGCACGCAATTACACAGATGATGCCTTTATTATTGGTTCCGGCGTGAAGAAACCTCTGGTCACTGCGCCGGGAAGTGCGGATACGCAAGGGCGCGTTTCCTCACGCAAGAAAGGCCCGAATTTCATTTTTAATTGATTCCCTGCCATTGCTTGAGTATCACTTTTATCATGTCAATTGATTACCAACATCCCAATACCGTCAGCCCGCGTGGGTTCGAGTTTATCGAGGTTGCCTCGCATGAAGTCGCGTGCGATGGCGGGGGTGGCGCCATGGGGCATCCGAAAGTCTATCTGGAGATTGATCCGCAAACCAGCAAGGTAGTCTGCCCCTATTGCAGTCGCACCTTCGTCTACAGCCATTTTCGCGTTGTATAACACAGGATTATATATGTCGTATCTGCCATTGCTTATGTTTGCCCTGATGCTGGGAGTCGTCGTGGTGCTGGGTCTGGGGCTGTTCACCATGACCCGCTCCGGCGAAGAGGCGGCACGGCGTTCCACCCGGCTGATGAGCTGGCGGGTGGCGTTGCAGGGAGCGGTGATCCTGCTGCTGGGGCTGTTCATGCTGCTGGCGGATAAAGGTTAAGCCATTCTTAAATGTTCCTTGCTACATTGTATTTATCGTTCTAGTTCATAAGGATAGATTTCTCCATGAAAATACTGGTGCCCGTTAAACGTGTCGTCGATTACAATGTAAAAGTCCGGGTGAAAGCGGATGAGACAGGGGTTGAGCTGGCCAATGTCAAAATGTCGATGAATCCGTTTGACGAAATCGCAGTGGAAGAGGCGTTACGGCTGAAGGAAGCGGGCACGGCCAGTGAGGTGACGGTGCTTTCCATTGGGACGGATGCGGTGGTGGAGACGTTGCGCGCCGGGCTGGCGATGGGGGCTGACCGTGCCATCCACATGAAAACGGAAGAAGTGATCCAGCCGCTGGCAGCCGCAAAACTGATCAAAACACAAGTGGAAAAAGAGCAGCCCGAACTGGTGATTCTGGGTAAGCAGGCGATTGACGATGACGCGAACCAGACCGGCCAGATGCTGGCGGCCCTGCTGGGCTGGGGGCAGGGCACCTTTGCCTCGAAGCTGGTGATTGAGGGCGGTAGCGCCCATGTGACCCGTGAGGTTGATGGTG
>CAYMGS010000129.1:0-5940 GCA_964390025.1 uncultured Rickettsiales bacterium | reverse complement strand
CAGCACCTCTGCCAGCACCAGATTCTCCGCTCCACCTTCCTCAGACGCCGCTTTCGCGTTGAGTGCAGCAATACGCCCGAAGGTGCATTTATCCTTCGCAGAAATCAATTCAATCAACGCATCCTTGGTTGCGGTAAGCACGACCACATCATACGCACGGATGGTAATCGGCTCATCAAATGGGGGCAGATACGCATGCTCACGACGCTGGAGCATCTTGATGCCGACATCTTTAATGCCCAGCAGGTTTTCCTGATTGATCTGCTTGCCGATCAATTCCGAATTGCCATGAATTTCCAGCTGAATCACGAATTCCCGCTTTTTATCGCCGATCAGGTCACTCGATAGCGGTGCACGATCCGGCAGGATGCGCGGCAGGATGAGTATGATGTAAAACAGTCCGACGCCGGCAATAATCAGACCCGGCACGATGAAATCGAACAGGCCGAGCGGCTCCAGCCCCATGGTGACCATAGTACCGGATACCAGCAGGTTGGTGGACGAACCGATCAGTGTCACCGTACCGCTGAGAATGGAGGCATACGAGAGCGGGATCATCACCTTGGAAGCGGACATATTCAGCTTGGCGGCAATCGCCAGCAGAATCGGCATGAAGATAATACAGGCCGGGGTATTGTTGAGAAACATGCTGGTGATGCTGACCATAATCAGGGTGATGAAAATGGACATTTTTGGCTGTTCCTTGAACAGGCGAATAATCATGTTGGTCAGCCCGTTGAGCGATCCGGTCTGCACCATGGCCTGCCCCATCACCAGCAGTGCCAGCACCGCGATCAGCGCCGGGTTGGAAAGCCCCTGCAACAGTGTATCTACTGAAAATCCTTCGTAAGGCACTGCCAGGAACATCACCATCAGCATGCACAGAATCACCAGCGAGGTCATCTCCATCGGCAGCCGTTCGGAGGCGTAGAGATAAATCGCGGTCACGACGATCCCGTAGGTCGCCCAGAGCTGCAGCGGCATATCAAAAAGCAGGGGAAGTTCCGTCATGGGCCAGAATGGCTCCGCGTAGGTGGAAAGACGCGCATCATACTGAGAGGCAGCGGCAAGGTCAAATACGGGTTTTACAGACCGCGTACTACCCCACACACCGCATCGGTCAGGGTGGTCAGCTCCGCGTCGCTGATGACAAAGGGCGGCATGAGGTAAATGATGTTGCCAAAGGGGCGGATCCAGACACCACGCTCCACAAACTGCTGGCGCAGCGCGTACACATCCATCACGTCCGGAGCCAGCTCCACCACGGCGATTGCGCCTTTCACCCGGACATCCCGCACCGCCGGGCAATCCCGTAATGGACGCAGGGCGTTGTAGCAATGCAGCTCGATGCGCGCCGCATCCGCCAGCCGATTCTCCTGCTCAAACACATCCAGTGAGGCATTTGCCACCGCACAGGCCAGCGGGTTGGCCATATAGGTCGGCCCGTGCATCAGCGCCAGTTCCGGGTCATCGCCGACAAAGGCGTCAAAAATGGACTCTCTGGCAAGTGTGGCCGCCAGTGTCATCACCCCGCCCGTCAGCCCTTTGCCAAGGCAGAGGATATCCGGCACGATGCCCGCCTCCTCGCAGGCGAACATGGAACCGGTGCGTGCAAAGCCGGTGGCAATCTCATCGGCGATAAACAATATATCATGTTCCCGGCACAGGCGGTGAATCTCGGCCAGTATGTCCGGTGAATGAAACAGCATACCGCCCGCACCCTGTACCAACGGTTCAATAATGAGTCCTGCCGTCTGTGGTGCAACCGCTTCCAGCGTCTCGGCGAATTCGGCCATGCTGTATTCATCGGTCGGCAGACCCAGCACAAAATGGTGGATGATATTCTTGCGAAACGCCTTATGCATGCCGCGCTCGGGGTCGGAGACCGACATCGCCCCGAACGTGTCGCCGTGATAGCCGTCATGCAGGCAGATGAAACGGTCTTTCTTGCGGTTGCCCGTATTCAGCCAGTATTGCAGGGCAATCTTCATCGCCACTTCCACCGCGATTGAACCGGAATCCGCAAAGAAGACGCGGCTCAGCTCACCCCGCCCCGGTGTCATCGCGCTCAGGCGGGCCGCCAGCGTGTAAGCCGGTGCGTGCCCCAGCCCGCCGAACATCACATGCGGCAGGGTCTCCAGTTGCTGCTTTGCCGCCTCAATCAGGTGCGGGTGGTTATAGCCATGCGCCGCCGACCACCAGGAGGCTACCCCGTCAATCAGCTCGCGCCCGTCCTCCAGCACAATACGGCAGCCTTCCGTGCGCACGACCGGCAAGGGTGGGCTGGCCAGCTTCACCTGTGTATAAGGCGGCCAGATATGGGATAAGCCATCAATGTACCAGGGGGGTGGGTTAGGCATGTGTTCTATCGTAATTTCAAGCCTCGCGAGGAAGAGTCTTGAACCATTCTATTGTTCAACAAAAGTTTTCCAATGTTCTATGCGTGTGTAAATATTTTCAAAAGTTGATTTGCGACTGGTTTTGTGTTCCAGAAATTTCAATGGAACAGAAGAATCTCGATACTCCTTAATTAAATCCGTATACGCATCTCTATTATTATAATTTACAGATAGTTCCAGAATAAGCTCGCGGTAAGTAAGATGCAGTTCACGTTCTGATATTACACCGAGGGGATACTCTAAACTATCTAAGAAGGTCTTAAGTTCTTCTTTGTCCATTTCTGCTTTTCCAAATCTGTGGTATAGGACTCTGTCTTTTATTAATAATGCCGACATAAAAATACACCCCCAAACATCTAGTGGGGATCTATTTTCTTTATCCGATGAAGCCAATAATAAATGACAGAGAACTCGAAAAAAACTTTGTGTTTCTCTTGGATCGAATCTTAAAATTGCCGTTATCGTGGTTAAGTCTCTTAAGAGCCAGTCTCCATCAATATTATTTGAAATAAAATGAAGCTGTGATTCCATCTTGCGTTCAAAATATTCTTCATATTGGCCTACGATAAATTTATGCCAGTTTTCTACTTTTGGCTGGGGCAAATCCACTTCACGTGTGATAAAGCGGCGATAGTAATTTTCAAAGTCTGTATGTTCGCCGAACAGCACCTTCACAGAAGACTTCAGTTGCTCTTTATTGACAGCCAACACGAAAACGATACCTTCGACAGAAAACAGGTGTTTGATGGTTTCCAGAAACTCTACGGCATAATCCGGGCGGGCACGATCTAATTCATCGACCATCACGATGAGCGGCTTGCCCTCTAAGCCTTCAACATAAGATTTGAGTTGTTTTCTAATCTCCTCAAAAGCGTCTATCTGATAATGAAAGCGCTTGTCTAACTCTCTACCAATACTCTCTAAATCCTCTGCCTTTAAGTCTTCTTCGACAGAAGACAGAATATCTTTGACATTGACTCCTGTCGCGCCTGCCAGAGCGTTATTAGCCACCAGCGCGGAAGCGCCTATGGCTCCCCTGAAACCAGCTTTTAAATTTCTTATTCCTTTTCCTTTGTTGGGAAGCTGCTCTAAAAACGCGGAAATAATTGGTATGGCAGGATTTTGAGCAAAGTCTGTTTTCCATGCATCGATAAAAATAACGGTATGCTTGTCCTCTGGATTCTCTAGTTCATTTGTCCACATTTTTAGAAATGTGGTTTTACCTGTGCCGAATTTAGCATTCAGGCTCAGCACATAGGCGCCGTCCGCAAAAGGGTAAAACGTAGTGACAGCTTTCGTCAGACGGTCGGCAAATGGCTTACGGCCTAACGCATCATCATTCTCAAATGTCAGTGACATATATTTCTCGCTTTCTGGATTCCCGCCTGCGCGGGAATGACAATGAAGAAACGTCGTTCCAGCGCAAGCTGGAACCTCAACTGCCTTAGATTCCTGCTTTCGCAGGAATGAGGGTGGGTGTGGACTCGCACGGGGCGCGTTCACTATCTCCCTCAAACCGCATGCCCAGTTTTTCCAGCAGATGCTTGTCGCTGTTTTCCGCCGGATTGGGGGTGGTGAGGAGTTTTTCTCCGTAAAAGAGTGAATTCGCCCCGGCGAAGAAGCACAGCGCCTGCATGCTATCTGCCATCTCCTCCCGACCGGCGGAAAGGCGCACATACGAGGCAGGCATCAGGATACGGGCCACCGCAATCGTACGGACAAATTCCAGCTCATCCAGCGCTTCCGTCCCCGCCATCGGCGTGCCCTCCACCTGTACCAGCAGGTTGATCGGCACGGATTCCGGGTGGTGCGGCAGGGTAGCCAGCGTGGTGAGCATCCCGGCACGGTCAGCGCGACCCTCTCCCATACCGACAATACCGCCGCAGCAGACATTCATTCCTGCATCACGCACGCGCGCCAGTGTCTCCAGCCGGTCGCGGTACGTGCGGGTGGTAATGATCTCTTCGTAGTAGGCCTCGGACGTATCGAGGTTGTGGTTATAATAGTCCAGCCCGGCCTCTTTGAGCTGCTTTGCCTGCGCATCGCTGAGCATGCCGAGCGTCATGCAGGTCTCAAGCCCCAGCCCTTTCACCCCTTCGATCATCGCTGCAATCTTCGGCATATCGCGGTCTTTCGGCTCACGCCATGCCGCCCCCATGCAGAACCGCCCGGCCCCGGCTTCTTTCGCAGCACGCGCCTGCTTAAGCACCGCCTCCACTTCCATCAGTTTGGAGGCCTTGACCTCGGTATTGAAATGCGCACTTTGCGGGCAGTATTTGCAGTCTTCCGGGCAACCGCCGGTCTTGATGGAGAGCAGCGAGGAGGCCTGCACTTCCGCCGGGTCAAAATAGCGGCGATGAAGCGTGTGCGCCCGGTAGAGCAGCTCATGGAACGGCAGGGCAAACAGCGCTTCGGTTTCTGCTTGTGTCCAGTCGTGCCGGATATCCTCATGTGCGGTATGTACAGTCATGCTGCGGCCTGTATAATGCGTGAAATGACCCCTTATGTAGACGAATTGTAAATAAAATGCCAGCACTCGATACAGTACTCGCGCAGGAACTGGATGCGCTGGAAGCCCGTCATCAGCGCCGTCAGCTGCGCAGTTATCGCCGTGGCCCCCATCAGGAGCTACAGGCGGACGGCGAGATGCTGGTCTCCTTTGCCTGCAATGATTATCTGGGCCTGAGCCAGCATCCGGCGGTGAAAGAAGCAGCGCAGGAGGCTATTAGCCAGTACGGAACAGGTGGCGGTGCCTCGCGGCTGGTAAGCGGGAACTCTCCCCTCTACAATCAGCTGGAAGCACAGCTGGCCAGGATGAAGGGCACGGAAGCCGCCTGCGTGTTTGCCTCCGGTTTTGCCGCCAATACCGGGGTGATTGGTGCGCTGATGGGCAAAGATGACCTGATACTGTTTGACCGCCTCGCCCATGCCAGCCTGATTGATGGCGTGATGCTCTCCGGGGCGACCTGGCTGCGCTTTAAACATAATGACATAGCCGATTGTGAACGCCTGCTCGCCGCCGGTCGCCCGAATTATCGCCGCTGCCTGATCGTGACAGAAACCGTCTTCAGTATGGATGGTGACCGTGCTCCCATCGCTGAACTGGCAGCACTGGCCGAGCGTTACGATAGCTGGCTACTGACCGATGATGCGCATGAGATTGTTCATGCCCCTGCTCGCGCCTACTTGCGCTGCGCAATGGGCGACGCTTCGCTGGCTGATGGCTCGCGCGAACGTACTGTTCGCGCTTCTTCATCTAATGATAAATATGAAGGAAGGCCAGCAGGCCGACCCAGCCCTGAGCCCGTCTCATCTGCCGAGCAGGAGGCGAGGCGGGGAGACATATCTATTATTACTACAGGCACGCTTTCCAAAGCTGCCGGAGCGCTGGGCGGGTATGTGTGCGGATCACAGACGCTGATCGACTATCTGCATTCCACCGCCCGCCCGCTGATCTATTCCACCGCCCTGCCCCCTGCCGTGCTGGCCGCTGCCGCCTGCGCGCTGAGCATTATGGCAAGCGATAAAGTGCTATGTGCAC
>CAYMGS010000128.1:0-5950 GCA_964390025.1 uncultured Rickettsiales bacterium | reverse complement strand
CTGCGTAAGGACGTTACCGCCAAATGTTATGGCGGGGATATTACCCGCAAACGCAAACTGCTGGAGAAGCAGAAAGCCGGGAAGAAGCGCATGCGCCAGATCGGGAATGTGGAAATCCCGCAATCGGCGTTCTTAGCGGCGCTGAAAATGGGTGATGAGTAGAGAGTATTTTAATGCGCCCCGCGCCTCGCCTCCTGCTCGGCCGATGGCGCGCCGCTATCGCGGGCTCTTGGCAGGCGCGGTCTACTGACCGCGTTTATTATCCCTCGAAATGTGATGAAGGGAGGCCAGTAGGCCGACCCAGCCTTGAGCGCGAGCGTAGCGAGCCGCCCATTGCGCAGCGCCAGCAGGCGCGAGCAGGGGCATTAACAACGATTTGTCATAGAACCTTCATACACCTTAAGGCACGGCTGTGTTACCTTTACACTGAGATAAAAAATTAATGTTAGAGGTATGCCATGCCTATGGATCCTGTCAGTGAAATCGATTTTATCCGTTCGCGGGAAGTGAATGTTCCCGCTTCGGGCTTTAAAGGTGCTTTGCGTGAGCTGTTCCGTGAAGGCCCGCTGACGATTTTATTTGCCGCCGGGGTTGGAGCTGCGATTGGCGGTCTGGTCTTAGGCGGCGCGGCTTTGCTGGGAACTTCTGTTATGGGAGCCGGTATGAGCGCCCTCACCTTTGTTGGCCTTGCCGCCGGTGCCTCTGCTGCACTGACCACCGCATTTGTTGCTACCCGTGGTTTTCTGGAAGGTCGTCGCGACGGGCTGGAAAAAAACCAGCTGATTGACCATATGGCGAATCTGCATAAAGGTGAGATCGCGATGCGCGGCGCTGCCGTACAGCAGGAAATTCAGCAAAGCGTTGATCAGAAAGAGGGTCATACCCCGGCTTTTCTCAAGAAAATTCTGGATGGCGGGCGTCGCGGCAACCCGATGCGTCACGCCGAAACACTGGCCCAGGAAGTGCATGATCAAGGCGATCTGGGACGCGGCTAAGACCCTGTAATTTTCACCAAACCGTCACATATGCATGCACCCCTCTGTGCTATACTAAGCATGGAAGAGTATGACTATGAGCACAGATAATACAGATATCAGACTTTCTAACACTCGCACTTCCGGCGGGTTTGGAAAGGCTATTGAGCGTGGTACTGCCGGTGTATTCGAGGGAGCACAGACAGGTGCTATCATTGGCGCAGGCATGACAGGAGCCGCCTTTATCGGAGACATGCTCATCGGCGCCCCTTTGTTAACCGAATTATTATTTCATGGCGCCAGCCCTGTTATGGGAGCGCTAGGACTCACAGCAGTGCATAGCGCCGGAGCTGCTGCGTTTGAAGGGGTAACGGAAGCGTATGATGGCTACAGGGGCATAGAAGAAGAACGCGACCATATCCGTGACACTGCTGCTAGCCTCGATCATAAGCTGGCAGAACTGGAACAAGGCCGCGGCCCGGCGCAGCAGAAAAACTACAGTTTTGACGGCCCGGCTCCGCAATCCTCTCAGCATGTGCAGGACATTCTGGCTCAGGGCCCGGGCGCAGCACAACAGGCCAGCTGGCAGGATCGGGTTGCTGCCCAGCAACTTCTGCAAAATGCTCAGGACAGAACAGTCTAGTTATTTTAATACCCCTCCCCTCGCTAACTGCCCGGCAAATGGGCCTGACATGCTCTCATCGCGCTAGCGTTGGTGCAGCGGGTCGCATGACTAAAGGGCTCATCCTACTGGCTTCACATCTTTTCCCTGAGACTTTGTCTTGTCCTAGACTCAAAACACGAACTCCTCTACAATTCTGTGCATGACAACTGATTCGCTCGACGCACTCCGCCGTGCCATACTAGACGAGGCGCTAAAATCCGCCCCGTTCGAGGGGTGGACGGAAGCGCTGCTGACCCATGCCAGTGAAGCAGCAGGTGAGAACCCGCTGGCCTGGAAACGTGCGTTTCCGGGTGGTGTAACAGATGTGTTGCAGTTTTTCTCTGCCGAAGCGGATACTGAAATGCTGAAAGCCGTTGATACGAAGGCACTGGAGAAGATGAAAATACGGGAACGCATCGCGTGGCTGGTGCGTACCCGGCTTGAGCAGCAGCTCCCTCACCGCGAGGCTATCCGCCGGGCTGTAGCCGCGTCAGCGATGCCTACTCATTACCCGTATACACTGAAATCCCTGCACGCCACGGTGGACACCATGTGGATCGCTGCCGGAGATACTTCTACCGATTTCAACTGGTACACCAAGCGTTTTTTGCTGGCAAAAGTGTATGGTGCCACGCTCATGGTCTGGTTACGTGATGACTCAGAGGGGCAGGAAGAAACATGGGCCTTTCTGGATCGGCGTATTCAGAATGTTATGAGTCTGGGAAAAACGATTGGCCAGATTAAAGGTAAGATGGAGGAAGCCGGTGATTTCATCACCCGGCGGATGCGCAACGTAGCACGCTGACACCCTTCTTTACCCCCTCTTTATATCTAACTCCAACCTTGCCAATAGCGGCTTTACTAACGTCTCGCTACTCTTCTTGCATCACTATTGTTTGCACCAGCCTGAGCAACATGAACATGAATCTGAAACTGATGGGCCTTGCAGGCGGTATGGCACTGATGGCTTCCACCGCGATGGCCACGGAAATCAAAACTTTCTCTACGATCGAGGCTTTGCCGGAAAGCGGTAGCGTTGCCATTAGCGGTACGGTATCGGAAGTAGAAGATAAAGATACATTCATCCTTAAAGACAGTGCAGGCACTACCATTGATGTGCATACGACTGCTGCGGCTGATGTTAAAGCCGGTCAGAAAGTTACCGTTACCGGTATAATGAAAGATGAGCTGCTGGGTATGGGCCGTGAAATCACAGATGCAGAAGTCAGCGACGAAGTAAGCTTGAACTCTGACGTAGAAATTGATTCGGAAATCAATAATGATGCTATTGTAACGGTTTCTACGGATACGAAGACAACAGCAGATGCGGAAGCTGGTGCGGAATCCTCTGCTGGAGCGAAAACCAAAACCGGCGCCACCACAGACGCCAAAGCCGAAGCGAAATATGATGTTGACGTCACTGCGGAAAAAGATGCTGAAGCCAACGCCGACCTTAAAGAGGAGACGGCTGTAAAGGCCAAAACAGGCATGAACACCAGCAATGATGAGGTTCCCGCCTACGATGTAGATGTGGACGTTGAAAAAGAAGCTGATGCTAAAGCAGGTGTCGGCGTCACTGCGGAATAATTCTTCCCACCCCCCTCAAGGAAAAGGAGCAGTCTGGAAAGGCTGCTCCTTTTTCTCTATTTGGCAAGTGTAGCGCCGCTACATATGAATGACTTTGCCGTAAGCATCCAGTACGGACTCATGCATCATCTCCGATAAGGTCGGATGCGGGAAGACGGTATGCATCAGCTCTTCTTCCGTGGTCTCCAGATTCATCGCCACGGTGTACCCCTGAATCATCTCGGTGACCTCTGCGCCCACCATATGTGCGCCCAACAGCTCGCCGGTCTTCTCATCAAAGACGGTTTTCACCAGCCCTTCCGGTTCACCGAGCGCAATGGCCTTACCGTTACCGATGAAAGAGAAACGCCCTACCTTCACCTTGTGGCCTTTTTCTTTTGCAGCCTTTTCCGTGAGACCTACGCTTGCCACCTGCGGGCGGCAATAGGTACAGCCCGGCACCAGTGTGGTCTTAAGCGGATGCACACCTTTCTGTCCGGCAATTTTCTCCACACAAATCACTCCTTCATGCGAAGCTTTATGCGCCAGCCATGGCGGGCCGGCCAGATCCCCGATTGCATAGACGCCCGGTTCTCCTGTCTCGCACCATTCATTGATGACGACATGGGTTTTTTCTACCTTGACCTTGGTGCCCTCCAGCCCCAGATTCTCGGTATTACCAACAATGCCTACCGCCATAATCACACGGTCAAACTTATGCTCTTCTGTTTTACCACCCACTTCAATCGTCGCGGTGACATCGTTCTTGTTCTTCTTAAGTGCTTTGACCGTCGCCTTGGTCATCACCTTCATGCCCTGCTTCTCAAAGTCCTTATGGACGAATTTAGAAATCTCCTCATCTTCCACCGGCAGGATACGATCCATCACCTCCACCAGCGTGACATCGGAGCCCATATTGAGAAAGAAACTGGCAAACTCGGAGCCAATCGCACCGGAGCCGACTACCAGTAACTTCTTCGGCTGGCTATCGGGCACCAGCGCTTCCTTATACGTCCAGACCAGCTTGCCGTCCGGCTCGAGACCCGGCAGAGCGCGTGCGCGGGCACCCGTGGCCAGAATGATATGCCTGGCACTGATGTCCTGCACTTTTTTGCCGTCCTTTTCCACGGCAATTTTGCCTTTACCGGCCAGCTTACCGTGACCATCAATCACCGTGACCTTGTTTTTCTTCATCAGCATGCCGATCCCCTTGGTCAGCTGGGAGGACACATTACGCGAACGCTCAATGACCTTCTTAAAGTCTACCTTGATGTCTTTCACAGAGAAGCCGTAGTCACCCAGATTGTGCAGCAGATGATGAATCTCGGAGGAGCGCAGCAGCGCTTTTGTCGGGATGCAGCCCCAGTTCAGGCAGATGCCACCCATATGTTCACGCTCGATAACCGCCGTCTTCAGCCCTAATTGTGCCGCCCGGATAGCCGCTACATATCCTCCCGGCCCGCCGCCGATAATCGCTACGTCATACTGGTCTGCCATGATGTCTCCTCAATCAGTCGTTTTTACTGCTTCTCTCATAGTCAGATACGCCATCGGAATCAACCCTATATGCAACCCGGCTGTAGCGCCGCACAATCCGGCAACAACAACCATTACACCTGACAGCAGGTCTTGAAAGTCACGTGCTTTACGTGCGTACCATGTCAGCCCCAGACTCAGGGCAGCGCTGATGGTATGGTCTACCGCGTCAAGCCCGAAGGGATCCAGCGCAAAAACCAGATGAATCACCAGTAACAACAGAAAGTTAGTGAGGAAGGCAATCAGGAACCACACCCCATAGAAAATAGCGGCGTTCCAGATGTCACGTTTCAGGGAAAAATCTGCGAGAGATGGGTACATGACCTAACCTTGTATGTTTATTTTTCTCATTCCTGTTCTTTTTTTTATCGTCGTTCCTGCTTAAGCAGGAACCTCGATCTGATTACACGAGATGCCAGCTTTCGCTGGCATGACGTTGGCGAGGCTTCTAAAATTGATCCACCTCATTCTCTTTTGCAAAAACCTCATAAAGTTCTCTTTCTATTTCTTGAATCTCTGCCTCTGGCAAATGCTTCCTAAAGCCTAAAGCATAATGAAGTGCTTTCAATTGCTTGATACGAGTTTCTATGGGAACTTGCATGTTTTCATTACCTACAAAATCACGAATTCCATTCATCAAACGATAAGCAACCGTAAAGTTACACTTCAGAACATTTTTTGCATACCCTGCAGGAACGCCAGAAGAACAAGAATAGTATTTCAAAGATACGATTACATTATCAATTTCGTTACGAATCTGTTTCGCCTCGTCTTGCGTAGAAAAATACCTTTTAAATATGTATTTTTCTGCTACTTCAAACGCACGTTTTCGTGCCTCAAATACAGATACAATGGATTCTTTGGCTATACTTACACCAGTCGTGAATATCTTCGAGTCCATTGGCTCCGCCTCATATTCCACCGTCATTCCTGCGAAAGCAGGAATCTCCTTATACCACAACCTTATACAAGACTCCAGCTTCCGCTGGAGTGACGAACTACTACACGCATATCTCATCATATAAATCCTGCCATTCAGGGTTCATCTTCTCAATCAACTCAATTTTCCACTCTCGCTTCCAGGCTTTCATCTGCTTTTCTCTTAGGATGGCCTGCTCTATATCTTCATAGACCTCATACCAAACCAGTTTTGTGATGTTATAGTCATTCCAAATAAGAATTTCTGATTATATTTTCGACGGATTGGTTT
>CAYMGS010000127.1:748-6005 GCA_964390025.1 uncultured Rickettsiales bacterium | reverse complement strand
CAGCAGTTTGCGTTTGCGGGTAATATCCCCGCCATAACATTTGGCGGTCACGTCCTTACGCAGGGCGGCGATGGTCTCTCGCGCAATGATCTTCCCGCCGATCGCCGCCTGAATCGGGATTTTGAACATATGCCGGGGAATCAGGTCTTTCAGCCGCGTACACAGCGCCCGCCCGCGATACTCCGCCTGGGAGCGATGCACGATAATTGAGAGCGCATCCACCGGCTCGCCGTTGACCAGAATGGAGAGCTTCACCAGTTCACTCTGCTCGTAGCCGTCCATCGTGTAGTCAAAGCTGGCGTAACCCCGGCTGATGGATTTCAGGCGGTCGTAGAAGTCAAAGACAATCTCGTTGAGGGGCAGACGGTAGACCGCCATGGCGCGGCCCCCCACATAGGTCAGGTCAAGTTGTACACCGCGCTTTTCCGTGCAGAGTTGTAGTACACCGCCAAGATACTCATCCGGCACCATAATCGTGCCTTTAATCCACGGCTCCCGCATTTCGGCGATCTTGGTGACTTCCGGCATATCGGCAGGGTTATGCAGCTCGGTTTCCTCGCCTTTGCTGAGGGTCATCTGGTAGACGACGCTCGGCGCAGTGGTCACCAGATCCACATCATATTCCCGCTCCAGCCGTTCCTGAATAATCTCCAGATGCAGCATGCCGAGGAAGCCGCAGCGGAAACCCAGCCCAAGCGCCGAGGAAGACTCCGGCTCATACTGGAAACTGGCATCGTTGAGGTGCAGTTTGGCAAGGCTGGCTTTCAGATGCTCATATTCCCCGGAATCCGTGGGGTACAGGCCGCAGAAGACCACCGGCTGAATCGGGCGAAAACCGGGCAGGGGGGCATCTGCCGGGCGCTTTTCCTCGGTGATGGTATCCCCGACATTGGTATCGGCCACCTGTTTGATGCCGGTAATGATGAAGCCAACCTCACCGGGTGTCAGCGCATCGACCGTGGTTTTCTTCGGGTTAAACACGCCGACCTGCTCAATCGTATGCGTGGCGTTGTTACTCATCATGCGAATCTTCAGGCCTTTTTTCATGGTGCCTTCCTTGACCCGCACCAGAATAATCACGCCGAGATACGTGTCATACCAGCTGTCGATCAGCAGGGCACGCAGCGGTGCTTCCGCATCCTGCGTCTCTGGTGGCGGCAGACGGGTGACGATGGCTTCGAGCACATCCTCAATGCCAAGCCCGGTTTTCGCGGAAATCATCAGCGCATCCGTAGCATCCAGCCCGATCACATCCTCGATCTGCTCCTGCACGCGCTCTGGCTCGGCAGCAGGCAGGTCTACCTTGTTCAGCACCGGGATGATCTCATGGTTGTTATCAATTGCCTGATACACATTCGCCAGCGTTTGCGCCTCCACGCCCTGCGAGGCATCCACCACCAGCAGCGAGCCTTCGCAGGATGCCAGGCACCGGCTGACTTCATAGGTGAAATCCACATGGCCGGGTGTGTCCATCAGGTTGAGCTGATAGGTCTGGCCGTCCTTCGCCTTGTAGCTCAGCCGCACCGTTTGCGATTTAATGGTGATACCGCGCTCGCGCTCAATATCCATATTATCAAGCAGCTGATTTTTCATCTCCCGGTCTTCCAGCGCGCCGCATAGCTGAATCAGCCGGTCAGCCAGCGTCGATTTCCCATGGTCAATATGGGCGATAATAGAGAAATTGCGTATCAGCGATTGGTCGGTCATAGCGCAGGCTTATACGATGAAACCGCGTAAAAACAAAGCGCTTTGTCATCATTTCTTCATGCTTTTTCATTATAGTGAAAGGTCGTTTTAGTAATTGGAAAGCCTGAATGGTTGCACAGTCGCCTCATCGCTGGCTTAGTACGGAAAACATCGCTCCGTGGCACTCGCGTGGTATTACCGTCCGTCGGGAGTCTGTCTGCGATGCGTTGTTGCTGATGCGTCAGGAGCAAATCTGGAAACGGATGAGCGATGGGATGGATGGTGAGGATGCTGCCCGTGAGGTAGAAGAAACCATGATACGCGTCACCCATAACGGTGCGTCTGCCGCACCGGTGGTGGAGTTTAACAGCGAATATATAGACTTGTTAAAAGATCATATTGCTGAGCGGCCTAAATGGATCAGTGCTTCAAATAAGCCAAAGTTAAAGCAGTATGGTATTGAAGGGCCGCCATGGATGGTAGAGGAAGCCATTGCCCAGGCTGCAAAGCAATTAAGAAAAAAAACTTTATCAGAGAGGAAACGGCAAACTCCGCTCATAAGCGCAACTTCCATGGAATACATGAGTCGGCAGATATTATCAAACTCAGGGCGGAAGGACGTGTATTTGGTCAGGGTGTTCGCCAACAGGTTAATCGGGAAGGAAGGGAGGAATGGTTCTTTCATGCAGATGTGGTGGATGACGTCAGGAATGAACTGGCGACTCTCAAAAAACAACAAAGCAAAGAAGCCGGCTGGATCAGCGCTAATAACTTCCCCCGGCTTCGGGAAGCCGGTATTACGGCCTCAGGAGGAACGGTGTCCCGTGCCATGCGGGACATGCACAAAGATCACTCCAAAAATGTAAGGCTGGTAAAGGGCAAAAGATCAGGCAAGCCTGTGTGGCAGGTGCACCCAAGAGGGCTGGAACAACTTAAAGAGAAAATTACACCTGACAACAAAAAGTCGCCGGGGGCAGAGTCTTCTGATGAGAAAGTGCTATACACCATTGAAACAATAGCGAACAACATAGACAAGGAACCGGCGGAAGTGCGCGTGCTGATTCAGAGTGTAAGAAAGGTTCTCCGGGATGCGTTTGAGCCGCTGCTCGGCACGGACGGCACACGGCAGAAAATTGAGCAGGATTATTTTATTCCTTCCTCCGGCGGGATCAGGATCACAGAGCTGGGATTAGAAGAAATACATACCTATCTGTATGAAAAAGAGATGGAACGTAACGCATCTTCCTGGGTGGGTAGAGTCGGTGGCTCGGATGAAACCCGGGAAGCTGACGTAATTGATCGTTGAAAAACAGATGTTACGGATGGGGCGGGTGCTGCGCTGCTTCCTGCTGAGCCTGTGTCTGGGCATGCACCAGCTGTTCGATCACATCCAGTGATTCGGAGCGGAAATAGACCGGCTCACTGACAAATGGCACCTTGGCTACGGAGCCCGCATAACCCCGCACGGAAATGGTTGCGTAATCAAAGACGCGGCCCAGCAGTGACTGATCCATGAATAAATCCTGCACGGTTTCATGATGCAGCTCGGCGATCTCGCGGGCGATCCAGCCTACCTTGGCCATGACGCGCAGGTTGGTCACCACCAGCTCGGTTTTGATCCTGATAATGAAGCCGTAGATGGCATAGCCAATCGCCAGACATACGAGCCCCAGCACCACAGGCCCCAGCGTCAGTATCTGAAACATTTGCGCCGGGATGGCGAGATGAGGATAGCTGCCGATCATGTAGGCGGTGAGCTGCGTGTAGCCGCCGGAGAATGAGTAGTAGGTGGTAAAATGTGCGGTGGTCAGCCCGGTCGAAAACATCAGGAATATACCAAGCCCTCCCATGACCAGACCGTATAGTATTAACAGATAAAAAGGCCGCCAGACAGGGTAGGGGCTGATACGCGCCTCAAGAATAATCTCTTCGTCCGGGTGCAGTAATGTGGCGATATAGCTCATGGGAAATGTGCTCGCATGCGATGATGGATAACGTAAAGAGTAGCGAAGCGGTCTGACAGAGTAAACAGAATTACGTCAGGTGGTATTCCTGCATGGTTTGTAGTTTCTCGGCGAGAGCATGGTTGCAGGCGATGCTGGTGCGTGGGTGTTCTGCGTCCGGATGTATTTCGTCATATGCCTGAAAACGACCGGAGGCATGCATCTGTTCCTGATATGGCATCACAGGAAGCATAGTATCCGCCTGCCGCTCTTTCTCCTGCGCCACATCTTTCAGGCATGCGGCAACGGACTGGCCGGTGCGTTTGGAATACAGCTCTTCAATATTGACCTCGTTTTTTAGCTCAATACGATGTGCCAGTACGCTGGAAATCAGCCCGATCGCTCCTGAGGCAGCGGCAGCTGTCAGGGCAACGGCAGCACTCATACCAATGGCTCCGGCTCCGCCCAGTGACACACCAATAAACACCGACATTACCATCAGGGAGTATTGGGACAGCTGTTTCCAGAAAAAAGCACGGCTGCTGTTATGCGTATAATGTTCAATCGTATTTTTGGAATCCGGATCAAGATTCGCCTCCACCTGAGGGTCAGCCTCAGGGGTCGCCATGTTGTATATCTTATTCCATAAATCCATATAGACGTTCTCTCCAATCTTAAATGTAGCCTATAATAAGCCTGTTATGTATGAAGATTATATGACATTGCAGGAGTATTTATGAGCATTCCGGCCTATTGGGAGGAAGCAAAAGCAATATTATCCGATGCCGACCCGGTGCTGGGAAAGATTATCGCTCGCTATCACGGTGAAGTGCTTCGGGGAAAAGGGGATGCATTTCTGACGCTTGCCCGCTCTATTGTCGGGCAACAGATTTCGGTAAAAGCGGCTGATGCGGTGTGGGGAAGGCTGGAAGCGGCATGTGGTAGTCAGACATTAGAAGCATTTATTGCGTTTTCAGACGAAGATATACTTCGTGCCTGCGGCCTGTCTCAGAGAAAAGCCATGTATCTGAGTGGGTTGGTAGAGTTTTTCCGAACAGAAAATATTGACGCGGGCTTTTGGGATGCAATGGAGGATACAGAGGTCATCGAGCATCTGACGCAGATTAAGGGGATTGGCCGCTGGAGTGCGGAGATGTTTCTGATCTTCCATCTGCTGCGCCCGGATGTATTCCCGCTCGACGATATCGGCCTGCAAAAAGCGATTGCTCTGCACTATCATGAAGGTAAACGAATGGAAAAAGAACGGCTTGGTGATGTAGGTGGGCTGTGGAAGCCCTACCGTAGTGTGGCCACGTGGTATCTGTGGCGTTCTCTCGACCCGGTGCCGGTAGCCTACTGAAAAAATACGTTCCGTTTCATAAAACTGTCATAGTTATCCGCTATGCTGATAGTAAGAAGGAGATTTTACTATGGCTGTTGACCCAACACAAACTACTGAAGAAACGCCATCTACGGCTGAGGCAACCCCTGACCAATCGGCTGCCGCTGCACCGGCACCGGAAGAACCGGCATCTGCGACAGAGCAACCGGCACCGGCTGCTGAAACAGAGCAGGAGCCTGCAGCCCCATCGCAGGAAGAGCAGGAAGCGCAGGCGGCTGCAGATAGG
>CAYMGS010000127.1:0-738 GCA_964390025.1 uncultured Rickettsiales bacterium | reverse complement strand
CAGCTACCAGAGAGGCACAGCAGGGAGATGCCGTAGCCATCGTCAAACAGGACGGTACCGTAGAGCATTATACACAGGAAGAATGGCAGGCATATGCAAAGGAAGTGGCCGAGGGTACGAAGACGGTTCCTGAGGGCGCCAGCAGCGTCATACTGAATGGTGAAGGGCAAGCCGCCTCCAATCCCACTGAGTTAACAAGTGACAGTGTGTTAACTTCACATGCAGTAGCAAGTGCCAGAGATGATCTGGAAAAAATAGGACAGGAAGCAGCCGCTGACGAAAAACCCTATGCTGCGATTGTCGTAGTTGAACAGAACGGCGAAACAGCAAGAGATGCGGAAGGAAACCCGGTTCAGAAAGTCTTCCGGACGGAAGAAGAGTACAATGCCTTTATCAGGATGTCACAGGAAGAACAGGCGGCAGAGCTGGCTGTAGGAGAGGGGCAGCGTGCTGTAACAGCTCATTACGACAATGAAGGCAAGATCAGAGACACAGAAGCAGGTATACCCGCGATTCATGCGCAGCAGGAAGCCGGGCAGGAGGGGCTGAGAGAGCACTCTGAGGCGGTGCGCAGACAACAGGAAGAATCTGCAAGACGGGGTCAGCAAGACTGGCTGGGGACGTTCATGGAAAAAGCCATGGAGTCCGGCAATATGGCGATGATGCTGGTTGGCGTACTGGTGATGGCGATGATGAGCCGTAATGGTCACGGGCAAGGAGTGGCTGCGGGTCTGGGAG
>CAYMGS010000126.1:3971-6011 GCA_964390025.1 uncultured Rickettsiales bacterium | reverse complement strand
GTCATCCTGCGGCACCAGCTCCATCACCGTCTCACCCGGCGCAATCACACCGCCAATTGTGTGCACCTTCAGGCCCGTCACCGTGCCGCCAATCGGAGCGGCAATCAAAATGCGATCCACCGTATCGGCGCTGGCACGGATACGTTCTTTCAGATCGGCAATCTGTACCTGTGTTTCCTTGAGTTCCTGTACCACATTGTTCAGGAATTCGTTTTTCAGGTTAATCATGGAAATCTCAGCTTCCGCGATGGATTGCTGCGCGCGCGAGATGCCGGCCAGATTTTCACCCCGCTGTCCTTCCAGCGCTGCGGCATTGCGTTCCAGCGACAACAAACGCGCCTTCATGGCCAGACCTTTGGCAAGCAGGTCACGAACCGTCCCGATTTCTTCCTTCAGCAGCCTGATTTGACTGGCGGCAGAACGCTCCTGCGACTGCAAACCTTTTATTTCATCCTTAAACTGCGCAATCTTCTGGTGCAAAATAGAAATCTGACCATCAATATTTTTGCGACGTGAATCAAACAGGCGCCGCTGGCTATCCAGATTCTCCGCAACGACCGGGTTTTCTTTCTCTTCATTCAGCAGATTCTCAGGAAAGGCCAGCTCTTCCTTATTATCCCGTTCCGCTAATAATCGCGCCTCTGTTGCCTGCGCGGCGACCAGTTGACTGTTAAACAGGTCAAACCGGGCTTTTGCTGCCGTATCATCCAGCCGCACCAGTGGATCAGCTTCTTTAACAGCATCCCCTTCCCGCACATAAATCTCGGCAATAATGCCACCCTCCAGATGCTGGATGGTTTTACGGTTTGAGTCCAGCACGACCTGCCCCGTGGCAATAGCCGCACTTTTAAGAGGCGCCAGCGACGACCAGATGCCGAAAAAGCCAAAAATAATCACAAAACACCAGAAGCCGAAAATAATGGGCCGGCGTGCAAGCTGTTCCGGACTTTCAACTGCTTCCGTTTCCGCATTGACTGGCCGGGAGGCGATTTTTTCGCCTATCCTGTCAATAAATTCCGTGACGCGCTTCATAGCCTTCAGCAGCTTTCGGGTGTTTCCTGTTTTGGGATGTGCCGTCATGTTATGCTCCCGGTGCCGGTTGCGTTGCAGGCTGTGCCTGCTGCTTTTGCTGTTGTGGCGGAACATAGTGCCGCAGCACCTCTTCCCTGTTACCAAAACGCTCGATGGTACCCGCTTTCATCACCAGTACCTTGTCCACCATGGAAACGATCGTAGGCCGGTGCGCCACCACGACAAAGGTGACTTTTGCACGTTTCAGCTCGGCAAGTGCCTCGATCAGCGCCCGCTCTCCGTCACCATCCAGGTTCAGGTTAGGCTCATCCAGTACCACGAAGGATGGGTTGCTGTATAGAGCACGCGCCAGACCAATCCTCTGGCGCTGGCCAGGAGATAGCCCAAGGTTAGCCAGGCCACACTCGGTTTCATAGCCATTGGGAAGGCGCAAAATCAGGTCATGGACATGTGCACGACGGGCCGCCTCAATCACGGATTCCATGCTGGCAGAGGTATCCATCCGCGCGATATTGTCTTTGATGGTGCCGGGGAATAAGTCCACATTCTGCGGCAGATAGCCAACATAATCGCCAAAATTCTCGCGGTTCCATTTAAACGTTTCCGCCCCGTCCAGACGCACTGTCCCGTGAGTCGGGGGAATCAGGCCGATAATCAGCTTGGCCAGCGTTGATTTTCCTGCCGCGCTGGGGCCGATAATACCGAGCGCCTCACCGGGTGCCACAGCAAAAGTAATGCCTTTGATAATCGGTGCTGCTTTAGGCGGACTGAAAATCAATGCATCCACATCCAGCTTCCCGAGAGGTCGGGGCAACGGCAACTCACCCCTTACCATCAGCGAGGTTGCATTCAATGCATCCTGAAGATGCCTGTAGCCCTCACGCGCCATTAGCCAGCTTTTCCAGACACCAATCGCATTCTCATAGGGTGCCAGTGCCCGGCCCACGAGAATGGACGAGGCTATCATGCCCCCGATCGAAAGTTCGTTCTGCAACACCAGATAGCCAC
>CAYMGS010000126.1:3308-3961 GCA_964390025.1 uncultured Rickettsiales bacterium | reverse complement strand
AATCCCGGTGATACCAATCTGTACGATCAGGCGTAAGGTGCGGGATATATTCTGGATGATATTGGAATAATGCGTTCCTTGCAGACCGACCTGACTGGCTTCCAGGTGATCTTTCTGCCAGTGTTGGATCACATTGGGCATCATGCCCATGGACTCGATGGCCTCCGCATTACGGCTGGCGATGTCAGCCATATTCTGATTTTTGTTCGTAAGCTGGGAAGATTGGCGCACCAGTTTACGGGTGGCAAATTCATTCACCACGCCAATTAATATCAACAGCACTACACCGGCAACGGCCAGCAACCCCAATACAGGACTGATCATATAAATGACAAAGATAAAAATAAGCCCCCAGGGAGCATCCAGTAATGTGGCAATACCGCCCCCACCAATAAAGGTCTTAATGGAAACCAGATGGCGCTGATACATCCCGGCGGAGGTGTAATAGCCGAGAGACGAGCGCATGATGGAGCGCTTCAGAAGCTCGGGCGCCAGCGTATGGTCCAGCCAGGCGGTGATGCTGCTGAGCAATGTTGCACGCAGTGCAGAAAATATTCCGTAAAATGCAAGTGCCACCACCGCAATGATGGTCAGCATAATCAGGGTTTCGATACTGCGGCTGGAGATTACCCGGTCCAGCACCTGCAGGGAGT
>CAYMGS010000126.1:0-3298 GCA_964390025.1 uncultured Rickettsiales bacterium | reverse complement strand
GCATCAGCACGTTCATCGCCAGACTGAACAATGCCGCATAGATGAGCGTGCGCCGTGTTTTGGACAAAATACTATAGAGCGGGGTATCGGTGTTCGCTGCGTCCGTCATACGTCTCATGGGTGTTAGAGTGGATTGCCGTGTTGTAGCGGGTAAGAGGCGGAAATGCAAATGGTTTGCTCAAAAAGAAAAGGGCCGCTCCCGAGAGAGCGGCCCTTAATCATCTGATGTATGTTGACTACTTACGCAACAGAGAAGTTGGACGCAACCAGCGTACCATCCAGCGAGGTAATCGTACCGATGATTACTTCGTTGCCCGCGTTCCAGTTACCGTCAGCATCGTAGTAGATGGCACCGGTATCGGAAGCAATGGCGTAGTTGTAGTCGTTATTGGTGTTACCGCTGAGGTCGGTATCGTGGCCGATAATGTTGGCCGCGGTATCAACGATCAGGTTGTTGGCGGTATCTGCACCGATAGCAACAGCCACGCTCACCAGCGTAACAGCCGTGCTGTCTGCCAGACCGGCGCTATCGAGGTCACCGTCCAGTTGCAGTACATCGCCGCCGGAACCAGCCGTGAAGCTCACGATGTTGTTGGCGTTAGCAGCCACCGCGATATCTTCGTACACGAAGGTATCTGTACCGGCACCACCGGTCAGGCTATCAATGCCGTCACCACCGGTGATGGTGTCGTTACCTGCACCACCGTCAATGGTATCCGCACCGGCACCGCCAATGATGGTGTCGTTGTCATCACCACCGTTGATGCTGTCAGCTTCCGCACCTGTGGTGATGTTGTCCGCACCGGCACCGCCTTCTACGGTCATTTTACCAGCTACTGCGGTTGCTGCATTGTTGATCACGTCTGCACCGTCACCACCGTCGATGGTGTACAGGGCAGCCCCATCACCAGTCGCTGCGAAGGTTACGGTGTCATCACCGCCACCCAAGCTTACGTTAGCACGGCCTTGATCGGCAATCGCAGCATTGAACGCTACGGTATCACCACCGTCGCCACCGTCGATGGTGAATTCACGGTCATACGCACCCACGGTAATGGTGTCGCCACCGGCACCACCGATAATGGTCGTAGAACCGGCATTGGTGTGTGC
Source organism: uncultured Rickettsiales bacterium (assembly GCA_964390025.1). GTDB lineage: Bacteria > Pseudomonadota > Alphaproteobacteria > Rickettsiales > UBA998 > CAYMGS01. Next base: position 2,188 of record CAYMGS010000126.1, on the reverse strand, counting down.
ACCGGAGAGGCTCAGCGTATCGTCACCATCGCCACCGTCGACACTGATGTTACCGGCATGGTCATTGCCGTTGGTGAGGTTATCGTCCCCGCCGTTACCGAAAATATGCAGGTTACTGGTCGCCAGCGTTACCGTACCAATGGTCACGGAGTCATTGCCCAGACCACCGTAGACGGTTTGGCTGTTGTTAGCAGCAATACCTGCACCGTTATTATCTACGCGGATGGTATCTGCACCAGCGTTGGCATAAACCACAGCGTTACCGGAACCAGTGTGGATGGTATCTGCACCATCCGTGCTGTCAGCAATCGCGTTACCACCGAAGATGGTGATGCTGCTGTTTGCAATAGCGGCATCATAGTCAATGGTGTCGGTACCGTCGTTACCGTAAGCGGTCACGCTGGAGTTAGCGGTCAGCGCACCAGCCGTCAGGACATCGTTACCCAGACCACCGTAGATGCTTTGCGACTTGGAAGCCGCCACCGCACCGTTGGTGATGGTGTCGTTCCCGGCGTTACCGGTCACCAGCGCATTACCCGTACCCACGAGAATGGTGTCGCCACCGTCCGTAGAGTCAGCCAGACCGTTACCACCATAGACGGTGACATCGCCAGTGCTGGCCACGTTCAGGTTGATGCTGTCGTTACCGGAGCCACCCACAGCCATAATGCTACCAGCGTGTGCTACGGTACCATCATCAATGGTGTCGTTACCCAGACCGGCATATACGGTGGAGGACTGACCCGCAGCAATCGCGGTTACCCAGTCAATGTCATCGTTACCAGCGTTGGACACCACATAGTTGGAACCCGTACCGATGTTGATGGCATCTGAACCATCGGTGGAGTCAGCCAGGCCGGTACCACCGAAGATCGCGTTGTTACCATTACCTACGGTGATGGTATCGGAACCGCCCAGACCGTAGATCAGGTTGTTCAGATCTACGTTCGTAGCCGTAATACCGACGTTACCGTTGGTGATGGTGTTGGAGTTGTTATCGTTGGTCGTGGTCAGCGCATCGTCACCGAAGACAGCGTTGGCGCTGGAGCCACTGAAAATCAGATTGGAAGACGTGAATTGCTCCTGGGTCGCACCGGAGAGCGTCACTTGCACGCTGTCACTCACACGAGTCACAACAACCGCGCCGGAAACTTCATCAAAACGGAATCCTGCGGGATCACCGGACATTGCCAGCACGTCCGCTGAGGGATCGAATGTGATGGTGGTTCCACCAATCGTATTAAAATCAAAAACAGCCATGTTACAAACCTTTAGTTAGTTGCAGTTAAATCTGGGTCACATTCCTGCCGGCAATGTGAGATGCGGACATGTTAACGACCCGCGTTCCAATTGCAAGCAAAAAACTCTGTCGTGAACGGACAGGGTTTACAAATCGCGGCAGACCCATGCCCAGCTTCACTGCCCATAGCTTTAAGAAACCCGGCCTATGAATGTCAATGCGATTTTTAGGGTATCTCTGGTAATAACAGGGACGCCGCCCGGATGTTGCATAATTGATACAGCCACCCGATCGGGGCTTACAGAACGTCGGCAAATCCCTTACGGGTTTTCTGAAACCAGGCAAAGCCAAGCAGCAATATCACCAGCGCCACGCCGTAGTACGGCATCAGGTGCCCCCAGTGTGGTGCCTCCCCCCATAACAGCACGGCACGGAGATTCTCAATGATAACCGTCAACGGGTTCAGGATCAGCCATGGCCGCCACGCTTCCGGCAACGCCTCCGCAGGGTAGAAGATAGGGCTCATAAAGAGCAGCACCGTCACCAGCAGGCCGATCAGCTGCCCGATATCACGCAGATAGACACCCATGGAAGAAAGCAGCCACGTCATGCCGAGTGACAGCAGAAAAAACGGGGCCAGCACGACCGGCAGCCAGATGGCCGTATGCGGAATAAAGCCCATCAGGTAGAGCTGAGCGGCCAGCAGCACGATCAGGCTCATCAGAAAATGAAACCCCGCCGATCCCAGCACGATCACCGGTAGCACCTCCAGCGGGAATACCACTTTTTTTACGAAATTCACATGGTTGAGGATCAGTGTGGGCGAGCGCGAAAGGCATTCGGCAAAGAAGGCGTGCAGAATCAGCCCGCAAAAAAGGATGAGAGCAAAGTCCGCGCTCCCTGCCTCATGATGAGACGCGCCCTCCCCGCGTCCGGCCCACCGGGCCT
>CAYMGS010000125.1:0-6036 GCA_964390025.1 uncultured Rickettsiales bacterium | reverse complement strand
ACCAGACCCGTCAACCGCTCACCCAACCGCACACGGGGTTCCGGGAGACGATAGCGTCTGAGCAACGTGCGATGATCCATCTCTTTCAATTTAGTCAGTTCATCCCGCGCAGCACGGAGTCCGAGATGCGCGTCACCTAACGTGCCGGTGAGATACAGCGCATCACCCGGCCTGCCACCGCTGCGACGGATAATGTCACCCTTTCTTACCAGACCAAACGCAGTGAGACTCAGGCTCATATGCGCCCGGGTTGCCGTTGTATCTCCCCCGGCGAGCGTTATGCCATAACATTCCTGATCCTCCTGCAACCCTTTTGCGAATCCGGCCAACCAGTTACTCCCGACGCTGGAAGGTACTGCCAGATTCAGCAGATAACACCACGGCTTCGCACCCTTGGCAGCTAAGTCGGAGAGATTCACGCGCAGGAGTTTCCTGGCCAGTTCCGCCGGAGACTCATCGCCAATGAAATGCATGCCCTGATTGAGCGTATCGGTGGTGACCACCAGCTCATACCCGGCAGGCGGAGCCAGCAACGCGGCATCATCCGTCAGCCCTGCCGCCCCTGTGAAACCTTTGCTCAGGGGCGCAAAATACCGGGCGATCAACTCAAATTCGTTCATAGAGGCAACATACATCATTCTCATTCCCTTGATAAGCGGGAACACTTGATCCTGTCATTACCGGCTCCCGCCGGGTCATCCACCCCCACCTTACTCCTCCCCCTGTCAGGGGGAGGAAATGAGTCGCGCTGTAGTGCAACGAAAGCGGACGAATAGGAGGGGGTAGATGGATTGCTTCGCTTCACTCGCAATGACACAGAGAGTTTAATGATGCTCGTTCTCTGGCGCCATCGCTATGGCTTGGATAATGTAGGGGTGCCAGTAAGCGGTATTTTTAAACTTAGGAGAGGAAGGATGATACACAGCATAGGCAAATGCCTGCTCTCCATTTTGCAGAGGATACCACCATGTTCTGCCTTCCATCGCTCCTTCGATTACAGGCCCTGCTTTACCACCAAGAATAGGGGTGTTATCAAAAAGTTCTGATCCACACATCAATACGAAGTGAGGCTTGAGTATCTGTAGCACCCGCTCAAAAGGATGCTCTGCCGATTTCCACATTTCTTTAGTTAGCCTCTCCTTTCTGCTCCTCAGCATTTCCTGAATGTAATTGTAGAAAGCCACCTGATGCCAGAATTTCTCTTTATCCTCCAATGTCAGACAGGAAGGGGTTTTTCCTGTCAGCATGGCAGCAATTTTTGTCCAAAAAGCGTTAGTCAAACCTTCTGTCTGTTTCCGCACTGCTGTTTGTGTTAGATCCTTCTCAGGATTTTCAGGTATATCTGCACCTACCCGCCATTCATAATGCGATTCCCCAAGAATCAGGATGCGTCTGTTATAAAGTGAGGCGTTCCAATAGTTACCTCCTACCCATGGCTGAAAATACGCGGCGGGTATTATTGTCTTACACATCTTGCCGCTTCCTGCAGCAGGCCGTTGAGGAGGCGGGTCTCCTGCTCGCCGTAAAAGTCAGCGGTGATGGTGACATATTCATCGAGGATGATCGCTGTTTTCAGCTCCGGGTGGTACATCAGCTCATACGTAGCAGCGCGCAGGATGGCTTTCATCAGCGTGGTCAGGCGTTCACCCTGCCAGCGTTGCCCAAGCGCTGCCCTAAGTTTTTCTTCCAGCACCTCGCGCTGCTCACCCGAGCCGGAAACAATGCCACGCAGAAGTTTCTCATCGGGCTGGGTTGGCAGTTCAATTGCTTCATCTGCGTCGTCCTCCTGCATGCCCATGACGCGGGCGATCAGCGCTTCGGCTTTCGGCTCAGGCTCCAGATAACTGCGCTGATACAGGCATTGCACCGCCGCCATACGCGCCGCATGCTTCTTCTCTAACGAGGGGTTCGGTTTTTCGTTTGGCTGTTGAGTCATGTAATTTCCATATCCTAAAGCGTCTCAGTATCAAAGCAGGACGCGAAGCGCAAGGTGAGTCGAGCGGAGTGTACATATTAGTACATGAGCATCGCCGAGTCCGCTGCGCGACAATGTCATGCGCAGATAATGAGACGCGCTACCCCAGCCCCAGTTTCTTTTTATTCTCCAGCATCATCAGGCAGGCACGGGCGGCATCACCGCCCTTGTCCTTTTTCTCAGGCGAAGCGCGTTCAATCGCCTGCGCTTCATTTTCCACCGTCAGGATGCCATAGCCGATCGGCAGCACCAGTGCCATGGCAATGTCATTCAGTCCGCGCGCACTCTCACCGCAGACATAATCATAATGGGTGGTTTCTCCGCGAATGACGCAGCCGAGCGTCACGTAGCCGTCGTATTTCTCTGACTCTACTCCCATGGAGACGGCAGCAGGGATCTCAAATGCACCCGGCACATGCATCATGTCCACCTCGCACCCGGCAGCTTCCAGCACTACGCGTGCACTGCCTTCCATCATATCGGCAATGGCTTCATAAAATCGGGCGCTTACGATCAGTATTTTTGTCATAGGTTTTCCTTATTGATTGTCTTGCTCGGGGATGCTCCCCTGCGCAATGGCTGTTCCCCCGCAACAAGTGCGGGGTCACGGCTCAGGGCTGGCTCGGCCTACTGGCCTCGCTTCTTGTCCCGTTCTATTATCCTTTATCTTTCATCGCTTATCACTCATCCTTCATCGGTATGGGCTGATACCCGGCGATGTTTAGGCCATAACCTTCCAGTCCCACCGGTTGTTTCTTACTGTTGGTCAGCAGTACCATATCCCGGATGCCCAGATCGAGTAGAATCTGCGCACCGATCCCATAATCACGCAGATTGGTATGAGCATCCGGTTTTTCAGGAGAAAGGTTACGCGAGATTGCATCCGGCAGCGGTGAGCGCAGCAACACTACCACGCCGCGTCCCTCGGCTTCTATCGTACGCATGGCGGCGGTCAGCTCGCCTGCTTTCGGGTTGGAGGCATCAAAGAGCGTGTCTGAGAGCACATTCAGCGCATGCATGCGCACCATCACCGGCTCATCGCCCGTAATATTGCCTTTCACCAGCGCCACATGCTCGGCTTCCGAGAGGTGGCTACGGTAAAGGTTCAGTGTAAACTCTCCCCCATGTTTACTGGTAAAGGACTGCTCCAGCAACTTCTCTACCAGTTGCTCCGAACGGCGACGATAGGCAATCAGGTCGGCAATCGTCCCGATCTTCAGCCCATGTTTCTCAGCAAATGGCAACAGGTCAGACAGCCGGGCCATTGAGCCGTCATCATTCATGATCTCACAGATCACGCCTGCTTCATTTAGTCCGGCCAGCCGTGCAATATCCACGGCCGCCTCCGTATGCCCGGCACGCACCAGCACCCCGCCAGAACGGGCCACCAGCGGAAATACATGGCCGGGGGAGACGATGTCGGTCGCGCCCATCTCCGGATCAACGGCGACCGCGATCGTGCGGGCACGATCAGCGGCGGAGATACCGGTACTCACACCTTCCCGTGCCTCGATGGAAACCGTGAAGCCCGTGCTGTGCAGCGCCTGATTATGGCGTGCCATCAGTGGCAGGCCAAGACGTTCCACCCGTTCCTGCGTCATGGCCAGACAAATCAGTCCACGCCCGTGCTTGGCCATAAAGTTTACCGCATCCGCATCAGCAAACTGCGCCGGAATAATCAGGTCGCCCTCATTTTCTCGGTCTTCATCATCGACGAGAATGAACATTCGTCCGCAACGGGCATCTTCCAGGATGCTGCTAATATCACTGAGGTCAGACATACCTGTCAGAACCTACCATGCTCTTTATCTTTTGATGAGAATAATGTCTCGATTTCAGGCATTTTCTGTTGAAACTCTGCCTCCAGCCCTTGCTCTTTCGCTCTGAGTTGGAGCATTTTCTGTAATATTTGAGCCAATGCATCACGATCTTCAGAGTGAGGCGCATAACGAGATATCACCCGATGCATTTCGCCGGCAGCGTCTTCTAAATAGAGCGATACGTGTCTGGCAGGTGCCAGAATAGAGTGGTCAAAGTCATCGGCGCTTAAAAGTGCGCCCTGTGAAGCCACCACCTCGTCACATGCTCTGTTAATCAGGGTTTTTGCAAGCATATAGAGAGGAATTTTATCGAATTCCTCCGGCGACAGCCGCATTACAAATGATTTCCGGGAATTAGGCTGCTCGGGATCGGTGGCATCCCGTTCATTTGCCATGCCCGCAGAAAGTCCGGATGGACCATCGCCCATTTTCAACAACCCGTTACACACCTCCTGCGTTAACGCCACCCTTCCCTGCTCAATGCGCTGGCGGCCCGATGGATCAACAAACTGGTAATTCCTGGGGTTCACCAACTTACCATCCAGCACCATATTAGCCGCATCAAGCCGTGCATGCACCAGACCAAGCTCACTTAGCTCCCTGCCTGTGTGGAGGGGACTCTTATTGTTAATGGGCTTTGATACCCATTCACCCTCCTTAAGGGCAAACACACGCTGAAACTCCTGCAGCTCGTGCTCCATCTGTGCGGCGAAATCACCGGAGGAGCGATCATCAGCTTTTTGTATCAACTGTTGTTCAATGCGATTCATTTTAACCCTGAGCAAACACCAGATTTTGAGTATATCTCGCCAGCATATCGACTTCAAGATTGAGCCTGTTATGCTCCCGCTTCTCCTGCCAGTTGGTCACTTCCAGCGTATGGGGGATTAGCGTCAGACCAAAATGTCCGGCTTTTGTCCAGTTCACCGTCAGGGAAACACCATCAAGCGTAACTGAACCTTTAGGGGCGATAAAGCGCATCAGCTCAGCCGGACAGGCAATCACATAATGCCGGCACCCCTGTTCTTCCTGTATCTCAATTATCTCCGCTACCCCATCCACATGACCGGTGACAAAATGCCCTCCTAGCTCATCACCCATCTTTAATGCGCGTTCAAGATTAATACGCTCACCTGCTTGCCAGTGCTGCATCGTCGTTGCGGCAAGCGTGGTGGAAGACGCATCAACAGCAAACCAGCCCTTTTCCTTCTCTACCACCGTCAGGCAAATGCCGTTGCAGGCAATGGACGCGCCCATCTCAATCGTGGCAACATCATAGCGTGTCCCGATCACGAGGCGTTTACCTGTCCCGCCTTCGATGCTTGTCAGTGTGCCTATATCGGTGATAATGCCGGTGAACATGTTACACCGCCTCACGCTGGCCAGCATCCTGCAACATAAAGGCCAGTGCCGCCTCCGTATGGAGCCATGTGGTATCATACAGCGGCAACGGACTGTCGTCCGCGCTGAGCAGCAGCGGTATTTCCGTACATCCCATAATAATACCCTCGGCCCCCCGTTTTTTGAGTCGCTCAATAACTTCGTAATAGGTCTGCCGCGAAGCGTCGTTTAGTGTACCCTGACACAACTCATCATAAATAATGCGGCTGACCGCTTCCATATCGTCTTCAGGAGGGGTAATAACCTCTATCCCATAGCGTTCCTGTATACGTACACGATAAAAATCTTCCCGCATGGTGTAGATCGCGCCGAGCAAAGCCACCTTCCTGATACCATCTTTTGCCATCGCCTCACCTGTGGCATCCGTAATATGCAATAGTGGCACCGCAATACGGGATTCCACCGCCGGGGCCAGCTTGTGCATCAGGTTCGTGCAGATCAGGATCGCATCGGCACCGCCATCCTGCAGATGCTTCGCAGCATGCGCCAGTGTATCACCCAGCAACTGCCACTGGCCCGCATGCTGCAACGATGCAATCTCAGCAAAATCAAACGAATGCATGAGCAATGGCGCAGAATGCAGACCACCTCTGGCCGCACGCACGCCTTCATTAAGCAGGCGGTAATATTCACGTGTGGACTCCCAGCTCATGCCACCGAGCAGGCCAATCGTTTTCATGTCAGCATCCTGATTGGTTAATCAGCAGGCAACGTACACAGCTCCTCTGCATACGCCAAGCAAAAATCACATTGGAGAAATTGGAAAACAGAGTGATTGTTTACTTACTAGGGCGTGTTGACACTAATTGATTGACATGAGTTGTTACTTATCATATTGGT
>CAYMGS010000124.1:626-6064 GCA_964390025.1 uncultured Rickettsiales bacterium | reverse complement strand
TCCCATGCCTGAATGGCGCGTTGGCGCACTTCGTCCCGCGTGTTGGAATATTGATATTTAAGCTGACTGGCAACGGATTTAGCTTCTCTGACAGCTGAATACTGTGCGCCCGCCTGATACAGGGGTATGCCAACGTTGACCACAACAGAATCTGTATCAAAATCCGTGTTGCCATTGACGCCCACGCCTTCCGAGCGATTCATGCGCCCCTGCAGGTCCACCGTGGGAAGCAGCCCTGCAATCGCCACATCAACATCACTTTGTGCGGACTCATGCTGATGTTTTGCAGCTTTTAAGGTTGGGTTGTTAGCCAGTGCCAGCTCAATGGTTTCATCCAGTGTTGCCGGTATTTCCGGAAAGCTGACCGGGGCTGGCGGTGTTTCGGGGGGGTAGCCAATAATGCGCTCGAATGTGGCACGTGAGGATTGCAGGTTGCCTTGTGCCTGAATAGCATCCGCTTCCGCACGGGCAACCCGTGCTTCCGACTGGGCGACATCCGTACGGGTGACTTCTCCCACCTCAAAACGATCAACGGCTGCCTGACGTTGCTGGCCCAGTACATCTACATTATTACCGCTTAATTCAACCACGGCGAGATCGCGCACCACATCCATGTAGGCAGCAACCGCATCGAGTAAGACTTCCTGCTGGGTATTATACAGGGTGGCGCGGCCGGCCATCACCAGCTCATCCGCGCTTTCCGTACGTGCTATGGTGCCGCCACCACGAAACAGCGGTTGCGTGACTGTCAGTGTCTGGTCTTCCGAATCGGAGCTCGACCATCCTGACCCGCTGGAGCGTGTGCGCTGCCGGCCTTTGGAGTAGTTAGCCGTAATTTGCGGGCGCCAGCCCGAGATGGCCTGTGCCACGCCTTCGTCCAGCGATTCCAGCGCCTTACGCTGTGCTTTAATGCGGGGATTGGTTTCATATGCAGACTTTAAAGCCTCTGTCAGGCTGTCCGCCTGTGCAGAACTGAAGCAGAGGGATGCTGCCAGTGCTGTCGTAGCCAGAAACCCGGTGGTTTTTTTGATCCATTGATTTAGATGCGGCATCTCTCAGGTCTCCTAAAATTCAAATGCAGTTCGTTTCTCAAACCCCGGTAACACCGGGATAGAGAGGTTGCGGCCAGTATCATGACTGAAGTGCTGACCGTTGCGTGTGATGCAGAGCAGGCGTCCAAGTCCGGTGCGCTCACCGGGGCGTTGCTGCAGGTTTTCTACCGTGACCAGCCTGCCCCCTTCAGCCAGCTGCTCAAGCAGAGTGCCGGGTATTGATTGAACGGCACCTTCAAGGATAATCACATCAAACGGGGCATGGGAAACAGAGCCGCTACTAAGGGGTGAGGTAATAACCTCTACATTGGCCAGCTTGTATTTGGAGAGCTGCTTACGCGCCTCGTTCACTAATTCGCTGTGTTCTTCCAGTGCCACAACTTTATGCGCCAGACGGGATAATACGGCGGAGGAATAACCAAGGCCACAACCCACATCGAGCACATTATCGCGCGGGCTTATGTCGGCACGCTCCAGCATGTGTGAAAAAGCGAGCGGTTCGATCAGGAAGCGACCTGCGCACAGCGGAATCTCCTCGTCAACATATGCGGCACCTGCAAAAGCAGCAGGCACAAAGTCTTCGCGTCTGACTTCGGCCATGGCACCCAGCACCTCCTGACAGCGTATGTCGCAGGTGGCGAGCTGCCCTTTTTCCATTAATTCACGAATTCTTGCCGAGGATTCCATGTTTGTCTCTTGCTGCAGACATTCTCACAATAATTGCATGCTAGATAGAGGATTATGCTGTGTAATGCCAGTGAAAATAGTCATTTGGGGCATATTTTAGGGCAGGTTTTGTGTGCGGCGTTGTATGCGGGGAACGTCGGTTTCAGCTTGACGCGGCGACGTTCGCTGATATGTTTCAACTCCGCTGGCCGGGTAGCAAAGTGGTAATGCACGGGATTGCAAATCCCTGATCGTCGGTTCGATTCCGACCCCGGCCTCCAGCACCTTCCCGAATTCTACCGTTCCTTTGTTGTGTCTGGCTGTGTTGTTGCGGGGGTCTGCATTGGCGGCACCAAATCTGCCGGACTAATGTTATCTGGACATTGTTGTGCTGTTTGAAAGACGGCTGCCGCCATAGTGTTGAGGTGGCTTTCTTCGATGCCGTTGTTGATCATGATGTCTCTGATTTCTTCTGCATTTTTAAAGTTGCCACTTTGGAGTTCATCCGCAATCTGTCGAATTCTGTTCTGTTGTTCTGTGCTCAAATTAGCTGTGTCATAGGTGGACTGAATGGCTTTGCGCAGGTCATCTGCACGGGTGTCACATGATTGTGTTTCCGTTTGTTCTTCGGTCATGATGTGTGTACTCCGCTCTGGTTGGTAAACCAGTAATATAGCAGGTGTATATGACGATCTCGTGACGTGAGGGGGAAGAAGATCAGAACCGCTCAGCCGTTGGCTTTGGAAAGTCGCATGAGGCCCGTAAGTACAGGTGGGTGCCGTAATGCCTTAGACCACGGTCAGAGGCAGGGACAGCTCCCGGGATGCGAATTATCGGCCCAAGGATCAGTAAAGCCTGACGCACTTCGCAGTCCTGATCTGTCGTTCAGTATACCCTAATCAGAGGGGATTGATAAATGCCTATATAGGTTATCCGGTTGCTTTTTCAAGTGTACCGGTTATCTCGTCCAGATGATCGGCGATTTCATTCATGGTCAGGGCCAGCATAGACTGCGCATGCCGGGCTTCTTCTGCGTTGCCTTCCTGCGTGCCGGGGCGTATGCCGGCGGCCTTCATCATGGCCAGATGCTCATGCAGCGCACCGGCTTCCTGACGGGACTCATATAATTCATCGGCAAGCATCAGGCAGGTCATGACCAGCACCATGGTTTCATTAGCCTTAGGCATGCCCTCCGCCAGTTGGCGCGCACGCATATCAACTTCTTCTGCCAGTTGCTCTACATGAGATTCCTGGCCGTCATCGCAGGCCAGCATGTAGTTGTGGCCGTTAATGGTAATTTCTATTTTCTTCATCCTCGCCTTCCATGTGATCTGTCATCGAGTCGATCAGGGCAATGGAGTTATCAACCCGCTCCAGCAATTGCGCGTGGAGCTCCTGCAGTCGCGTGTTTTCACGGGAAAGTTCCTCTGCTTCTTCTTCAAGGTTCAGTAGCTGGGATTCCACGCGATTATATTCGCCTTCCAGTTCCTGATAACGGCGCTGCCATTTCTCAATGCTGGCCAGAAGCTTCGTTTCGTCAAACCCGCTTTGCGGTCTGGTGGATTCCGTAGCGGAGTGGTTGGAGACAAACCCATCAAATGACGCTTTGAGCTGGCTTAGGCTTTCAGCCAGACGCTGGCCAGCGGAACTCAACTCATCGCGCGGTTCGCTGAACGATTGTTCGGCGATTTTATGGATACTGACGACGGCAGCGGCAATCGACTCCTGCACTTCCTGAAACTGTGCGTCTGCATGCGGTGCTTCGGAGCTGCCTGACCATCTGGGCTGGAATGCGTTAAACTCACCCTGTTCCATCTTTTTTGCATCCTGTCTGTGTGTACAAGATGGATGCTAGTCAAAAGCGTGACATGACGCAAGAAGTTTGCATATCACATGCGAAATGATTTTTATCACTCTGTTAAATATGTATAAAAAATACATAGTCATTGAGGGGTTTTCTTTCGGCTGGCAGTCTGTATGGTGTGCCGGAGTTCGCCATGCCTTGCATACAGTGCAGGGACACGATAAAACACACAAAAACGCTTAGGGAATCACGCCATATGTCACACGCTACTGCCACCGCCAGCACTCAGGAAGCCACGCATCAGGAAATGTCCGGAGCGATTGCCGCTCTCTCCATGGATGCGGTTGAGAAAGCCAATTCCGGTCATCCCGGCATGCCGATGGGAATGGCGGATGTGGCGACGGTACTGTGGGGAGAGGTGCTGAACCATGACCCGGCGCATCCGCAGTGGCCGGATCGGGATCGTTTCGTGCTGTCTGCCGGTCACGGCTCCATGTTGCTTTACAGCCTGCTCTACCTGACGGGATATGAAGATATGACGCTGGAGGAGATTAAGAATTTCCGTCAGTTTGGTGCACGCACGGCAGGCCATCCGGAATTTGGGCATGCCAGCGGGATTGAGACGACGACTGGCCCACTGGGGCAGGGGATCGGCAATGCCGTCGGTATGGCGCTGGCCGAACGTCTGATGAATGCACGTTTCGGTGATGATCTGGTGGATCATTACACCTATGCGATATGTGGAGATGGCGATCTGATGGAGGGTATCAGCCACGAAGCGGCCTCCTTTGCGGGACACCTTAAGCTGGGCAAGCTGATTGTGCTGTTTGATGATAATAATATCTGTATTGACGGGCCGACTGACCTGACGGTCTCCGACGACCAGTGCGCCCGTTTTGCTGCCCTGGGATGGGATGTGGCGGAAGTCAACGGGCATGACCCGGTGGCGGTGCTGGAAGCGATTTTCCATGCGCGCACCACAGACAAACCCTCCCTGATCGCCTGTAAGACTGTTATCGGCAAAGGTGCGCCGACCAAGGCCGGCACCTCGGGGGCTCACGGAGCGCCGCTGGGTGAGCAGGAAATCGCCGCCGCACGCGATGCGCTGAACTGGCCGCACGCCCCGTTTGAGGTGCCGGAGCATATTCTGGATACCTGGCGCGAGACAGCAGGGCGCGGCAAGAAGGCTTTCGCCGAATGGACAAAGCGTCTTGAAGCGGCTGACGGTGAGACGTGCGCGGCGTTTGAGGCTATGATTGCAGGCGAGCTGGGCGATGCATGGGTGCAGGAGCTGCGCGATTTGATCAAAGAGCGTGTTGATAACCCGGTCAAAGAGGCAACCCGGAAATCTTCCGGCAATACGCTGGGTGCGCTGGTACCGGCACTCAGCTCACTGGTTGGCGGTTCAGCCGATCTGACGGGTTCTAATCTGACGCTGGCAGGTGAGCAGGGCAAAGTAAATGCACAGAATTTTGCCGGTTCATATATCTATTACGGTGTGCGGGAACATGCGATGGGCGCGATCATGAACGGGCTGGCACTGCACGGTGAATTCATTCCGTATGGCGGTACGTTTCTTGTATTTTCCGATTATATGCGTCCCGCCATCCGTCTGAGCGCCCTGATGGGCAAGCGCGTGATCTACGTGATGACGCATGATTCTATCGGACTGGGTGAAGACGGCCCGACGCATCAGCCGGTCGAGCATCTGGCGGCGCTACGCGCGATTCCAAATCTCCATGTGTTCCGTCCTGCGGATGCGGTGGAAACAGCGGAATGCTGGGCATTATCCATTGCCAATGCGAAAGGCCCATCACTCTTAGCCCTATCACGGCAGGGAGTGCCACAGGTACGCCTTGAGCACCGGGAAGAGAATCTGTGTGCGTATGGCGGTTACGTATTGAAAGAAGTACAAG
>CAYMGS010000124.1:0-616 GCA_964390025.1 uncultured Rickettsiales bacterium | reverse complement strand
CCACGCTGATTGCCACGGGTACGGAGCTGTCACTGGCCGTGGAAGCGGCGGAAAAACTGGAACAGGATGGTGTACCGGTGCGGGTGGTTTCCATGCCGTGCTTCGAGCTGTTTGAGCGTCAGAGCGACGGGTATAAAGCCCGGGTGCTGGGCAGCGTGCCGCGCATCATCATAGAAGCGGGTGTCCGGCAGGGATGGGAACCGTATCTCGGCCGTGGGGGGCGTTTTATCGGCATGTCGGCCTTCGGTATGTCCGCTCCGGCAGCTCAGGTCTATGAACATTTCGGCATCACGGCAGAAGCTGTTATTGCATCCGTGAAGGAGGTGGCATGAGCCAGACACGTATAGCCATTAACGGGTTGGGGCGGATTGGTCGCTCCGTACTGCGTGCCATTATTGAAGAGCAGTATGATGATGTCGAAGTGGTGGCCGTCAACGGCCCGGCCAAGACGGAAACGCACCTCCATTTGCTCAAACATGACTCGGTGCATGGTCGCTTCCCCGGCGAAATCAGCATGCAGGGTGACAGTCTGGTGCTTCCCGGCAGGCGGGCGATCCCGGTATACCATGAACGTGAGATTGAGAAGCTGAAATGGCGTGATCTCGGAGCGGATGTG
>CAYMGS010000123.1:0-6250 GCA_964390025.1 uncultured Rickettsiales bacterium | reverse complement strand
CGCAAACCAATCCGTCGAAAATATAATCAGAAATTCTTATTTGGAATGACTATATATGTACTGGAGCAGGGATTGTATTTAAGACTGATAGCGCTCCAGAAAGCTTAAAACATGATCTTTCATGTCCGGGTCTGCCAATGCATGCGCCAGATTTGCCTCTAAAAAACCAAGCCGGTTGCCACAATCAAACCGTTCGCCTTCAATAGACACACCGTACGTTGGGGTAGAGGCAATCATTGTATTAATGGCGTCGGTGATCTGTATCTCGTTACCCGCACCGCGTTCCTGCGTCTCCAGTATATCAAAAATACCGGGCTGCAGGACGTAACGCCCTGAAATACATAGGGTAGACGGCGCATCTTCCGGTGCCGGTTTTTCGACTACACTACGGGCTTTCGTCAAGCGCCCCTCAGAGGATTCAATATCAAGCACCCCGTATTTACGCGTTTCCTCGCGTGGCAGATCCATGGCCGCAACCAGATTACTGCCCGGTACGTGTTCATACTGTTGTATCAGTTGTTTCATACACGGTGTATTGCAGAGAAACACATCATCCGGTAATAGCACGGCAAATGGTTCACCGCCTACGGCATGGCGCGCGCACCAGATCGCATGCCCCAGTCCCAACGCCTTCTGCTGGCGGATAAAGCTGATATTACCCGGCGCAGGCACCCACTCCTGCACCTCCTGAAGCTGCTGTGTTTTCCCTGCTTCTTCCAGCGTGTGCTCTAATTCATAGGCATGGTCAAAATGATTGCTGATCACACTTTTATTACGGCCGGTGATGAAGATGATCTGCTCAATGCCCGCAGCCAGCGCTTCTTCGTAAGCATATTGAATGACCGGTTTGTTAATCACCGTAAGCATTTCTTTGGGTACGGCTTTGGTTGCGGGAAGAAAACGGGTGCCGAGACCTCCTACCGGAATCACTGCTTTACGAACATGCTGCATGATGTCTCCTGAAAGCGAATAAATGTTCACTTTGTGTTTACGGGCAAGACCGCACAAGGTCAAGGAAATCCCTGTGTTCTCCTAGTCTACCACCTCGTACCCGGCATCGATGTAATGGATTCCCCCGGTAATGCTGCGCGCGGCATCGGACGCCAGAAAGGCAGCCATATGCCCGACATCGTCGATATCTACCAACCGGCGCAAAGGCGCCTTCTCCTTAGCCTCCTGCAGTAACTTCTCAAAGTGTGCTATACCGGAGGCCGCACGGGTGGCAATGGGCCCTGGCGAGAGGGCATTCACACGAATATTCTGTTCTCCCAGCTCTACGGCCAGGTAACGCACCGCTGCTTCCAGTGCAGCTTTCACCGGCCCCATCAGGTTGTAATGCTCCACCACTTTTTCTGCACCGTAGTAACTCACCGTCATCAGGCTTCCCCCTTCCTGCATCAGAGGCAACGCCCGCTTCGCCATGCGCAGGAATGAATGGCAGGAAATATCCATGGCCATCAGAAAACCGTTTATAGAAGAATCCACCAGTTTTCCCTGCACATCCGGCATAGGTGCAAACGCAATAGAATGCAGCAGAAAATCGAGCTTGCCCCACTTTTCTTCTACCGCCTGAAACACCGCTTCCATCTGGTCTTCATGCTGGACATTGAGCGGCAGAAATAACGGTGCCTCCACCTGACGGGCCAGCGGCTCTACGTAGGGTTTTGCCTTATCATTCAGGTATGTAACTGCCATTTCCGCCCCGGCCTCACGCATCTGCCGCGCACATCCCCAGGCAATGCTCTGTTCATTGGCAATGCCGACAATCAATCCTTTTTTACCCTGCAAATTCATACAGCCTCCTTACTGTTTGGGGATAACGATGTGGCACATACCATTCCGCGACACATCATGTAACTGCAATGCAAATGATGTCTTCCGACTTTCCAGACTACAGGAAAAACCCTGCTTCTACGAAACCTCCTTTTAATAAGGCCAGTTTGAGTTTTATCACCGAAAAAATTTAACTTATGAGACTTCAACTTGATCCTCTAAAACTTATGGCAGAAGAAAGTACTTTTAAGCTTCTTTTTAACTCTTGAGCATCATTAGGGACATCCATAAAATCTTTCATTTCATCTAAAGATTTAAAATTAAAAGGGTTATTTATATAAAATAGAATAAGGCGTTCTACATATCCCTAACATATAAATTATTGCCTCATGATCATCGTATTGTTCACCTTTGTGGACATAATAGTTACGACGCTCACGTAAATGCTCTAGCACAATCCTGTCATAATCTTCACCTTGTTCATAAAAAGAGGCTGTTCTTCTTATCGTTTTATCATATCCAGCCCCCTTCTCTGTTTGAGTTAAGAATTCTAAGACACTCCATAACTCTAAAAAAACAGCATCTAGGTAACAGTGATCAAGACACCTAACATACCTAATCAAAGCTTGTTCAATTTGGAATTTGAAAGGAGACTTGTTAATCAATGTTTTTTTATTAAGTATAAATTTTCTTACTTTGGCATCTTTTTGAGCCTCAACTTCTTTTATTGGTTGCTCTATAAAATGTGGATTATACCAATAATCATCATTAAGAGAAGCAGTGGCGCTGTTTTGTTTTACAGCAACATGCATAGGATCAAGAACCACAACATTCACAGGTTTAAATGGGTAAGTGGACATCCTCGCAGAATGTGAGGTGCACATATTCCATAAACCTCTTATTATATCCATATCATAAAGGGAAACTGTTACCCCTTCTGAAGAAGATCGTGCTTGAGTTCTTATAAATACCTTATAATAATTTGGGTGTTTCTTCCCAACATCACTTTCCACCTGATGAACCAGCTCTGAAACATCTACAGATTTCTTAGATGAAAAATTTTGAATAAACTATCGGGTGGCGATTTTAGCCATTTGGCTCCTTTTTTCTTTTGTGATTCGCTTGTCAATTTCTGACTCCAAAATTTTGCTGTAATCCTTACTCGGTGCTTACCACCCTGTCGGTATGCCGGGCGATCATCGCTTCTTCATCGGTGGGTATCACGTAACGCTGCACCTCGCCCAGCCAGCCCGTATACTCCAGTATTCCTTCACGAACGCGTGCGCTGTTCTCCCCGATACCTGCCGTGAACACGATAGCATCCAGCCCGCCAAGCGCCATGGCTAATTGGCCAATCTCCAGCGCGGCACGGTAACAGAACAGATCAATCGCTTCCTTTGCTTCCGGGGCATGGCTGGCTTCCAGCTCGCGCATATCATTGCTGATACCGGAGACACCGCGCAGACCTGACTCTTTATAGAGCAGGCTGGTCAACGCAGATGCGTCCATGCCTTTCTCTTCCATCAGGTAAAGCAGTACGCCGGGGTCGATAGCACCGCAGCGCGTTCCCATCATCAGCCCGTCCAGCGCAGAAAAACCCATGCTGGTTGCAATGCTCCTGCCCTGTTTCAGCGCGCACATGCTGGCCCCGCTTCCCATATGCGCTACCACGACCCGCTGCCCGGCATCCTCAGGCAGGACGCTCGCAATATATTCATAAGAGAGGCCGTGAAACCCGTAACGAATCACCCCTTCTTCTGTATAGTTACGCGGCAGCGCGAACAGGGTGGCCAGACGCGGTTGGGTACGATGAAATGCCGTATCAAAACATGAGACCTGCGCCAGATTGGGCGACATGCGCTCAATCGCCCGAATACAGCGCAGCTCTGGAGGCAGATGTAGCGGCGCGAGCGGCGCTATCTCTTCCAGATGCTCCATGACCTCTGTCGTTATCCGCGTGTGAGCATTGTAACGTTCTCCACCATGAACAATGCGATGCCCCACCGCCCTCAGCGATGCTTGCGGTAGCAGGTCTGTAAGCGCCGCACAGACCGCCGCGGGCAGAGACTCAGCCTGAGGTAATGTATAAGACTCCCACGATGCATCCTTATCCTGCACACGGTTACGCAGTCGGGTGTTGGCCTCCGGTGGCGTTCGCTCCTGCGCCTTCCCGGGTGGCGTTTCCACACGTATATCGAACAGGCGCTGCGGTGTTTCGGATAGCGTAAATGCCGCTGCTTTCAGCGTTGAAGAGCCTGCATTCAGCGTCAGGATTATATCCATGATCAGGCTGCCAGCGATGCCTTTACATCTTCGTAGCGCCGTCCGTAAACAAGCGCCAGCGCAGAGGAGGCCTTGCGGGTCAGCCCCGCTCCGGCAGCACGGCTGGTGAGGATGATCGGCACACGCGCTCCAAGCACAATCCCTGCGCCTTCAATACCAGAGAGGTAGCGCATCTGCTTGTACAGCATATTGCCTGCTTCCACATCCGGCACCACGATAATATCAGCATCGCCCGCCACCTGTGAGACGATTCCCTTGGCATCTGCCGCCTCACGCGAGATGGCATTGTCCAGCCCCAGTGGCCCGTCCAGTATACCGCCGGTAATCTGACCACGCTCGGCCATTTTGCATAGCGCCGTGGCATCCAGTGTGGAAGGGATTTTCTCGTCCACCGTTTCCACAGCCGAGACCAGCGCCACCTTCGGCGCTCCCAGCCCCAGCGTGAGGAACAGATCAATCGCATTTTGTACAATGTCTTTTTTATGCGCCAGCGTGGGCTGAATATTCAGCGCGGCATCGGTAATGAAAAGCGGCTTATGATAGCTGGGGGCATCCACGACAAACACATGGCTCATACGACGTGCGGTACGCAGCCCCTTTTCAGGAGCAACGACCGGGGTCATCAGTTCCTGCGTATGAATTTTGCCTTTCATCAGCGCTTCCACGTCACCGGTATGCGCCAGCTCTACTGACCGCTCCGCTGCTTCATGGCTATGCTCAGTTGAAACGATCTCATAGGGTGCAAGGTCGTAGCCCTGTTCTTCGGCTACCGCACGGATTTTATGCTCCGGCCCTACAAGCACCGGCTCAATCAGCCCTTCTTTTGCCGCTTCAATCGCGCCACCCAGTGAGTTGGCATCTACCGGATGCACGACTGCTGTACGCAGCGGCTGCAAGTCATCTTTAAGCGCAATCAACTGTTCATAATACGGTGCGCGCCCCTCTTCTTTCAGCTCAATCGCCGGCAGGCTGACACGGGGGCGGTTAATTTTCTCTTCCGGTGCAATCACCACGGCCTTGCCGATAATCACCTCCCGACCAGCCTGATTGACACATTTACATTCCAGCTGCACGATATTTTTCTCATCGCGCTTATCGGTCACGCGTACGGTAGCAGTCACCGTATCGCCAATTTTTACCGGGCGGACAAAGTGCAATGTCTGGTCCAGATATATGGTACCCGGCCCCGGCAACTGCGTTCCCAGTACGGTGGAAATCAGGGAACCACCCCACATGCCGTGTGCTACTACATCGTGAAACATATCACTGCGGGCAAATTCCTCGTCCACATGCGCCGGGTTCACGTCACCTGACATCACGGCGAAAATCTGAATATCCTGCTTGGTCAGGGTGTGCGAGACATGCGCGGTATCCCCGATCTCGATTTCATCAAATGTACGGTTTTCAATACAATTCATGGCATCCTCCGGCTGGATGGCATGATACACTGCAACCGTCACGATGTGAAGCAGAGAAAGAAGCGAAACGACACTTTTAGGGAACAATTGGTTTACTTAAACTGACCGTAACATGCATAAGCGCGATCAAACGGTGACAAAGCGCCATCTTACGGCTATAATTCACATTCAAAATTACATGCAACAGGTATGGGTCATGATTAGGAAACTCAAGAAACATAATACCAAAAAAGGTAAAATCGAGATACACCAGCTTCTCATTATTGTTTTTATTCTGGTACTGGTTTTTGCGGTCATCAAATTCCGTAATAACAGTCCCATCTAGGTGCTGACATGGCTGGTGGGCCATTTTCCCCCTGCCCGGTATCCCCCGCCGAAATTGAGTGGCGGGATGATGATACGCCCTTTTCTCCCCTGTATGGGGATGTCTATTTTTCTAAAGATGACGGTATGGCAGAAAGCCGTTATGTGTTTCTCACGCATAATGGTCTGCCTGAGCGTTTTTCACATGCACAGCATTTTACCATTGCGGAAACCGGCTTTGGTACGGGGCTGAACTTCCTGCTGACATGGCAGGCATTTGAGCATCATGCGCCACCTGATGCCGTGCTGCATTATATCTCCATAGAAAAACACCCCATGCGCCCGGATGATCTGGCACGTGCCCATAGGATGTGGCCTGAACTTGCCCCTTATGCCGAATCCTTACAGATGAGCTACCCGCTACCTGTACCCGGCATTCATCGCATAATGCTGGCAGGGGGACGTATACGCCT
>CAYMGS010000122.1:0-6326 GCA_964390025.1 uncultured Rickettsiales bacterium | reverse complement strand
AGATTGGCAAAACCGAGATATTGAACAATATCCTTGGCTATTTTGTGCATCAGGACCCGGCACCGATTCTGTTTATCCAGCCAACACTCGATATGGCCGAAGCATGGAGCAATATCCGCATTATGAGGAAGACGTAGCTTAGTCTAGGCATCGCGCCTTAATGTTCCCGAGCAAACGGAATCTGTCGCAACGTGCTGCAATTCGCTTTGAAGTGTTGCGCTGCGTTACAACACCCATTTTGCTGCATGATATCCCGCCAGGCTGGAAACACTCGTTACAAACATGCCCCAAAGCCAGTCTTTGAAAGTAATAGAAAGCGGCCAATGGTTGATGAGCGCATAGTTGGTCAGGTTATAAGCGCCGTATGCTGCCAGGCCGAGTACGGCACCGGCACATAACACAGCCAGCCACCCTGATGAGAGGTTGGGTTTGATCACCAGATAGACAATGGCGGCGCTATAAAGCGTATAGAATACAATCCACGGCCAGATGGGATAATTCTCGCGCATCAAACCAGACATCGCCTGCGTATAGCTATCTTTGGTGCTGAGTCCCAGCCAAATACCATCCATCACAAGGTAAGTCAGGAGCACCGCACCGTAAGCAAGAGCGTAGGTCTTGATCATAGCCGATGAATGTTTTCGATTTCATCAAATAGCGGCTCTTCTTCCCGCTGGCGTGCCTTTGCCTGACTCACCACTTGTTCAAGATTTTCAACACCGCAATCCACCTCGCGCAACTCATCTTGTTCGGGCAACAATGGAAGAGTTTGTATTACATACGTCATATATTTACCTTCGTTTTTGATGATTACCTGAAAGTGATCTTAGCCAGCGCATTATTAAAAAACGAAGGGTGAAATGACTCCAGAGATAAAAAAGCGATAAAAGCGCCTTATGCTGAAATGACACGAATCACACTGCGGCGATAATCCGCCTCCAACTCATGTAAATCACGCGCCAGTTTGAAATAGCATTCGGATTCTTTTTCCTGTTTACCACTGCCTTGTGCACTTGCTTCCGCCACCAGGCGCTGCTCTTCTTCTGCCATATCTTTTGCGTAAGAGGCGGTATCATTTATTTTTTCGGCGATGTCCTGCGCCTGTTGCTGGGTGACAGCATCTCCTTTAGCGGCAGTGTTTTTGAGGGATTCCAGCATATCGTCGATTTTATTGCTGAGCATTGCATCCTCGTTGATTAGCGTGTCATGCGCTTCCGCCATTTGATCCAGCTTCACAAAGGCTTCTCCAAATAACTGAGGCGGATGTGTGCTATCATCTTCTTGTCCGTCCTCTACCGGAAGCTCATGCACATGCACATCTTTTGCACCATATTTCTTGAGGATAGCCTGTGCTTTGGCTTCCGCCTCCTTATCCGGCGTATTGACCCATAACAGAAGGCCACCCTGGTCAATCTGATTCTGGAAGAATTCCCCGTATTTATCGCCAAGCAATTTGGCGAGCACACCTCCGCCTGCAGTACCACCTGCGCCACCTATGGCAGCAGCTGTGACGATACCCGGTACGGCAAGACCACCGGACGCGATCACAGCGGCGACGACACCAGTGAGTATTCCACCTCCAACCAAAACACCCTGCGCAATTCCAAGCTCTTCTTTTTTAATGTCAGGGCTGCGCGGCGCATCGGGGTGATCCACCAGTAGTTCGGTTTTGACATGCTTCTCGCCAAATCTCTTCCTCACAGCGGCTTCGGTGCCAAGTACACTGATCTGGTGCCGACCAAAACCGGAAATCTGCAATTCCTCAATCGCTTTTTCCATTGGGTCATAGGCATCAAAGATGCCGACCGCTTCACGTACTGCTTGGTTTTCTGCCATGTTATACCCCTTTTTTCGGACTAATCGGTTGCCATGTCGCATACTTCCTGCTCGGTGTCGGTCAGGGGGATGACGCCATCCTCTTCTTGTACGGCAGGCTCTTCTTGTGTTTCGTATCCCTCAGTCATTTCTCTTGCCGCGCCTCTCTTACCGCGCCCATAGCAATCTCCTTTATATTCAAAAACATATTGCGCTACTTTCTTGCCAGAACTTTGACATTCACCTCAAAGTATGTTTGGTTAATCACATTGTGTATGCTGCAATAAAAAGGATAAGAATTCTGTCTGTTATCTGTGGGCGGAGATAAAAATTCAATTAAAGGAGGCAGATATGAATGCGTCAAAACCTTGTGTGCTCGTGGTCGATGATGAACCGCAAATACGCAAAATGATTGAGGTTACCTTGACCTCCTATAACTTTAAAATTGTAGAAGCCGAATCCGGTAATGAAGCCGTGCGTCTGACCGGCTCATGTAAGCCTGACGTCGTTCTTCTGGATTTGGGCTTGCCGGATATGGATGGTATGGAAGTGTTGAAGCGCCTGCGCGAATGGACGGATGTGCCGGTCGTTGTGATTTCTGCACGATCGGATTCCAGCGATATTGTCGAAGCATTCGAGCTGGGTGCGGATGATTACATGACCAAGCCGTTTGATATGAATGTGCTCATGGCGCGCATCAGCGCTGCGATGAAGCATACGTATCAAAAGGATTTGGGAGACAGCACCCTGCAGGCAGGAGGCATCACTATAGATTTGATTCGCCATGAAGTCACCGTAGACAGAAAACTGGTTGAATTCTCGCCTAAAGAATATGACTTGCTGAGTTTTCTGATGCGCCATCAGGGAAAAATGCTAACCCATCGCCAGATATTGAAGGAAGTCTGGGGCGATGCCCATACCCATGATAAACAATATTTACGGGTGTATATCATGCAGGTGCGTCAGAAAATGGAAAAAGATCCGCAAGATCCGGAATATATTATCACCGAGGCTGGTATTGGCTATCGTTTTGATGCGTCTAATAATGAGGCAAAAGAAGACGCTGCCTGAAATAAAATAGCCATGCTTTTATAGGTTTTTTATCTGTCTCACATCGTGGCGCATAGCGTTTTAATATAAAGTGCTGGCATATTCTCTTAGGTAAACAATTTAAAGAGGTTTGATTATGTCATCAGCGCAATTAGCAGTTATGGAACCCAATTCCGGTATGGATATTGGGATGAGCGAAGAAAACCGCACGGAAGCGGCGGAGGCGGTCGCAAAAATTCTGGCAAGTAGTTATGGGCTTTACCTTAAGACTCAGTATTATCACTGGAATGTAGTGGGCGCAGCGTTTTACAATCTGCATGTCATGTTTGAAGAGCAGTATAAAGAACTGCGCAAAGCGGTCGATGATATTGCCGAGCGCATTCGTACTCTTGGTGGTGTATCTCCTGGTACTTTCCATGAATTTATTCAGCTGAATTTTATCGATGAGGATGAGCAAGTGCCAGAAGACTGGCGTGCCATGGTGAGCAATTTGGGTGATGGACATGAGAAACTTGCCAGAGAATGCCGCAAATATATTCTGGAACTGCCCGAAACAAAAGATGAAGGCACGATTGATATGCTCACCGAACGGATGAAAAAACACGAGAAAACGGCATGGATGTTACGCAGCCTACTGACAGGCAATCAGACGCGATAGGAACCGAATCAGAGCCTGTAGAACAACGGCCTGCACGCCTAACGTGGCAGACATGGAATCTGTGGGGGCCGGTCGTTGTTCTGTCTGCTGCAACCTTGGCGGGTTACGCTCTGACAGCTCTGCCTGATCCCTATACAACCGACAATTACACCAATATCGCGCTCATTTATCTGCTAGCCACGGTGTTCAGTGCTGTCAGCTGGGGGCTTAGCCAAAGTCTCCTGACGGCACTTGTCGGCTTTGCGCTGTATCAATTCATTTTCCGCGCCCCTGCTTTTTCTCTGGAGTTCGCACCCCATGAGCTAATAGGGTTGGCGGTATTCGTTTCGGCATCTTTGATTGCTGCTATTATTGGTTCACGTTTCAAATACCGCTTTGAAAAAAACCGCGAGCGTGAGCGAACAATTGCTGCCTTTAGCCAGCTCTATGAAGAGCTCTTATTCAGCAACGATGAAGAGACAGTTATGCGGCTACTTAGCGAAAAACTATCAGACATTACCCATAATCAGGTGTATGTGTTTTTGCCAGATGAACACGGGGCGCTTTCAACATATTATCCCAGGGATAGTTGCCCTGAAAGCTATATTGCACGGGCTCAACAGAGTTTTGATTTGAGGGAGCCTTCACCGCCGGATAAACGCAAAGGCAGTCAGGCAGCTTTTCTTTATTGTATGCCGATATCTAGTCGCCTTGAAGGTCGTATATTGGGCGTTTTGGGCGTTGAAATTAAAGAGTGGAATTCTCTTACATCCAGCACAACGTATATGCATAGCCTGTCGGATCAGGCCGCATTGGCGCTTGATAGAGCCCGCCTCTCACGAACACTGAACCAGGAACGCAATCAGAATGAGCAGGAAATATTGCGTTCTGCTTTACTGGCCTCCGTAACCCATGATCTAAAAACCCTGCTTGCTAGCGTGATCGGCTCGCTTTCATCATTACAGAACATGAAGGGGCTGGATGAAGATTCGCGTCAGAAACTGCTGATTACGGCGTATGATGAAGCCAAGCGTCTGGATGGCTTTATTTCTAACATTCTTCATATGACAAAGCTCGAATCCGGCAGCATAGAATTAGATGTGGATTGGCATACCCCTGCTGCTATCATTCGTCGAGTGGCGAAACGGCTGCAATCTCGGTTACAACACCACTCGCTTGATATTCGTGTGGCCGATAAAAACCTACAAATTCAACTTGATGCGATGCTGATTGAGCAGGTCATCCAAAATCTTTTGGAAAACGCGGTGAAATACGGTGCGCCGGCCTCTCTTATCACGGTAGAGCTTTGTATGAATGATAATGGAGAAGGGATCGTATCCGTCAGTAATGAGGGAGCATCAATTCCGCAATCTAACCAGCACAAAATTTTTAACAAATTCTACCGTGCCAGTAAAAGTGACAAGACGACAGCCGGGACCGGTCTTGGGCTGGCCATCTGCCAGGCGATTATGGATATTCATAAAGGAAGTATCGCCGTAAGCGAAGCGCATCCAGGTGCTGAGCAACCCGGAACGGTCTTCACGCTTACATTCCCGCAGGCGCGCATCGAACCATCTCACAAGGCGGCCTAAATGTCGAAGCGTAAGAACATTCTTGTAGTAGATGATGACCAAGGCATTCGCTCGCTGTTGAGTATTATTCTGATATCAGAAGGCTACGGCGTGACAGAAGCTGCCAATGGCAAGCAGGCACTCAAAAAAGCAGATAATGAATCCATTGACATGATGACGCTTGATCTGGGGCTGCCGGATATGGATGGTTTAGACGTATTGGAACGTATTAAACGGGATCGGCCAGATTTGCCGGTAGCCATTGTGTCAGTTCGCAACGATCATACTACCATCAAAAAGGCGCAGGCGCTTGGTGCCGAGCATTATATTACCAAGCCGTTCGAATCTTACGAATTGTTGGAGGCGGTGGAGGAAGCGGTTGGGTAATCCAACAGAATTTTTATCTCTACCCCGTGATCAGGAACTGCCTTTTTATACCTCTCATATTATTATCATGCCTTGTGTTAACCATTAACCCAAGTGCACATAATTCAACATAGGAAAACCATGACCACTGAAATTCTAATCTGCTCACCCACCCGCACCGCCATCGGCACCTTTAGCGGCAGTCTGAAAACTGTTGCCGCGCCTCAGCTTGGCGCAACCGTCATCCGTGAAACCCTGAAACGCGCCAATCTCTCCGCTGATAAGGCGCAGGCTGTTATCATGGGAAATGTCGTGCAGGCAGGTACTGGCATGAATCCGGCACGGCAGGCGGCGATCAACGGCGGCGTGCCGGTTCAGGTTCCAGCCTATACCGTCAACCGCGTGTGCGGTTCAGGAGCGCAGGCGATTGTTTCCGCCTATCTCGAAATACTCAGCGGCAATATCCAGTGCGCTATTGCTGGCGGTATGGAGAATATGGATCAATGCCCGTATCTGCTACCCTCTGCCCGCTGGGGATACCGCATGGGTGAAGGCCAGATGCTAGACAGTATGCTGCGCGACGGGCTGAACGATGCTTTTTCCGGTCAGCATTCCGGCTGGCATACCGAAGACCTCGTTAGCAAATATTCCATCTCCCGCGCCGATCAGGACGCATGGGCGCTGCGCTCACAGCAGAATTTTTCCAAAGCGCAGGCTGAGGGCAAGTCCGATGCAGAAATCACGCCCGTCGAAATCGCCTCCCGCAAAGGAACAGAGCTGTTCCAGAAAGATGAGCACAACCGTCCCGACACCACCGCCGAAAGCCTTGCCAAGCTAAAACCCGCCTTCCGCAAAGATGGAACCATCACGGCTGGCAACGCTCCCGG
>CAYMGS010000121.1:0-6345 GCA_964390025.1 uncultured Rickettsiales bacterium | reverse complement strand
CGGCCAGATTGACATGTCGTTCACCCGAATATCCACATAGCTGAGCGCATGCCAGAGTCAGTGCAGGGCGCAGGCGCTTGCCGCCTGCCGCGATAATATGACGGGCAATGTCGCTAATCAGTGGTACGCCGGGGTCTACGGAATTAAGGATGACCTCGTTGACCTGTGCCATGCCGTCTCCCACCTGCGCATTGAGCGCATCGAGTGACGCGTGAGATGCAGATGGTTCGACGTGTGAAGCAGTATGGGTCATCAGGGCGGTTTTATCCTGTGCGCGGGCAGCAGTAAACCCTTTTATACAATAATGGATTGTCCGCCTGCGGACGGTGGAGGCGCAGCATCAGGCTCTGGTAACGTGAAGAGAGATTGAGGGCCTGCGCGAAAATTGACGGAACCTTCAAATCCGGAAATGTCCTGCGCTTCCTGAAAAATACCCCGAATGCCTTGTTGTAACGTGTCATCCAAAGTTTTTTCACTGCGTACCACCAGCTCAAAATTAAAATTTTTGGGCGCTTTTTTGACAAAGCCGTCTAACTGCATGGTGCCGATTCGCGAGAAAGTAACATCGACAATAAAGTGCTCTCCGGAATCTCTTTGCTGTTGTTGACTGTTCTCGTCATCATGTCCCTGTTCCCGAAAATACATGCGTACAGGCTCGACACCGCCCGGCGTGGCAAACGGAAGCTGATAGGTGTTCCAGCGCACGGGTTCGCCTTCTTCACCAACAGTGCGGCGCATGCCGGTGAATTCCGCTGAGACGCGTTTTAGCATCTCTTCTTTCATATCACCAAGTCTGCGCAGATTATCATCTCCCATCCATTTGCGCACATTGCCGCCTTTCAGCGCGCTCATCAGGAAGAGCAGCTCGGTTGTTAATTCTTTACCGGGGCGGGGGATCAAATGCGGCTGGGCCATGGCGCCTTCACCAGGCGCGGCAACGGTAGGTAAAGGCAGAGCAAGGAGCTCTTGTAACGTGGGAAAGCGTGCACCCGCCTGAGAAGAAGATGTAGCAGATGGCGAGGTATTGGCAGGCGGATGCGCCTGCATAATTTCTAACATGACCTGTGTGCCCGGTTGCAGTGAGACCGGACTGAGCAGGCGCATGGTTCCCAGTTGTGAATGCAGCGTCAGACCGGAACTGCTGGAGCCTTCCAGTACGGTAGCCGTGAGCACCGGCTGCCCGGCCTGAGAAGAAGGTGCCGGTACAGGTGTTGGCTGTGTGGGAGGTAGTGGTGTAGAAGGTGGTGCAGGTGCCGCACCTTGTGCTGATGCAGCGGGCGGTGTGGCAGATGTCACAGATGATGTGACGACTGCAGGGCCGGTAGGTGATACACTGGCCGGTGTCGAAGCGGGCGGATTAGTAGCAGACGCTGTTGGCGCGGGTGGTGCGTTAGCTGGTTGAGAGGGTGCCGGTGGCTGCGTTGCGGTGCTATGTTGAGTTGTTGTTTGAGCTGCAGAAGGTGGAGCTTGCGCTATCGGAGCGCTCTGAGCAGGAGTGCGTGTTTGTGAGAGCGCTGGTGGCACGGTTCCTGTCATTGTTGCCGGAGAAGTGGCTCCTGTACTCCCACCAGTTTGCGCAGTGGATCCGGGTGAGGATACAGCAGTCGGGGCCGGAGTGGTGGGCGCAGCAGGTGCTGTAGCCGTGGGTGATGTGGATGACCCTGCCGCCGGGGGCAGTGTTAATTGTGTGATGCGAACGTTTAATTGTGTGCCGGTTTGTAACGCCCCCCCCTGCAGGATCGGTGTCAGTATCTGCGCCAGCTGGGGTGGCAGGGAAGCTGTGCCGGTCGAAGCATTCGGCTGGCCTGCCAGCAATATGGCTGTCATCTGAGCGGAAGGGGGGGGCGCAGATGTATTCGTCGTGGGGGCTGGTGTGCCGCTGGCAGTGGGTTGTGGGAGTGTAGCAGGGTCCTGACGTATCATGGTCCCTTTAATAATAACATCCTGGTTCGGTGCCTTACCCGATACGGACTCAATATATTTATTCAGCGATTTGCCATCCACCGAAATAATACGTGCCAGCATTTCATTTTGTGTTTTCTCCAGCCGGATGACAGCTTCCAGACCTCGTTTGAGGGGGATATTCGTTTTAAGGGCCAGGTCTCCCTGATCCGTATGAAACAGCGTCTGACCCTGTGCGTTCCTGCCTGCTACCATGCCGCGTAGTAAGGTGCCGGTGGGCAATACGGCAATAGCGGGAGGGACGGACGTTGCATTGCCGGTTGCGCCATAGGCGCTGACTCCCTGTACCTGAATCGGAGTCTGAAAGAATTGCGTGATACCACCTTCCATGAAGCTTCCTTTCAGGACGGGGTTGGGTTGGCCATGCTATAGTTTCTGCATCAGCTTGATGGAAATTGCCGCCGCATCGGTGGCGGCAATCGTGTGCGGGGCTTTATCTACCAGCGACACCTGACCACGTATAGCATCCTTCACCTTGTTATCCTTGCGCACAATACCCAGCAGGCGTGGCGTAACTTTCAGGAAGCTGGAGCATGCCTTTTCCAGTGCACCGAAGGTTTTCTCTCCTTCTTTCTGAGAGGCCGCCTGATTGACCACAACCAGCACTTCCGGGTTATGCAGCTTGGTGGCGCAGAGCTTGATAAACGCATATGCATCCGTGAGTGAGGTTGGCTCGTCCGTGATAACCACGATCACACGGGAGGCAATCGAACTCATAAACTGCACATATTGCTCGATACCGGCACCCAGGTCGATAAAGACCACGTCATAATTCTTAGAGAGATTGATCAGGTCGCTTTTAATGGTCGCCAGACGAGTGAGTGATACGGAAGACATGCTGGTGGAGCCGGAACGCCCGGCCAGAATATCAAAACCGCCGGGGTTATGCATCACGATGTCCTGCAATGAGTTTTTACCTTCAAATACGGAGCGCAGATCTTTTTCCGGAGTCAAACCCAGTTGCACATCTACATTTGCTAAACCAATATCGCCATCGAAAAGCAAGGCACGGCGGGCAGAGCGCGCAAATAAGTGCGACAGGGTGATGGCAAGCCATGTCTTGCCTACACCTCCCTTACCGGAAGCGATAGCGATAATGTTATTGCGCGGTAAATCACTCATGTTTGTTTAGTCCTTTCGATGACGCGTAAGCAATTCTGTCAACAGTTCAGGCGTGGCGGGGCTGAACTCTCCTAATACTTTTTCGGTTCCCGTAACATGACTGAAGGCCAGACTGGCCGCATGTGCGGCGGTCAGAAGGCTGCCATAGCGTCGTGCGACGTCCGTCCGGGTTACCAGCATTTTCTCTACACCCAGGAATGAGAATGCGCGGGAAATCTCTGAAGCCTCAGCCGGATCGCCGCCTGCAGGGTACACCAGCACTGGCTCAATTTCAAGCAGTCCGGCAAATTCTGCCAGCTCCTTTAGTTCCTGATATTCGTAAGGGTTTGAGCCTGCGCTATCAATAATCACGCGGTCTTGTTTCGGTATATCGGCGAGGGCGGATTTCAGTTCACTACGGCTTTCCACCACCTGCAACTCTGTGCCCAGAATATCCGTAATGCCTGCCAGCTGTTCCACGCCGCCCGCCCGTTTGCAATCGGTGGAAATCACGTGCACCGTATGTCCTTCTTTCACGATACGCGAGATGATCTTAGAGGCGGTCAGAGTTTTGCCTGCACCGGGAAAGCCAATCAGCATGATGCGCAGGCCAGGTTCCATGAACGACAGCGGTTCAAAGCGGAAGGTGCGGGTCAGTGCTTCGGTTAGTATGTTGTGAATGCTGTCAGTGGAATCATTTTCCGGTTGCGGAAGCTGACGTGCTTCGGCGAGTATGGCATCAATTGTATCAGGGGATGTGCCGTTTTGTTCCAGGATCACTTCAAGATCGTGGATGAAATAGTCCGGGATTGCGATATGAAGCCTGCGCTGTGGTGAGTCGGGGCTGTCATCATTTTCTGCCTCAGGATGTGCCGCCGGTATGTCCATATCATCTTCATCGCTCTGCGCGATCGTAATCGAGACACCGCGTCCAAGCGGGTTACGGCTGGTGGCGATAATCACTGCCTCGTCGCCATATTCCTCGCGCACCTGATCCATCGCGCGCTGCATATCTTCCGCATGGATGGTCTTTAGCCTCATAACTGCCCCAGTGTTTTAATCTTGGCGCGGGGGTGGATCTCATTCTGCGACAATACGGGTGTATTGGCCCGGAAGCGCTCCACGATCGAGCGTACATACGGGCGTATGGTCGGGCTGGTCAGCAGCACCGGAATCTCGCCCTGCATGGCATACTGATCAAACTTGCTACGCACCGCCGTGATGAATTCCTGAATTTTGGAGGGTGGCAGGGAAAGGATTTTTTCTTCACCATCGCCGCCCAGTGAATCGACAAAGGTCTGTTCCCAGCCGGGTGACATGGCCACGATGGGGATATAGCCTTCATCATTGGTGACCATATGGCTGATCTGGCGGGCAAGACGCATGCGTACGTGCTCGGTAATAAGGGTCACATTCTGGGTGACGCGGGAAGCCTCGGCGATGGCTTCCATGATGGTTGGCAGATCACGGATGGAGACCATCTCGGCCAGCAGGTTCTGAAGCACGCGTTGTACACCGTTGACGGTGACCTGTGAGGGCACCACCTCGGCAATCAGTTTCTGCTCTTCCTGATCCATATCATCAAGCAGTTTTTGTGTCTCGGAGAAGGAGAGCAGTTCAGAGAGATTGTCCTTGATGATCTCGGTCAGGTGGGTGGTAATGACGGTTGGCGGGTCTACCACCGTCAGGTTACGGAACAGGGCTTCCTCACGATACGAATCATTTACCCACATGGCGGGCAGGCCGAAGGTCGGCTCGGTGGTTTCTTCACCCGGCAGGCTGATCTTATTACCGCCGGGGTCCATCACCAGCAGCATGTCCGGGCGGATGTCGCCGCGCGCGCACTCCACTTCCTTCACTTTCACCACGTAAGTATTGGAGGGAAGCTGCATATTATCCTGAATTCGTACCGGCGGCATCACAAAGCCCAGTTCCCGTGCCAGTTGTTTACGTAGCGCTTTAATTTGTTCCGTCAGGCGGTGGCCTTTCTGGTAGTTAATCAGAGGCAGCAGGCCGTAACCCAGCTCCAGCCGTACCAGATCAAGTTTGAGTGTATCGGCAATGTCTTCCTGCGCGGGGGCTGCTTCACCGGGAGCGCCGGGGGCAGGGGCCTCTCCGGCTTGCAGTCGTGCTGCCGGAGTGCCGGGTGCCCCCTTGCCTGCTGTTTTTTGCAGAGCGGCTTTATTGGCTTTCCAGCTGAAATACGCAACAGTACCGGTAATCAGTGACAGCACGATGAAAGGAAGCGGCGGTATACCGGGCATCATCGCCATCAGCAGCAGCAGGAAACTGGTCAGTCCGATCGCTGCCGGGAAGGCGGAGAGTTGCCCTACCACAGCCTTATCGGCGGAACCGACATCGCCGGCTTTTGTGACCAGCAGACCGGCAGAGGTGGAGACGATCAGTGCCGGAATCTGCGAGACCAGACCATCCCCGATGGTCAGGCGGGTGTAGGTGGAGAGTGCAGCGGAGAAACTCATGTCATTCATCACCACACCAATGATGATCCCACCCAGAAGGTTGATAAAGGTGATCAGCAGACCGGCAATCGCGTCACCGCGTACAAATTTACTGGCACCGTCCATGGCACCGTAGAAGGTACTTTCATCTTCCAGATTTTTACGACGGGACTTGGCTTCATCTTCATCGATCAGTCCGGCCGAAAGATCGGCATCAATGGCCATCTGTTTGCCCGGCATGGCATCCAGACTGAAGCGGGCAGAAACTTCTGCGATCCGGCCTGAACCCTTTGTAATGACGATGAAGTTAATGATCGTCAGTATGCCGAAGATAATAAACCCGATGACCACCGATCCGCTCATGACGAAGCTGCCGAAGGCTTCAATCACATGTCCGGCTGCGTCTGCCCCCGTATGTCCTTCACTTAGGATCAGGCGGGTGGAAGCGATGTTGAGCGATAATCGCAACATCGTAGAGATCAGCAGAATGGTTGGAAACGAACTCAGCGCCAGTGGCTTTTCCACAAACAATACCGTCATCAGAATAAGGACGGACAGGGTAATGGAAATGCCGAGCAGGAAATCCAGCATGCCGGGAGGCACCGGCAGCAGCAATACAACCAGAATACCGACGATGCCCAGCGCGAAGAAAATATCGCCACGGCGCATGGCGTTGCCTGCACCCTGTCGCAGGGCGGGCATGTTGAAGTTGCCTCCGGAGGACGCAACGGCTGCCTGAGATTCTTCAGCCATAGTAGATGTTCTCTAATTTGCGCCCCGTGCGGGCCTGCTGGCCCTCCGATGGCGCGCCGCTTCGCGGGCT
>CAYMGS010000120.1:4187-6733 GCA_964390025.1 uncultured Rickettsiales bacterium | reverse complement strand
CCAGATAGAGATTACCTACAGCCGCCAGACGGTTATTATCAATCTCACCTTGTTTGAGCTCATCGATCAGACGCGTGGCACACCCTGTTTTTTGTGCATTGGCACAGGCACGGGCCAGCACCACACGCTGCGGATCTGTGACCGTATTCTCATCGAGGAAGTTTGCAACTTTCTGCTCCATATTCTGCTCACGCAGCGCCAGACCCAGCACCAGCGAGAACAAAGGATGCGCCTGACGATACTCAGCTGTACCAAGGCGTTCCTCGATGGTATTCAGCAACCCTCTGCGACGCGAAGACTGCACCACTTCCACCAGCGAAATAGCTTGCGGCTCTTCCATCGTTTCCGGGGAAATACGATCCGTCAGCTCGGCAATCAGCGCTTCATCCCCGTAACGCAGGGCCAGCAGCAGGTATGTATCGATCAGATCATCAGTCAGACGGCCAGACTCATGCAGACGGCTCAGATCATCAAATGCCTCAGACTCACGCCCCTGCGCAATGCGCACATAGACAAGCTCTGCCACCAGTTGCGGATGCTCATATATATCGTCACCATACGGTTCCAGATATGTCTCAGAGAGTGCCGGGCCACCTTTAAAGTGCAGAATATTAGCCAGCTGCGCCAGATCATCTACGTTCTGACTGCGCGCCTGCCACCACCGGGCCTCTGCCAGCGCTTCGTCTTTTTCACCCAGGTCAAGCAGCAGGCTGACCAGCAGACGCAACGCATCATATTCCATTTTATCAGGATGCGCTTCTTTCAATGCGCGCAGGGTGGTAATGGCATCCAGCGTTTGCTGCGATGCCGCCTGCAGATTCGCCAGCTCTAAAAACTGCCGGGGCTCAAGAGGCTCCTTGCTGGAGATCAATTCTCCCATGACCTCGGCTTTTTTCTCGTATTCCGCATTAAACGTATAAATATCGGACAGGTCACGCAGCACGTCTTTATTTTGTGAAAGCTGCTTAATCTCTTCCAGATTCTTGAGGTAATCTTTGGGACGCTGTGCGTACTGGTATAATGTACCAAGCTGTTTACGCGCCTCAATATTTCGTGGGTTTTGCTCTACATACGCTTCCAGAACAACAATGGCTTCATTGACATTGCCTTCCTGCAGGTAAATATCGACCAGCGCATTGGTCACATCAACAGAGCGATCCCCCTCCTCGAACTTACGAACGTAGGTTTCCTTCGCTTTGTATGCTTCCTTGTCGAAGTCGTAGACCTGTTCCTTATAATTAATAAGGGCGAGCTCTTTCTCCTGTGGGATCAGAAAATAACCGCCCACTAACCCAACCAGGACCATCACAACCAATATGACGTACACTTTTTTCATCAAAGACCCCTGCTCGCATTACTGTGAATTATTCAGAATTACCATGCTGCGTTATTGCTACATCTACCATCTTTCCGGCGTAATCCTTTAATATAAAATGAAGAACCCCTTCTTCATCACTTTTTACAGTGTAACGAGACAACTCCTCTTCATTACGTGTTATTATTACATCAAATGTCCCAGCCATCGGAACTTTCAGGGTAAATTCACCCTCCCCGTGTCCGTGGGCGGCGAACATTAATCTTTTTTTAACAAAAATCAACCCTTTTATTAACCAGCTGCTGTGAATTACATAAGGATGCTGCGCATCTGCATAAATTTTCGATGTGTCTTTTGCTACAAGCGATATCAATGGTTCCGCCACCTCAGGGTCCAGGCTAACATACAGATTTCCCTGATAATAACGCTGTCCAATGACACCTTCTGACCCCTGAAAATCTACCGTCTTCAATACTGCATTATCCACCCTGAGTGTGTTTAATTTGCCACGGTTAACGATGCGCCAGCGATTCTCGCCCGCCCTGACAAGCCGCATCGCATAGAAACCCTCGGCTATTTCTGCAAAATCGCTTGCGAAAATCGGTATAAGCTCCTGCTTACGCGCATATTCCAGATTGGAATGCAGCGCTGCCAGACTGGCCTGCTTCTCTCCCGAATACATATGATAATAAATATTAAAGGGCTGAACCCGCATGGGTTGTTCCGTATTTCTGACGGTTGTCTGCAGATACACAAACCCAAAGAATCGATCTGTCCACAGGTTGGTATAGGTATTCTCATTACTGTTTGAAGAATAGATTTGCCGCTCATCACCTACCTTGAGGCCAATAGGTGAGACGGATGCATAAGAAGGATACTCACTATCGTACCGGGAATCTCCGCCATTGATGTTAAATAGCCCGGCTTTACGCGTTACACTGAGCGCTTCCTCAAAGGGACTGGTGTTGCCCGACCATTGCACCAGCCGGATATCTTCATGTTTCTCAGACGGCGAAAGCTCACGCGTTATGTCAATGGAACCCACAATCTCTTTGTGAATATCAAACGGTTCACACGCATAACTACGCGGCGTTTCATAGTACCGGTCGACAAACAGATCACCATTGGAATGTTTATTTAAAAAACGCTCAAACGTATTTTGCCGGTCGGTTTCAATGTCAGGATTTTCTGCTAAATACGCTTCCCAGGGGTCATCGTCATCCGAACCAAA
>CAYMGS010000120.1:0-4177 GCA_964390025.1 uncultured Rickettsiales bacterium | reverse complement strand
TTGGGGGGTATTTATCAAGAATGGGGATTTCCTTCGCAACATTCCCATCTTCAAAATAACCCCAGAATAACGGGTGGGAATGCGTATGGCTGCTTGGCTCAATATGCGGAAGGGCAAAAATTTCCCGTGCAATACGGGCGCTATCATGCAAACCATAGCAATCTTCATCCATCTCAGAGGTAATAATACTGACATTCACCGGAATATCCGGATACACCTCCAGCACCTCCCGCAAAATCACCTCGGAGGAGAGCATGTTCATGCCCTGATATTTGCGCAGTTGTGTCAGATTGTTCCAGCCATCCCCGTCAATATGACTGTAAAAAATGCGCCGCCCGTTCAGCGTGGTGATGTCTGGTTTCGGCTCATGTACTTCATCGAAAATCAACCGGAGAAACGTAAACGGATTTACATACCATTGCTGCACAGGGTCAGGCCGTTCACGTTCAGACTCGGGAACATTCTTCTGGGCTTCCAGCTCCTGAATTGGCAGCAGGGGGTATCCTTCAAAAATCGTGTAACCACTGGCGATATAGCCCCCCCCGGGGCCGGTTACGACGAGGTCATGAATTGTCTCCGGCGCTTTGTTGGCCAGAATCTTGAGATGGGAGGTACCAATACCCGGAATCACCGTGGTTTCCTGATAGGGAGGTAATGCTTCCGGTAAATTGCGCTCAAACCCGATCAGGTCATCGTTTTTATAAAGCACACTACCCTGATAGGTGACGGCATTATAGCTGTTGGAATCCCGCAGACCAATACGGGCAAGCAACGTATTAAGCCGGTCCATATTGCCTTCTTTTTGACGGAATGCATAACTTAAACCAACACTGTCGAAGAAGACCACCTTCTTACCTTGATCCATGGCTTTTTCCAGCCAGGTAAGATAAGCATCCGCGTCCTTCACATGGCGGCCCGGCGCCAGCCAGATCAGAATACCACGTACATCTTCACCAAGTTCCGGCAACGGCCCTTCTACATCCACATGGTGCAGATCAAACCCTAATCGATTCGCCGGCATTTCCAGAAACTGGTGCCCCAGTGAGGCACGGGGCGTTTCATAATCCTTACTGCTGTAAAGCGAGATCAGCACACGTGGTACTGTCTTTTCTTCCGCCCATGCAGAAGAAGCAATGACCCAGACGCTCATGCACGCTGCTATGAAATGAAGCACTCTCATCGGCTAGGGTTCTGCATGCACTGATTGCAAATCCGGGGTGGAAACGTACGGAATCAGTCCGGACGCGCGCTGCTTTTCATAGATTTTACGCACCCCTTCCGTATCCTCCATGTCCCAGTAATCAAGACTGTAAAGCTGGATGGCCGGATTGCGCGCCTGTGCATCCCCTAAGATACCCAGCACATCCTTATAATGCGCTTCGGGAAAAGGAACCGTCTTTCCATCACGCCCGTCAATAAAAATACTTTCTGCCAGCACCATATCCACATCCCGCTCCACCCGGGGCAATACAGCAAAACCACGATTCACCATCAGACGGAGATAGGGGTAATGCATACGTATATGACGAATGGTCATCGCCGTGGCTTCTTTCATCCCGCGATATCGTGCAGGGTCATCGGATTCAAGTGCTTCCGCCGTATCAACAGTATCGAACATCAGACCATTGAACCCACGCCGCACCATCAGCGGAATAATGTCTTCGATCAGTAGTTTCATCCATTCCGGATTGCGGACATCAACCACCGCCCGATCCTCGCCCAGACCATGAAGAACCAACCCTTTGTCTTTGACTTTGCTGTAAAAAGGCCGACGCTTCTCTACCTCTACAAGACTCAGATAGGCCAACACCGTTTTATCACGGGCCACCAGAGGCCGTACCTCCGGATGCCCAAACCCGTCAAACACGATCACATCATACCCGGAGAATTCTTCCCACGATTTCTTCGCCCCGTAATAGACCGTCCAGTTGTCTGGTTTTGCATTCGCCACACCGGCGCTTAGCATTAAAAGCACCATGAAAACACCCCCGAACCTCATGACCTCACCTCCTGTAAAATCGTATGCAAACCATCCTCGAGTGTTGTTGCAGCGGGCACACCAAGCAGCGAACTGAGCTTTGATGCGTCTCCACAGGAATGCCGTATATCCCCGGTTCTGGCATCTTCATAGGCAACATCGGCCTGCTGCGCACTAATCGCCTCAATGGCCCGCACCAGGTCCAGCAAACTCACCTGCTTGCCAGTACATACATGACAGACTTCATGACTCACCTGCCCTTGCTGCAATGTCCCCATCGCTGCCATAAGCGCACGTACCACATCACTCACATGAATAAAGTCGCGGGTTTGTTTTCCATCACCAAAAACAGTAATCGGACGCCTTGCCGGGATACGCTCCATAAAAATCGACACCACGCCGGAATAAGGGGAACCGGGGTCCTGACGGGGGCCGTATACGTTGAAAAATCGTAATCCGAGCGTCGGGATGCCATGCACCAGCGCTCCGACCCGCGCATGCAGATCGCAGCCGAGTTTATCTGCGCCGTACGCAGTGGCAGGCTGGGCCAATGCATCTTCCGTTAGTGGAAGCTGGTCATTGTCACCGTAAACCGCTGCTGACGATGCATACACCACTGGCAAGCGAGGCTCTTGCCGGGAAAGTGCCTCCAGCAAACTGACAAAAGCACTCTGATTTAC
This sequence comes from uncultured Rickettsiales bacterium, assembly GCA_964390025.1. Classification (GTDB taxonomy): domain Bacteria; phylum Pseudomonadota; class Alphaproteobacteria; order Rickettsiales; family UBA998; genus CAYMGS01. The sequence continues at coordinate 1,519 of CAYMGS010000120.1, read as the reverse complement.
GGCATGCGTATACGCCCATTCCTGTCGGGAACGCTCAACGGAAGCCACAGCGGCCAGGTGGAAAACACCCTCAATACCATCCAGCACTCGAGCCCATACACCATCTTCAGTGATGGATGCCTTAATCAATTCCACAGAAGATGGAAGGTTCTCAACTTTTCCGGTAGAGAGATCATCAACCACCCTCACTGTGTGCCCGGCTTCCAGCAAAGCATCGCACAGATGAGAGCCTATAAAACCGGCTCCTCCTGTTACCAGATAATGCATGCTGCTCCTTTTGGCCGCTCGCTCATAGAGATTCTGCCCGCTTACCCATCATACGCAACGCCAGATACAGCACCACAAGCCCTGTCAGCAATGCCGCCCACCAGGGCAGGCCGTAGACTGTCGGCACAATACCAAACACAAGGCTAACAGCTGCTACGGTCAGCGCATACGGCAGCTGGGTAATGACATGCTGCATATGCGGGCAGCCGGACGCCAGCGAAGACAATACCGTGGTATCGGAAATCGGCGAACAATGATCCCCGAACACCGCACCACTTAGCACGCTGGCAATGGTGGCGAGCATCACCGGGTGGGTGGTCATATCCTCAAGACTGCCCTGCTGCAATACTGCCACGGAAAGCGGCACCACGATCGGCACCAGAATCCCCATCGTTCCCCAGCTGGTGCCGGTGGCGAAGGAAACCGCCGCCGCCATCAGGAACACCATGACCGGCAGCCACACGGAGGCTGCATCATCGCCGAGCATCGAGACTACATATTCAGCGGTATTCAGCGCACTGTTCACATCGGCAATCGCCCAGGCCAGCGTAAGGATGATGGATGCCGTCAGCATGGGATGAAATCCCTTCTCCATGGCCTCCATAGTTTCCGAGATGTTGAGCGTGCGCGTGGCAAACGTCATGACAATAGCGGTCATCAGACCGGAAAGCGAGCCCCATAGCAAAGCCTTAAACGGGTCTGCCGAACCCAGAACATCGCGCAGCTTGTCGCCTTCTCCCGTCATCAGGAGCCCTGCAACCGTCACCCCTATCAATGTCAGAATCGGGATCATGCCATTAGCAGCATGCGTATGCAGCTCCCCTTTTTCTTCAACAAAATGATCCGGTTTATCGGAATTCAGCGCTTTGGATTCTGCTGTAAGCATCGGCCCGAAATCCCGTCCGGTCATCACCACCATCAACACGAACCCAATCATCAGGAGCGGATAAAAACTATACCCAACCGCAGCCAGCAACAGATCAAACCCGCCGACATGACCGTACATTTCCGGCATGGCGTCTTCAATTAGCGACGCTTCAAACGCAAACCATGTGGAAACCAGTGCCACGCAGGCAATCGGCGCTGCTGTAGCATCCACCAGAAACGCCAGTTTCTCGCGGGAAACCTTCAGGTGGTCTATCAGCGGGCGCATAGTGTTGCCCACGATCATGGTATTGGCGTAATCATCAAAGAAAATCAGCAGCCCCAGCCCGGCTGTGAGGTAAGCGGCGCCAGCCCACACCCCATAAAT
>CAYMGS010000119.1:0-6735 GCA_964390025.1 uncultured Rickettsiales bacterium | reverse complement strand
CAATCACCAGCGCCAGAATATTCAGGCACAGCGTGACGACAAACAACGCCAGGCCCAGCGCAAAGGACGCCAGTGTTTTCGCACTGTCAAACTCCTGATCGCCCACCAGCAGCGTCACAATCTGTACCGTTACCGTGGTCACCGCCTCCAGCGGGTTGAACGTCAGGTTTGCCGCCAGACCTGCCGCCATGACCACGATCATCGTCTCGCCAATCGCACGGGAAACGGCGAGCAATATGGCACCCATCACTCCCGGTAGCGCTGCAGGTAACACCACCTGCCGGATGGTTTCCGATTGGGTGGCACCCAAACCGTACGAGGCCTCCCGAAGCGCCTTTGGCACGGCGGTAATGATGTCGTCCGACAGGGATGAGACAAACGGGATAATCATCACCCCCATCACCAGCCCGGCGGCCAGCGCACTTTCCGATGCAACGGATAAGCCTATTGACTCTCCCAGTGAACGTATAGCAGGGGCAATCGTCACAACGGCAAAATAGCCATATACGACCGTCGGAATCCCCGCCAGAATTTCAAGCGCGGGTTTAGCCACGGAACGCACCGACTGGCTGGCATACTCTGCCATATAGATCGCCGAAAAGAGTCCGATCGGGACGGCCACGATCATAGCAATCAGCGTCACCAGCATGGTGCCGGCAAAGAGCGGCAATGCACCGAATGCATGCGCCACCTGATCGCCCTTGGCATTTTGTGGACTCCAGTTGGTGCCAAAGAGGAAATCCATCAGCGGTACATGGTTAAAGAAGCGTACGGATTCGAATAAAACGGAAAGCACAATGCTGACAGTCAGCAAAATGGAGAGCGCTGCACAGATAAACAGCATGACCACAGTCAGGCTTTCAAGCCGCCGCCGCAGCGTATATCCTCCCTGTAGCCCGTGCATAATCCCTCTTGCTGTAGGCGTCACATGATAATCCCGACCTAAGTAGAAGGTTTTGACGCAAATGTCAAAAGACTATACACCCAAGGAAAGGGGTTGGCGGGTCGTCTTATATCTATGGAACATATGGAAGACGTAAGTGACAAAGCATTAGCAGAAGCGGCGCATCAGGGTGATAGCGAGGCATTTTCCACGCTCCTTGAACGTCATTACGGTCTGATTTTCCGTACGGCATGGAAATGGTGCGGCATGCGTACGGATGCGGAAGATATAGCGCAGAATGTCTGCCTGAAACTGGCCACGGTGATCGGGCAATATCGTGGGGACGCCGCGTTCACCAGCTGGCTCTACCGGATTACCCTAAATGCCGCCAAAGACTATACTAAAAGTAAAGGGCGTCGCTCAGCGGAACAGGGTGAAGAGACACTTGAGCAGTTTGCCAGTGACCTGCCCGACCCGGAAGCTTCGCTAATCTCACGCGGTCTGTATCATTGCATTGCCGCATTGCCGGAAAAACTCCGCATGGCAGTGCTGCTGGTATGTGCCGAAGGACTGAACCATGCCGAGGCTGGCAAAGCACTGGGTTGCAAGGAAGGAACGATTTCCTGGCGACTATCGGAAGCCCGTAAACAGCTTGCCCTATGTCTGGAGGGAAAATGATGACACCTGATGAACTGAATGATCAGAAACTACGCGATATTCTCGCCAGACACCCGGCACCAGAGCCAGATGAGGCGCTGAGAGCGGCGCATATTGCTCAGGCAAAACAGGCGTTTGAAAAAAACATGCAAAAAAATGCCACTCCCACCCAAGGAATGATGGAAACCCGTCGTCTTACAGACACCATCAACCAATTAGGGAGTTCTATTATGTCTGTTTTATCGGGAAAACATCGCGCCTCAGTGGCGTTCGCCTCCATCGGCCTCGCAGCACTGGGGATCACCACCGCCATTCACCTGATGCCGGAGAGTCGGCTGGCCATGGTTACGGGTCAGAAGGAAGTGCGCATCGAAACACATGCCAAACCGCAGCGTTTAACACAAGAAACTGCGGATCAGACAGGTGCACTGATGACCAATCGTGCCGCCGAGTCCGGTGCAGGCGGTGCAGAAATGGAGGCAGATGCCAGCTTCGCGGCACCTCCTGCGCCCCCCCCTCCGGCTACATCAGCCATACCGCAACAACGCTCTGTCGCCAAAGCGTCGCGGGCGCCTGTTATAGCCGAAACATTACAAGCCAGCCCGCATGTGGGATATGTGGCGAATGACAGTCTCGTCATCCAGCCACACTATCAGGGTCGTGACCGGTTTGAGCAGGTGGCAGAGAATACGGTAAAGGCCGTGAGCACCAACCCGGTCTCCACCTTCTCGATCGACGTCGATACGGCCTCTTACAGTTTCGTACGCCGTCAGCTCACTGAGGGCCGCATGCCTGCACCCCAGTCGGTACGGGTGGAGGAGATGATCAATTACTTCGATTATCAGTATCCGCTGCCGGAGCATAAAGATGCGCCATTTTCCACCAGCGTCGCGCTCTATCCTACCCCGTGGAATGAGGAAACCCGGCTGATGCATGTAGGGCTGCAAGGCTATGATGTTGAGCGGCAAGAAGCACCGCGCAGCAATCTGGTCTTTCTGATCGACACGTCCGGTTCCATGTCCGGCCAGGACCGTCTGCCATTACTGATTTCCAGCCTGAAGATGCTGCTCAATACGCTGGACGGCGACGACACGATTGGCATCGTTACCTATGCCGGTTCCTCCGGTATAGCGCTGGAGCCGACCAAAGTCAGTGAACGCAGTAAGATTCTGAGTGCACTGGAACAACTCCGCTCGGGAGGGTCTACCGCCGGAGCTGCAGGGATTGAAACGGCTTACCGGCTCGCCAGTGAACATTTTGACAAAGAAGCCGTCAACAGGGTGATCCTCGCTACGGACGGAGACTTCAACGTGGGTATCCGTAACCCGGATGAGCTGAAGCGCGTGATCGAAACGAAACGCGAATCCGGTATTTTCCTCTCCGTGCTTGGCTTTGGGCAGGGCAATTATAACGATGCGCTGATGCAAACATTAGCACAAAATGGTAATGGCACCGCCGCGTATATCGACACGCTGAGCGAGGCCCGTAAAGTGCTGGTGGAAGAAGCGAGCAGCGCCCTCTTTCCCATCGCGAAGGATGTGAAAATACAGATTGAGTTTAACCCGGCTAAGATCGCCGAGTATCGTCTGATCGGTTACGAGACCCGCCATCTCAACCGTGAGGATTTCAACAATGATAAAGTTGATGCCGGAGAGCTGGGAGCAGGCCATACTGTCACAGCCATCTATGAAATCACACCGGTGGGCAGCAAGGCCCGCATGGTGGATGACCTGCGTTACAGCAATGAGCAGCAGGAGGTGCTTGGAGCAACAGGTGATAGCAACGAGTATGCCTTTCTCAAACTGCGCTACAAGCTTCCGGATGAGAGCAAAAGCCGCCTGATAACCCGTCCGGTTACCGTGAGTGACGAGGCACGCAACGTGGATGCGCTCAGCAACGATATGCGATTTGCTGCCGCCGTGGCCGCCTTCGGACAAAAACTACGCGGGAGTCGTTACCTTGGTGACTATGATTACGGGGCCATCACCTCGCTGGCAGAGGGGGCACGCGGAGAAGACCGCTTCGGTTACCGCGCCGAGTTTATCAACCTGGTACGGCTGGCGGCATCACTGGACGGGACACCATAGTCGTATTGTGACTTATGCATTATACAGGGCAGCCTTCGGGCTGCCCTTTTTGTTATCCTTCCTCGAAAATCGGCAGGTAGGCGGTAAACGTCGAGCCCTTGCCCACGATACTGTCAATCGTGATCGCACCACGGTGACGCGCCAGAATACCTTTTACGATAGCAAGGCCCAGCCCGGTACCGCCAATAGCACGGGTACGGGCGGAGTCCACCCGGTAGAAACGCTCAGTCAGGCGGGCCACATGCTCCTTGGCAATCCCTTCACTATGGTCACGCACGGCGACCATCACCACACGGGAATAATTACGCATATTCTGATCCGGCGGCAGGTCGGCGGTCACCGCAATCGTGATGGTAACCTCCGAATCAGAGAAACCATATTTAATGGCGTTGCCAACCAGGTTATGTACCACCTGCGCCAGCTCATTATCCTCACCTTTCACCTGCGGCACCGTGCCCTGTACATCCATGCGCAGGGACACATTCTTCTTAGTTGCGTTATGCTGCAACTGATCCACCACCTTCTCGACCACCTGTACAATATCGACCGGCTCGGTAGGGATGGAATGCTCGTTCATCTCGATCTTGGAGAGAGAGAGCAGGTCATTGATAAGCTGTTGCATGCGATCCGCCTGCTCTGCCATCAGCCGCAGAAACTCTTCCCGCACTTCTTCATCTTCCTTAGCCGGACCCTGCAGGGTTTCAATAAAGCCGGAAATGGTGGTCAGCGGGGTACGGATTTCATGACTGGCATTGGCAACAAAGTCCGCACGCATCTGTTCCACTGACTTCAGTTCGGTAATGTCATTCATGGTAATTACGATCGACATGCCGCCGGGCGAAGGTATCGGGAAGCGTTCTATAATCGCCAGAAAATCGCGCAACACCGGTTCCTCGATACGGAATTCAACCTCACGTCCCCGCAGGTCTTCCACCACCGAGGTTACTGCATCCACCAGTTCTTCATTGGAAATAATTTCACCAAGCGACCGGCCCGCAAGATTTTGTCCAAAGATAGCCCGGGCTGCACGGTTAGTCCGCACCACGCGTTTTTCATCATTAATCATGATGAGAATATCCGGCAACGTATCCACCAGAATTTCACGTTCCGTGATAATCCCTTCCATCTGCTGCTTTTTGATTTCCCAGCTGCGCTGTAAGTGACTGAGCGCTTCCGGCAATTCAGAGACCATGGAGAGAAAATTGAGGTGCGGCGGGTCAGCACGCTTATCACGAGAGATATTGTAGACATAACGCGTGATGGCCTGCATGTTGGTCAGGAACGGCCAGGCAAATGCAGTCGAGCCTACCAAAATCAGCAAATATGCCATCAGAAACTGTGTCAGATCCAGCACGGAGAATATTACCAGCGCTGCCAGCACCACCAGCGGCGGGCTGGAAATAACGATCACCAGTTTCAGTAGAGTGGCTAAACGAATGGGTCGGGCCATGCAAATGCGCAGATTGTGAACGAACGGATAGCCGCTATGGTACTGCACCGCGTCCCGCGATGCAATGCGACCTTACGCCTTTTTGATGATCTTCTCAATTGTAGAGGTGGTGGAGTAACCTTCACGCAGGGGAATGGTCAGCACACGACCGCCCAGACTCTCTACCAGATCGCGCCCTACCACCTGATCCAGCGTATAATCGCCGCCTTTCATCAGTACATCGGGTTTCAGACGTTCCAGCACTTCCATCGGGGTGTCTTCACGGAAGATTACCACCATATCTACCACCTGCAGTTCCGCCAGTAGCAGAGCACGCTCCATCTCCCCATTTACCGGGCGTGACTCTCCTTTCAGCCGTTTGACCGAATCGTCACTATTTATGGCCACAATCAGCCGGTCACACTGTGCTTTTGCATCGGCCAGTAATGCCAGATGTCCGGCATGGACCAGATCAAAGCAGCCATTGGTAAAGCCGACCGCCAGCGCGTCATGTTGCCAGGACTCCACCTGCTCTGCCGCTAAATCCAGCGGGTATATTTTCGCAGACCCGGTGGTGACATCATCCGTATGCACGGCGGTCTTCAGATCCGTCCGGTACACGGTTGCCGTACCCATCCGCCCGACCACAATACCGGCAGCCAGATTGGCCAGATAGGCTGCATCCGGAAGTTCCAGCCCGGTGGCAAGTGAAGCTGCCAGTGTCGCCAGCACCGTATCACCGGCACCGGAGACATCGTAGACTTCACGTTTATGGGCGGCGATATGTTCGGCTTCACCTTCTGCAGGCACCACCAGCATACCACGTGGCCCACAAGTGACGATCATATTTGTAATGTCGCATTGCTGCATCTGCCCACGTGCTGCGGCAATGATCGCCTCATTATTACTCAAATCTTCACCGGTAGCTTCTCGTAGCTCTTTCAGGTTCGGACTGAGCAGCCACGCCCCGCGATAGCGCGAAAAATCGCGAGACTTGGGGTCTACGATCACCGGTATATTTTGCTCAGAGGCAAGCTTCATCACCTCTGATATGATGGCAGGCGACAACACCCCCTTGCCGTAATCCGAAAGCACCACCAGCTGCATATCCGGCAGTGCCTGCTTTACCTGCTCCAGTATTTGCTGTTCCATACTTTCGCTGAGTGCGGATGCATCTTCCCGGTCGACGCGCAGCATTTGCTGGCTACCGGCAATATAGCGAATCTTCTCTGTCGAACGCCTTCGGGTATCGGCAACCAGATGGGAGGCCACATGCTGCTGGGCATTACTCAGGCCCGCAATGGTTCTGCCAGTGTCATCATCTCCCACGACAGAGATAAAAGATACGGAAGCACTCAATGATGACATGTTGCGCACCACATTGCCCGCACCGCCGAGCATGACCGTATCGGTCGTAGCACGCATGACGGGGATGGGAGCTTCCGGCGAAATGCGCTCCACTTCACCATAGACAAACCGGTCGAGCATCACATCGCCTACACACAGAATACGGGCCTGCGCAAAGCGATCAATCGCTGTCAGCAGGGTGCGCGTATCTTCGTTGTGAAGGCTCATCAACGAGCAGCCTTACGCGCTGGCTTCCTGCTCGTCGGCCTCGGTGGGCTTGTATTTTTCTACCAGCTCATTGAGTGCGCTTTGCTTGCACAGCTCCAGCAGCA
>CAYMGS010000118.1:0-6773 GCA_964390025.1 uncultured Rickettsiales bacterium | reverse complement strand
TTTCTTCATGCGGGTCAGGGGTCTGCCCCGGCTCGTGAATTTGCAAAAGATTCATGATGCAGCCTTGTCACCCATGAGCATTACCGCACGCGCACGGATTTCTTCCAGAAGTTTTTCCAGATAGCGCATACGTATAGCGGTCTGAGCGGCAGCGTCCATTACTTCCTGCGGATACTCGGCAGCAAATTGCTCAACGCAGTCAGCAAATTCCCTCTGGTGTTTATCCTTAAGCGCCTCCAAAGCATCCGGCGTTTCGGCCTCCATCACCGCCTCGCGTGTTTCCATGGATTCCAGCAGAATCTCCTGCGAAGGCTTTACGGCCGCTTTATCATCTCCCACACGCACCCCGTGCAGAGACAGCATATACTCCGCCCGACGGAGCGGGTTTCTAAGCGTATGATAGGCCTGATTAATTTCCACGGACATCTGCATCGCTCTCGCACGCTCTTCCTGAGAGCTGCGTCCTATCGTATCAGGATGAAATTCACGCTGTTTCTGTACGTAGGCACGGTGCAAAGCATCTTCATCCAGCGTATAGTCCCGCGGCAGTTCCAGTAAGGCAAAATAATCAGGTGCGGCGCTCATGGATTATACGTGGAATGACTCGCCGCAACCGCAACGTCCCTTTTCATTAGGGTTCACGAAGGTAAAGCCACTTTTGAACTTTTCTTCCACAAAATCCATCTCAGTACCTAGCAGGAACATGATGGCCTTAGGATCAATCATTACCTTCACGCCTTTATCTTCAATGATCTCATCGTATTTATTGACATCATCGGCATATTCGATGGTGTAGGACAGCCCGGAGCACCCGCGCGTACGAATACCCACACGAATACCTTCCGAAGGTTTTCCCCGGGAAGCCAGCATCGCTTTGATATGCTCAGCGGCGGTATCGGTAATGGAAATCGCGGCGGGCATGGTATATCGCTCTATACCTGCGCAGACGTTTTCTGATGCTCTAATGCCTCTTCTTCCGACAAGGTGCCTGCGCGGGATTTATAATCGCGCACTGCCGCTTTAATAGCGTCTTCCGCCAGCACAGAGCAGTGAATCTTTACCGGCGGCAGAGAAAGTTCCTGCGCAATTTCGGTATTCTTGATCTCCATGGCATCGTCCAGAGACTTCCCCTTCACCCATTCCGTCACCAGCGATGAAGACGCAATGGCGGAACCACAGCCGAAGGTTTTAAAACGCGCATCTTCAATCACGCCATCTTCGCTGACCCGGATTTGCAGCTTCATAACGTCACCGCATGCGGGCGCGCCCACCAGACCGGTGCCTACCGCATCATCTGTTTTGTCAAACGACCCCACGTTACGCGGGTTCTCATAGTGATCAATCAGCTCTTCCGAATATGCCATGTTACATCTCCTCTAAAATTCAGACTTCAAATTCTGCTCTAATGTGCAGCCCACTGGATTTTTGAAATATCAATCCCTTCCTGCGCCATTTCCCACAACGGAGAGAGCTCACGCAGCCGGTCAATGGCGCCGCATACAATCTCAATTGCCTTATCAACTTCTGCTTCCGTCGTGAAACGGCCAATACCAAAGCGAATGGACGTATGCGCCAGCTCTTCACTGACCCCGAGTGAACGCAGTACGTAAGACGGTTCAAGCGACGCTGAGGTACAGGCTGAACCACTGGAAACAGCAAGATCTTTAATCGCCATAATCATCGACTCACCTTCAATATAGGCAAAGCTGAGATTGATGTTGCCCGGCCAGCGATGCTCCCGGTCTCCATTCAGATAGACATCCTTCACATTATCCAGTACGGCGGTCATGAATTTATCGCTGAGCATGCGAATACGCTCAGCCTCCGCTCCCATTTCCGCATTCGCGATACGCGCCGCTTCTCCAAGCCCCACAACCAGCGGCGTGGGTAGCGTACCGGAACGCATGCCGCGCTCCTGACCACCGCCATGAATCAGGGCTTCCAGACGCACACGCGGGCGGCGGCGCACATACAACGCGCCAATCCCCTTAGGCCCGTAAATCTTGTGACCGGAGATTGACATCATATCAATATTCATCGCCTCGACATCGAGCGGAATTTTGCCAAATGCCTGCGCCGCATCCGTATGGAAAAACGCCCCGGCTTCACGGCAGATTTTACCAATTTCAGCCAGAGGCTGAATGACACCGATCTCATTATTGATCGCCATGATGGATACAATCAGCGTATCTTCACGTATGGCCGCTTTAAGCTGCTCCAGATCAATCAGCCCGTTTTGCTGCACTGGCAGGTAGGTCACCTCAAATCCGTCACGCTCCAGATTACGGCAGGTGTCCAGCACGCATTTATGCTCGGTTACAGCCGTAATGATATGCTTCTTTTTATCTTTGTAGAAACGCGCCACCCCTTTAAGCGCCAGATTGTTGGACTCGGTGGCCCCGGAAGTAAAGACAATCTCTTTTTCTGTCGCTCCTATCAGGCGCGCCACTTCACCACGTGCAATTTCACCGGCCTCTTCCGCTTCCCAGCCATATTTATGACTACGTGAATGCGGGTTGCCAAATTTCTCCGTAAAATACGGCAGCATTTTCTCAACCACACGCGGGTCAGTCGGGGTAGTCGATTGATAATCAAGATAAATCGGAAATGTAATTTCCGATGCAGCTTTATTGCCCACGTTCATCACGGACATCCTTTCATCCCAAAAATAGTTTATTCTATTATTATTTATCTGTGTATATGGGCTAAACCACCCTAAAAATCAAGGGAAGCTTACTATAAACCTACTTATTTAGTCAACTATTATCATGCCGCCTGTACAAGCCGCTGCGCAAGCGTCATCCAGCTTTCCGTAAACCGTTCAATTTCCTCTTCTTTTGTATCCCATCCCCCGCTCACGCGAATTACACAGGCCGCCTCTTCCTCGCTCATTCCCATCGCCTGTGCCACATGTGATGGCGTTACTTTCCCGGACGAACACGCGGAACCGGCACTGATGCCAATACCTTCAAGGTCAAAATGCATAAGCTGGGTCTCAGCGGGCACACCCGGCATAAAGATAGCGGACGTATTAGGCAGACGATGCTCTGCGCCAATACTAAGGATCCGCGCACCCGGAACCTCTTCCTGCATCCGCGCTTCCATCATACTTAGCGCAAAGCGTAACCCTGCCTGCCATTGATCCTTGCGCACAAGCTCTACCGCTTTGGCAAATCCGCATATCGCTGCCAGATTTTCCGTACCGGCGCGCCTGCCGGACTCCTGCCCTCCGCCAAGTGAGCGCGGAACAATCTCGATGCCCTGACGTACAATCAATGCCGCCGCGCCAGGAGGCCCGCCCATTTTATGCGCAGACACCGTCAGCAGGTCAGCCCCCAGCAGCCCCAAATCCACCGGCACTTTACCAAAGGCCTGCGCCGCATCACAATGCAAAATACCACCATATTCATGTACCATTTCGGCGACCGATGCGATGGGCTGAATGACCCCGGTCTCATTATTGGCGAGCATCACAGAAACCAGAGCCGGCGTGTCATACTGCCGCAACCAGGCACGCAGTGCGTCATAACGAATCACCCCATGTTCACTGACCGGAAGTTTTGCTGTCATAGGGTTTGCCTGCATCACGGAAGCATGCTCTATTGCACTGATCGCGATACGTCGTGCAGGAAAAGCATTGAGCGCCAGATTATTGGCCTCGGTACCGGAACCGGTACATATGACTTCATGACTGAAACAGGAAAGCCCCTCCGCGATACATCTGCGTGCATCCTCCAGTCTCTTTTTCGCCCGTTGCCCCCAGCGATGCACCGAGGAAGGATTAGCAGGAGTTTTTATCACCTCCTGCATCACCTCAATGACTTCAGGTCGCACAGGCGTTGTGGCGTTATAGTCCAGATACATAGCCAACGAGATCAGTTCCCTATCATATCCGTCAGCGATATGGGAGACGGCCCGCTGAATGCGGCAGGGTTAGCGGTACTGACTCTACGCTCACACACATCTTCCAAAGAGACAGATTTAAGATACATATAAATTTGATTCCCCAGCCTTTCCCACAGATCATGCGTCATGCAACGTGTCTTGGGTGACATGCATCCACCGGAACCACTCTCACAACGAGTCATCTTAAGCGGCTCATCGGCAGCAATAATGACGTCCCATACCGGTGTATCCGCTGCCGGACGATCCAGCATATACCCTCCTCCGGGGCCACGCACGGAAGTCACCAGACCGCTTTTACGCAACTTGGAAAATATTTGCTCCAGATAAGCGAGCGGAATCTCCTGTCGCTCTGAAATTTCAGAAAGCGACACCGGCTTGGTGCCATCCTGCTGCGCCAGATCTACCATGGCCATCACTGCATAGCGCCCGCGAGTAGAGAGTATCATGAGCCCGCTCCTGCTTTCTTTGTTGTTGCCTTCTTCTCTGAACCGGGCGCTTTTACCGCCAGCTTGTTCTGTAAGTCCTTTACCATGGCCCGCAGATGCTCTACCTCTTCCAGCAAGGGGTCTGCGGCCACATCCTCACCGGATGTTCCGTAAGCATCAAACCGCTCCATATGCTCTTTCAGATTGCGCAATACCGCCACCGGATGCGCTGGCACCCCCACGACCGTGGTGCGCTCGGCCACATCATCCACAACGACTGCATTAGAGCCGACACGCGCGCCGTTACCAACCTGTATGGGGCCAAGCAGTTTCGCGCCGGCGCCCACAATCACATCATTGCCCAGCTGCGGGTGGCGCACGCCTTTATTCATGGATACGCCGCCGAGTGTGACTCCATGATAAATCGTCACGTCATCACCAATGGTCGCGGTCTCACCTATCACCACGCCCATGCCATGATCGATGAAAAAACGTCGCCCGATCGTTGCCCCAGGATGAATTTCGATGCCTGTCAGGAAACGCCCCAGATGCGAGAGCCACCGCGCCAGCAAACGCCACCCTGCTTTCCACAGCTTATGGTTCATGCGGTGCATCATGATGGCGTGAAACCCGGGATAACAAAGGATAATCTCCAGCGCTCCGCGCGCCGCCGGATCCCGTTTCCGGATCGTTTCAAACTCCTCTTTCAGACCCCCGCTCATATCATCCCGCTAAAATTTCATTGAAAACAGCCTGCCGGTCATTTAGACAAGTAGCTCTGGTTTTTTACTACACAGCACTTATATACAGTAAAACGTAATATAGTCTACCATATGAGTCAACTACTGACCCTATGGTTTTATAATAATAGCAACAGGTTAGCGGAGTGTTATGCCCGAAGTGATCTTTAATGGCCCCGAAGGCCGACTGGAAGGACGCTATCATCACAATGAAAATAAGGGGGCTCCGATCGCCGTCGTGCTGCACCCTCACCCGCTATATGGCGGGACGATGAATAATAAAATCGTCTATCGCATCTACCAGACGTTTGTTCAAAACGGGTTTTCCGTCCTGCGCTTTAACTTCCGTGGCGTTGGGCGTTCGCTTGGTAAATTTGACGACGGTGTAGGTGAGCTGGCAGATGCCGCCACCGCACTGGACTGGATTCAGCAACAAAACCCGGATGCAGGTGCCTGCTGGATTGGCGGTTTCTCCTTCGGTTCATGGATCGCCATGCAACTGCTGATGCGCCGCCCGGAGATAGAAGGGTTCATGGCCATCTCCCCACCTGCCAACATGTATGACTTCACCTTCCTTTCACCCTGCCCCGCACCCGGCCTGTTCTGTCAGGGTAAGAAAGACGACATTGTGAAAGAAGAGGATGTGCGTAAGCTGATCGACAAGATCAAAGGACAGAAATACGCGGATATCACCTATGAGTCTTTTGACGATGCCGATCATTATTTCCGCGCCTCAATTGATGAGCTGGAAAAAACCATGTCGGGATACATCAACAGCCGCCTCCAGCTACAGAATGAGGCGATGATGGAACCGACCGATAAAAAGCGCCGCCAGCTTCCCCGTAGCTAGACCTGATAAAACGCACCGCCTGTCACCACGCGTCCTACGCCTGTGGTGGTGGGTAATGTCAGCGGCAGCCCCTTGATGGAACGCACCGCCAGATAGCCGAATGCCTGCGCTTCCAGCGCGTCCCCTTCCCAGCCGACCGATTCCACCGGCTGCACCGGAGCCTCTATACGCTCTGCTAATGCCTGCATGATCGCCGGGTTATGTCGACCACCGCCACAGACCAGCCATTGCTTCACCGGCGCAGGAAAATACTGCTCTGCCTGTGCAGCGGACTGCGCAGTAAACGCCACCAGTGTCGCCGCGCCGTCTTCCACGGAGAGATGTTGAATCGCCTCCAATGAAAAATCATGCCGATCCAGTGATTTCGGCGGGTGCTGTGCAAAATAGGGTTGCCTCATATATGTTTGAAGCACTGCCTCATCTACCGTTCCGGCCAGCGCCTGCGCACCGTCTTTATCATACGGCTCGCCCAGCGTGCACTCCATCCAGTCATCGAGCAGCACATTGCCCGGCCCGGTATCAAACGCTACAATGTCATGCGCCAGAATACTTTGCGCCCGTGCTTCCGAGCGGCCAATCCAGGTGACATTACCAATGCCCCCCAGATTCAGCATCGCTACCGGCAACTCCAGTTCCAGTGAAAGCGCTGCATGGTAAAGGGGCACAAACGGCGCACCCTCCCCGCCAGCCGCCACATCCCGCCGACGAAAATCCGTGACCACAGAGATACCAGTTTTCTCCGCCAGCAGCGCCCCGTTGCCCATCTGCCATGTAATCCCGTCTTTCGGACGGTGGGTCAGCGTCTGCCCGTGAAAGCCGATCACCGACACATCCACCGGCTTCAGCTCTGCC
>CAYMGS010000117.1:0-6793 GCA_964390025.1 uncultured Rickettsiales bacterium | reverse complement strand
CTGCAGGATCCGAACCGTCCTATTGGTTCCTTCCTGTTTCTGGGGCCGACGGGTGTGGGTAAAACCGAGCTGACCAAGGCGCTGGCACGGTTCATCTTTGATGATGAGCAGGCGATGATCCGGATTGATATGTCGGAATATATGGAAAAGCATGCTGTCTCCCGGCTGATCGGCGCACCTCCGGGCTATGTCGGCTACGATCAGGGCGGCGCACTCACCGAAGCAGTGCGGCGGCGCCCGTATCAGGTGATTCTGTTCGATGAAGTAGAGAAAGCGCACCCGGATGTGTTTAACGTGCTGTTGCAGGTGCTGGATGATGGCCGCCTGACGGATGGGCAGGGGCGCACGGTGGATTTCCGTAATACGATTATCGTCCTCACCTCCAACCTTGGTGCGATGCATATTGCCGAGTTGCAGGACGGTGAAAGTATGGAGCAGGTACGCGGCAAGGTGATGGACGAAGTCCGTGTCGCTTTCCGTCCCGAGTTCCTGAACCGTCTGGATGAGGTGATCCTGTTTAACCGTCTGGGCCGCGAGCTGATGCGCGATATCGTCGATATTCAGCTGGCGCGCGTGCGTGAGCGACTCGCCGAGCGTCATATCACACTGGAGCTGGACGACAAGGCGCTCGACTGGATTGCTGAGCATGGTTACGACCCGGTCTACGGGGCGCGGCCCCTTAAGCGGGTAATCCAGCGTTCACTGGAGAACCGGCTGGCCTCGCGCATTCTGGAAGGCCAGATTCCTGACCACACTATTGTGCCGGTTTCCTCTGATGAGGACGGGTTGCTGTTCGGTGAGGTGAAGAAGGACGAAAAAGCGGCCTAATTTATGATAATGCCCCTGCTCTGGCCTCCTGGCCTCCGCAATGGGCGGCTCGCTTCGCTCGCGGCTCAAGGCTGACGCGAACGTACTGTTCGCGCTTCTTGTTTCTTGCGCCTTCCTTCATTTGTCATTCCCGCGTAAGCGGGAATCTCTTTGCGATCAACTTATAAGCTATTACAATATAAGGAAATTATAAAGGAGAGTCCCTGATTTATGTTGGACTACATGGAAAAATATCAGCAGGAATCTGCTGTTTGGAATGAGCTACAAAAGAGAATAACTGAATCTCTACGACCAGCTCTTGAACTTGAAAAGGAAATTTCTAAAACTTTTAAATCCGTTGGTTTAGATGAAACAATTAGAAGAGCAGATATTATTGGTAAAAATGTAAATAAACTGGAATGTACAGAAGATAAAATTAGTGAATCGCTTATTACATTTTATAAAGAGAATTGGGGGAAGGTATGTGCACGCATTCAGAAGAGGCTTAATGAGGTGGGTGCAGATGAATTAACTCTAAGTACTTTTCAAGAGGCATTCACTGCGCATAAAGCAGGTTTATACAGATCTGTCTGCCGTTTATTGTTCCCTGAGATAGAAAGATTAGCTCGTGGTATATTTCCAAGTGAAAACACTCTAAAAGTAATCACAAGCCTTAAGGAGATACGGAATTATGCAGGGGAACTAAGTACTTTTGATATTAGACCTGAAGGTTATTTCTCAGTTGTTCTCTATAAGAGATTAGATGATCATTTTTATGAATACATCAACGATCAACGTGCCGAAAGCTTCAAGAGAATTTCTACAAGCAAAATACCTAATAGGCATGCTGCAATGCATGGACTAGTAGATTATAATACCCCTCAACATAGTCTAAATATGATTTTTCTGGCTGATTATCTTGTTCAGGTGATTCTAACCATACAAAAGAAAGGACTAATTGCTTCTGATAAATAACCCAACTTGTCTCATTGCTAATGCAATGGGCGACCAACTAAAAAACTACTCAGCGGCCGCGATTTTGGTCGGCTCTTTTTTGAGTTTGGCGAGCTGGGTCTCGTAACGCTTACGGGTCTCGTGGAATTTGGCGAGCGCCTTGCCGCTGAGCTTATCGCCGCCGGCAAATTTGACGTTACGCGGATTCACGTGTTTTCCGTGTTTGAGAATCTCATAATGCAGGTGTGGCCCGGTGGAGCGTCCGGTGGAGCCAACATAGGCAATGATCTGGCCCTGCTTAACACGTTTGCCCTTGCGCACGCCCCGGGCAATGCTCTTAGCATGGGCATAAGCGGTTTTGTAGGTGCCGTTATGGCGGATGCGCACGTAATTACCATAGCTGCTGAACCGCCCGGCATATTCCACCACACCGTCTCCGGCGGCATAGATCGGTGTGCCGCGTGGAGCGGCGAAGTCCAGACCTTTATGCATTTTGGAATAGCCCAGTACCGGGTGGCGACGCATCCCGAAGCCCGATGAAATCCGTGCCCCGTCAACCGGGGTGCGCAACAGGGCCTTTTTCACGTTCTCGCCTTTCTCATTATAATAGCGGGTAAAGCCGTCACTATCGGTGAAGCTGTAGATTTTGAGTGATTTGCCGCGGGTTTTTAGCTCGGCATAGAGAATATCGCCGGTGCCAACAAAATCCCCGTCTTTGGTCACCAGCGTATTATACATCACCTCCAGCTCATCGCCTTCGCGGATGTCGCGCTGAAAATCGACATCATAACTATAGGCGCGGATCAGCTCGACAATCGCCTTATCCGGCACCCCGTCCTTGCGGGCCGTCAGGTACAGGCTGCTGTCAATACGACCCCCGCCGTGACGTGTTTCGGTAATGACCGGCTCTTTATGGCGGTGGGTTTTAAAACGGTCACCCGACGCCTTAACTTCAATATGTTCGATAGCAGAGAGGCGGATCTTCATACTGTGAAGGGTGGCTGCATCTTCCGTGTCAGGGCGTGAAGAGTCCTGATACAGGACAAATTCCAGCTCATGCCCCACGCGCAGCTTGCGTGGGTTGAACGTCTTTTTCATATGGGAGACGATACTGTGCGCCTGTTGATATTCGATGCCGAGTCCGGTCAGTACATCAATCAGGCGGTCTCCCGAGGCAATGGTCACCTGCCGTTCGCGGGGCCAGGGTTCCACTTTTACTTCCGGCTCCGCCTGTACCAGTGTCGGTATTTCGTGCCCCGGTTCAGTAACATCCTGTGCGCTATCCTGCTTCTCAGTTGGCGCTTTCTCACCGGATTTTTTCGTAGCTGACTCTGTGAATTTGTCAGGGAGGTGGCTCTGCTCAAACGATTGCCGGGTGAAGTCCGAAGTCCAGTGACCAACCGAGGAGAGCAGGACACCAAAGCCGGTGCCAATCACAAACCACGACATGCGCAGCTTGGCGGCCCGGCGGGACGGGATGCCGGTGACCTGCTGGTGAGATCCGTTGTGCTGGGGACTGGATGCTGCGCTCTTTCGAGATTTAAACCGTCTTTTCACGTAGCTGCCTGTTTTAAATTCACTCCACCCTGATTGCGATTACACTAGCTTCCGGCTTGTAAAATCACAACCATAAAACAACATCTGGGCACATTTATTATAGTGGCCACTATATGATGTTATTTTTTCCTTTTTGCGCCCTCTTTTTATCCGGGGTATTTCAGCTTATATTTTCGCTGCTTATCGCTTATTGTACGTGAATTGTAAGGAAAAATAAAGGGAGAGTCACTTTCGACTTGACGAGTGGGGGGCGCATCAGTATTTTGCACCCTCTCGCAAGGACGGGTAGTTCATGTGGGTGCGCGCAAAGCCTTGGAATACCGCACAGGTTAGGCAGGAATGCGCACATGGGTTTTGAGATAAAATTAAAGAAAACGAGAGCCGGTATGCCGACGATCAACCAGTTGGTACGCAAATCGCGCAAGCCTATTACCAAGCGGAACAAGGTTCCTGCTATGGAAGCATGTCCCCAAAAGCGTGGGGTTTGTACGCGCGTATATACGACCACACCGAAGAAACCGAACTCTGCGCTGCGTAAAGTGGCCAAGATTCGTCTGACCAATGGCTTTGAGGTTATTGGGTACATCCCGGGTGAAGGGCATAATCTTCAGGAACACTCCGTCGTGATGATTCGCGGCGGTCGTGTGAAGGATTTGCCCGGTGTACGTTACCATGTGATCCGCGGTACGCTGGATACGCAGGGTGTTAAAGACCGTAAGCAGCGCCGCTCACATTATGGCGCAAAGCGTCCGAAATAATCATTAAGGCAGAGGTGTAGATACTATGTCGCGTAGGCACAGAGCAGTTAAGCGTCCCGTTTTACCGGATCCCAAGTTTGGGAATCAGGTGTTAACGCGTTTTATGAACGCCATCATGATTCAGGGTAAAAAGTCCGTGGCTGAGCGTATCGTGTATGGTGCGCTGGATATCGTGAAGGAAAAAACCGGGAAAGATCCGATCGAGGTCTTTAAAGAAGCGCTGGATAATGTGAAGCCGAGCGTTGAAGTGCGTTCCCGCCGTGTCGGTGGTGCGACCTATCAGGTGCCGATGGAAGTGCGCTATGACCGTCAGCAGGCGCTGGCCATTCGCTGGATTATTTCCGCCGCCCGGTCTCGCAGTGAGCGTACCATGCGCTCGCGCGTGGCAGCAGAGTTGCTGGATGCGATTAACGGTCGCGGCAGCGCAGTGAAAAAACGTGAGGACACCCACAAAATGGCGGAGGCCAACCGTGCCTTCTCGCATTATCGTTGGTAAGAACAAGTAGTCTCTAGAGGTTGTAAGAAAGCATATGGCGCGTAAGACGAAATTAGAACATTATCGCAATATCGGTATCATGGCCCACATTGATGCGGGTAAAACCACGACCACCGAGCGTGTCCTCTATTATACGGGGAAATCGCACAAGATCGGTGAAGTGCATGAAGGTGCTGCGACCATGGACTGGATGGAGCAGGAGCAGGAGCGTGGTATCACCATTACCTCTGCGGCAACAACCTGCTTCTGGCCGCGCAATGATGTGAATTACCGGATCAATATTATTGATACGCCGGGGCACGTAGACTTCACTATTGAGGTGGAGCGTAGTCTGCGCGTACTCGATGGTGCGGTGGCAGTGTTTGACTCCGTGGCCGGTGTGGAGCCGCAGTCCGAGACGGTATGGCGTCAGGCTGATAAATACGGTGTGCCGCGTATGTGCTTTGTTAACAAGATGGATCGTATCGGTGCGGACTTCTATCGTTGCGTGGATATGATCGTGGATCGTCTGGCCGCGGTGCCGCTGGTAACGCAATTACCGGTGGGCGCGGAAGACAATTTCAAAGGTCTGGTCGACCTCATTAAAATGAAGGCGCTGATCTGGCGTGATGAAAGCCTTGGTGCGCAGTGGGATGAGGTGGATATCCCGGCTGATCTGCAGGACAAAGCCAGTGAATATCGCGAGAAGCTGGTGGAAACCGCTGTCGAGATGGATGATGCGGTGATGGAAAAATATCTGGGCGGTGAGGATGTCAGCGAAGATGAGCTGCGTGCCTGCATCCGTCAGGGTACCATTGCGCTGAAATTTGTGCCGGTGCTGTGTGGTTCCGCGTTCAAGAACAAGGGTGTGCAGCCGCTGCTGGATGCGGTGGTGGATTATATGCCTGCGCCGATTGACGTGCCGGCCATTAAGGGTGTGAAGGTGGATTCCGATGAGGAAATCACCCGTAAGAGTTCAGATGACGAGCCGTTTGCCGCGCTTGCCTTTAAGATCATGAATGACCCGTTCGTAGGCTCGCTGACCTTTGCCCGGATTTATTCCGGTAAGCTGGAAGCAGGTTCCTACGTGACGAATACCGTGAAGGGTAAAAAGGAGCGTATCGGTCGCATGCTGCTGATGCATGCTAACTCGCGTGAAGATATCAAAGTCGCGCATGCCGGTGATATTGTGGCGCTGGCAGGTCTGAAAGATACCACCACAGGTGATACACTCTGTGATGCGGACTCACAGGTGGTGCTGGAGCGCATGGAATTCCCCGACCCGGTGATCGAGGTGGCGATTGAGCCGAAGACCAAGGGTGACCAGGAAAAAATGGGTGTGGCGATTGCGCGTCTGGTGGCAGAAGATCCCAGCTTACGCGTGGCTACCGATGAAGAGTCCGGCCAGACTATTCTCAAGGGAATGGGCGAGCTGCATCTGGAAATTATCGTCGATCGCATGAAGCGTGAATTCAAGGTGGAATGTAACGTGGGTGCGCCGCAGGTGGCTTACCGCGAAACCATTACCCAGCCGTACAAAATCGATTACACGCACAAGAAGCAGTCCGGTGGTGCCGGTCAATTCGCACGCGTGATTATCGAATTCGAGCCGCAGGAAGCCGGTGCGGGGTATGAGTTCACAAGTAAAATTGTTGGCGGTAACGTACCAAAAGAATACATCCCCGGTGTTCAGAAAGGCCTTGAGTCTGCGCTGGATAATGGTGTGATGGCCGGGTTCCCGACCATTGACTTTAAAGCCACACTGGTCGACGGTGCCTATCATGATGTGGACTCCAGTGTGATGGCGTTTGAGATTGCCGCACGGGCTGCGTTCCGCGAAGGGATTCCCAATGCGGCGCCGAGTTTGCTTGAGCCGGTGATGAAGGTCGAAGTCATTACCCCGGAAGAATATATGGGTGACATTATTGGCGACCTGTCTTCCCGTCGCGGTAACGTCTCCAGCATGGATCAGCGTGGTAATGCCCGCGTAGTGACCGCAATGGTGCCGCTGGCTAACATGTTCGGGTATGTGAATACGCTGCGCTCCATGTCACAGGGGCGTGCCCAGTACACGATGCAGTTCGATCATTATGAGCGTGTGCCCGGTAATGTGGCGGACGAAATTATGGCCAAGGTGGCATAAACGAAATAACCCCGAGTAATACAGAAACGTAAAGGTAGGTAGACATGTCTAAAGAGAAGTTTGAGCGTAATAAGCCGCATTGTAACATTGGCACGATTG
>CAYMGS010000116.1:0-6935 GCA_964390025.1 uncultured Rickettsiales bacterium | reverse complement strand
TGCGGCGCTGCCGGAGGGTTTGCGTTACAGTGAAGCACTGCACAAGCGGCTGGCCGACTGGATTGAGCGCCGCTACCCGGAGCGCCTCAGCCCGGACGATCTGCATAGCGAGACGTTGGCGTATGAGACGCTGGAGGCGCTCACCGAACTGGAAGACATTATCAGCCTGCCGGGGCTGTATAATGTGTAACGTCAGTATAGCTGCCAGCGAATGTCATAAAACTATCACTATAATTTGAGCTAAATTTGAGCTAAACTATAGAATGTGTTAATCTTTTTGTGATAAACTCACAACACGATGTAGTAAAAATGCTCCTGAAGGCGGATGGAAATACAATGTCCATGTTTAAAAGATTGAGAAAACAGAAAGATGGGGCCACGGCGGTGGAATTCGCTTTAGTCGCTCCCATTTTCTTTTTACTAATGATGGGGATTGTGGAGTTTTCGCTGATTATGTTTGCCAGCAGTGTGGTGGAAAATGCCACCACCATGGCCGCCCGCTATGGTATTACCGGGGATAACTATTCTGCCCCAGATGCTTTTCAGCAGAATACTGCCGGGCTGAGCCGGGAAGCATTTATTGAAAGTGCGATCAAGGATCTTTCCTCGGGGCTTCTTGATCCGGAAAAAGTGGATATTACCCATAAAACCTTTTCCTCCTTGGGCTCTGGTGCTCAAACCAGTAGTGGTGCTTATGGAGATGGTGGTGATACCGTACTGTATACGGTGACTTATGCCTGGCCCATTTTTACGCCTCTGTTCGGAGAATTTTTTGCCGATGGCGACGGTAATTTCACGATTACCTCTGCCGTTTTGGTTGCTAACGAAGAATTTTAAGGTGTCTGTCCTATGAGTCTGATTCAGAAAATCCACCGGTTACGCTCTGAAAACCATGCGGTTGCCATGGTAGAGTTTGCGTTGTTGCTGCCGTTACTGCTTATATTGTTTGTGGGTGTGGTAGAGATTACCCGTTATGTCCTTGTGCATCAGAAGCTGGATAAGACATCCTCCCAACTGGTGAATTTCATGGCACAGGTGCCGGCGCCGGATACGTATAATTTCACAGAGCTTAATAGTGCCTTTGACGAGCTTCTCAAACCTTACGATACAACAGAAGCTGGCTATGCAGTTGTCGGTGTGGGAAGAGAACAGCGTAATGGCCCGGTCATCGTTGATTTCAGGCATACACACGGTAAGATATCGTCTAGGTTTGGTGGAAAAGGGAGTGTGGTACCAGAAAGCAGGCTGAACGGCCTCAACCTGAACAACCGGGATTATGTGATTGTCGTGGAAACATCCTATGACTATCAGCACCTGCTTGACAGTTTTCCTTTGCTGAAGTTTGGAACAGACCTCGAAGAGGGTGGGGCTATTCAGAAAACCACCTTCCATCGCTACCGTTTCGATGCAGAGCGATTTGGCGCTGATGATGCTTCCCAACAGTCGATGGAAAGGCTCCCGGATTGTTGTGGCTATTATTGTAATCCGATTCGTAAAGATGGGTTTGTTGGAAGCCAGTTGGATAGGGGGCCACAGGATTTAGCCTGCGCCTGCTACCCGCGGCATAATAATCAGTTTGCTGAGGGGGGAGGCAATACATGCGAACAGGCGATTGCCAATAGATATGCCTCATGCACATTGATTACTAAATGTGACGTTTGCAGCTGGAACCCGTGTCCTCCACCGCCTCCGTCACCAAAGCCAAACCCGAGTCCGAACCCCAGCCCTAACCCCAGTCCGAACCCCGGTCCGAGTCCGAGTCCTAAGCCGAAGCCAAACCCTAACCCTCCATCTCCGCCGCCACCACCTCCACCCAAACCGAAACCCGGCGGTGGCCCCGGCTCCTAAGTGACGCTGGATAACATATGGTAAGTAGTTCAACATGGTAGATAATATGACGAACACACTATTGCGATTCAGACATAAAGAAGACGGGGCCACGATTGTGCTGTTTGCCTTCGCCATCGTCATGTTTATCACGGCTATCGGGGTGGCGATTGATATGGGCAGAGTCTTTACGGCGCGTTCTCATGCCGCTGCCGCGCTGGATGCGGCATTGCTGGGAGCTGCCGCAGAAGCTTCCGCCGGGGTGTCGCGCGCTGAAATTCAGCGCCGTGCCAACGAATATTACAACGCTAATTATAAATCGCAATATGTCGGTGCCCGCGATGCTCAACTGGTTCTAAACCTTGATGGTTTGTCAGAGGGTAAAATCAGTGGCTTTACCGATGCGGATATCCCTCTTGCCTTTGGGGCATTTGTGGGTATGGATCGCATACAGATGCCGGTATCCTCTCAGGTAGAGCGTTTCCTGGGAGTAAATATGGAGATTGCACTGACGCTTGATTACACTCAATCCATGTGTAAGCCAAGTTGCGCCAACAAATTTGACGTTGTGCGGAATTCAGTTGGAACACTTATTGATGAGCTTAAATCAACGCTTGAGTCCAGTGCACAGGATGATGCGCAGGTAAGTATCGCCTTTATTCCGTTTGGTCATGGTGTGAAAGTTGATGATGAAGATAACTTAAGGGTGTCATTCGGCCCGGGTGAAAATAATCGACGGGATAATATTAATAATTTAAGGGAACAGTCAGTTCAGCCAGCTTGGTTTGCCGGATTACCGGTTGTCAGGGGCTTAACTACTCAATTAGATGGACTCAACAGTTATATTCAGTCCTTTACGACGACTGCAACGAATTCCGGGGGCACTAACACGGCTGCAGGCGTGCTAATGGGTTGGAAATCATTACGCAGTCAGGACACTAACCTGTTTAGGGGGATGTCCAGTCATGAAAACTCAGCGAAAGCCCCACTGTCTTTTAATGACTTAAAAGACGGTAACGTGATCAAGGTGATGATTATATTGTCTGATGGCTCGAATACTTTTTGGTATACGGAAGGCCCACCCTGTAACGTAAACACACCGCCCGCACAATGTGAATACAGAGATGAAAATGCTGATGACCGGGTAGAAAGAATTTGTAATACTGCCAAGCGCGAAGGAATCTTAATTTATGCTATTGCATTCGTGAATGATGCGCTTGATCCAGACCCTGCTACTGCCCGGGCATTGATGCGAGGCTGTGCTAGTGAGCCGGAGAATAATTTTTACTATGAACCTAATTCTGCCGAAGCATTACGTGAAACGTTCCGCGATATCGCCAACTCGCTGGTAGATAAGCTGATTACCAAATAAGCTGTGCTCTTACTTTTCTTCGGGTCCTGATGCGTTTCTCCGTGGCATCTGTGCCACGATGCACCATTCTCGCGCACAAGTTCTTTTTTTTTAATCCTTTGTCAACGCTTCGCCGCTACACTGCCAGTATAGTATAACCACAGGCGTGTTCTACGCCCCAACAGCAGGTAGTTACGGGCAATGAAGTTTATCATCGGTTTTATTACGGTTATTGGTATGGTGCTGGGCGGCTATGTCATGCACCACGGTAAGCTTTCCGTATTATACCAGCCCTCTGAATTTATGATTATCGGCGGCGCTGCCGTGGGTGCGTTCATCATTGGCACGCCCGGCTTCCTGATCAAGGAAGTGCTTAAAAGCTGGGGTAAGCTGCTCAAAGGCCCGCCGTTTAAGAAGACGGACTATCTGGAGCTGCTGACCATGCTGTTCGCCACGTTCAAGATGATTCGCAGCAAGGGCATGCTTGAGATGGAGTCTCACATTGAGCACCCGCATGAAAGCGCCCTGTTTAACAGCTATCCCAAATTTTCTAAGGACCATCACGCGGTGACCTTCTTCTCCGATTACCTGCGCATCATGACGCTGGGCGTGGAAGACTATTACACGATGGAAGACCTGATGGAGCGCGAGGTGGAAGTGCATCGCAAGCATGGCCAGCACGTCGAGCATCTGATGGTGACCATGGCGGACGGCCTTCCGGCACTGGGTATTGTCGCTGCTGTACTCGGGGTGATTGTCACGATGGGTAGTATTGATGAAGAAGTGACGATCCTCGGTGGCCTGATTGGTGCGGCGCTGGTGGGTACATTCCTTGGTGTATTGATGTCTTACGGTATTTTTGCGCCGATGGGCCGCTATATCGGTGAGCAGTATGCGGCGGAAGTCGATTATCTGGACTGTATCAAAGTGGCGCTACTTTCCCATCTGAAGGGCAACGCCCCGGCGGTGTCTGTTGAATTTGCGCGTACATCGCTTAAGGATAACGTCAAACCAAGCTTTACCGAGGTGGAAGACGCCTGCGCCGGCGTGTCGGTGCCGGGCTCTTAAAGGAGTAGCGGCGCATGGCCGAGGTAGAACAACCCATCATCATCAAGAAAATCAACAAGGTGGAAGGCGGTCACCATGGTGGCGCCTGGAAGGTGGCTTATGCGGACTTTGTGACCGCGATGATGGCGTTCTTTTTGCTGCTGTGGCTGATTAGTTCTGCTTCCGAATCACAGCTTGAGGGCATTGCCGAATATTTTACGCCCACCATTGGCCTGAAGGACTCGGCAGGAATCGGGTTTCAGGGCGGTACCGCACCGACGGATATTGGTACTAAGAAGGATGAACTGACGCCGCCGGGTGTGGTGATTGGCTCGCAGCCGCAGGGGCCGATTCCGGAAGATCCGAAGAAGGAAGCGCTGATTGAGTCAACGGAGGACTCCAACCTGTTTGAGAAGGCACAAAAAGAGATCAAAAAAGCCTTTGAGACCGATCCGAATCTTCAGGAAATCCGCGATAAAATTATCGTGGAGCAGACTCCGGAAGGGCTGAAAATCGAGCTGCTGGATTCCGATAAGAAGTCGATGTTTCAACCTGGCAGTGCCAATCTGACCCCGCATGGTGAACGCATTCTTAAGCGTATGCTGGGTGTTGTGACGCGTATGCCGAATCATATCTCCATTACCGGCCATACGGACTCTACGCCGTTTCCCAAAGGCTCGAAGCTCTCAAACTGGGACCTTTCTACCTTGCGGGCCAATGCCGCGCGCCGTTTTATGGTGGAGCAGGGTATGGAAGGCGAGCGTACCCAAAAGATTACCGGTCGCGCTGACCGTGAGTTACTGGTACCTGCGGAACCCAAATCACCGCGCAATCGCCGGATTACGATTATCCTGCTGCGTGGCTCGCATATGATAATCCCGATTTCCAGTCAGCCCGCTACCCGCGAGTTGCTTTCCGTGCCGAAAGTTAACCGGCGCGTGGATAAGGAGAAGAAAGCCAAGGAAGTATCCGAGTCAGCGGAGCAGGAAGAAACTGACCAGATTTTACCGAGCTATCCGAGTAAGCCGGAAAAAGTTGACCCGCAATATCGTGATCAGTTGCCAGGTGATGCGCTGGGTAAAAACATGCCCGGCGTCTCAGGAGGTGGTAATACCGGATCATCAGCCGTCTCCAGAGAGCAACGTTTGCGGGCGATGGAAAATGATGCACAGTCTGCGGGGTCAGACAAGGCTTCTGAGGCAGCGAATACACCGGATAGCGCTGGCACAGAATAAGTAATCCTCACTGTTTTACCCTTGTGTAATTTTTTCTATCAGAATCGTCAGTATATTAACACGCTTGTACACATTCTAGGGAAGCCTATTAGGTCTATAATAGGCTTATGATTGTTCACAGAGAACGGTCACGATGAAGTCCTTACCGACATCTTCAATGCGGCGGGGGGATAGTTTCATCAGTGAATCCCGTGATTCAAAGATTACGCGGTGCTCCTGCAGGAAACCTCGCAGCGCTTCAAGATTGATGGCAAAGTCTGACTGGCCGATGGTTTCGTCCCGGGCGGCAATCGCATTATAGCGGGTCAGAGTGGCTTTGCCGGTTACCACACCGACCACATTTCCGGCGTAATCCAGTAATGGCCCGCCGGAGTTACCCATGCGTGCGGAATCTTCAAACTGGAGCCAGTGCGATTCGCCGCGCATGCCTTCCAGGCCCCTGACGGTGGAATAAGCAATTTCATATCGTCCTTCACGGGCGGCATCTTCCGGAAACCCCATCACAACTACTTTTTCCTTGGTTTTGACACCAGTATAGCGGTGACGCAAACGTGCCGGGCGGGAAGGTTTAAAGGGGGATGAAAGCAGGGCAAGGTCCAGTACCGGGTCAAATGCCTCAACCGTGACCGGGTAAAAACGGCCCGCAATAGTACGAATCCGGGTGCTGACACACTGATCCAGCACATGGGCGTTGGTGACCACCTGCCCATAACGGCTGATGAAAAAGCCGGTGCCGGTGGAATATGTAGCAGCGAATGCAGGAATGGGGAGCAGTAATACGCCTGAGAGAAGAGCCAGAGAGCATATGGTACGTGAAGTCATGATGCTACTGAGTATAGCATAAGCATATTCCGATCTGTTGTAATACGTAGCCGTGTTACACGAGTAATCAGTTGACTATGCCAGCTCGGCTTCCGCATCCTTATCTTTAGAGCGCCCCTTGCTGGCTTTACTGTTACCGGTGAAGGTGAAATCCAGCTCATCACCCCTGACGATCACATTTACCGTTCCGCCACGCGCCAGTTTACCAAACAGCACTTCATCAGCAAGCGGCTTCTTAATCTTCTCGGCGATCAGGCGTGCCAGCGGACGGGCGCCGTTACTGCGGTCATAGCCGTTATCGACCAGCCAGTTACGCGCTTCATCGTCCAGTTCAATGGTCACGTTACGTTCCGCAAGCTGGCATTCCAGCTTGTAGATGAACTTATCCACCACATGCGCCACAATCTCGGGTGCCAGATGCGAGAAGGGTATCACTGCATCCAGACGGTTGCGGAATTCCGGCGTAAACAGGCGGTTGACCGCTTCTTTGTCCTCATCGACCCGTGCCTCCCGGCCAAAGCCGATGGGTGCGCGTTCCATATCCGCCGCCCCGGCGTTACTGGTCATAATCAGGATCGTATTGCGGAAATCCACCTGACGCCCGTTATGGTCGGTCAGTTTGCCGTAATCCATCACCTGTAGCAGGATATTAT
>CAYMGS010000115.1:0-6973 GCA_964390025.1 uncultured Rickettsiales bacterium | reverse complement strand
ACGCCCGGTAAAGGATTAACCTGCAGTGGCCACAGTTACTTCGCGGCTCCTGATTGCCTCCACTTTACACAAGGCGTTGATATAGGCAAGCGCCGATGCCACTAACGTATCCACATCCTTGCCATGTCCGCCCACCACTGTGCCATTGTAGTCAAGACGCACGGTCACTTCCGCCTGCGCGTCCGTGCCCTGTGTCACCGCATGCACCTGATAGAGCTGCAGCCGCGCGCCCTCTGCCTCCGGCACCAGCGCCTTGATACCCTTGAAAATGGCATCGACCGGGCCATTACCTTCTGTCTGAATAGTTTTTTCTTCACCCTCCACAGTCAGGTTCAGGGTAGCTGTGTGCGCCTGACCGGTGCCGCAGGTAATCGAAAGCGCGTTCAGCTCGATCTTGCGCTCCGCCTCGGTGCGGGGATCCACGAGCGCAATAATATCATCGTCATAGACCTCTTTTTTCTTATCTGCCAGCTCCTTGAAACGGGCAAAGGCGTCTTCCAGCGCGTTATCACCGAGCGTAATGCCCAGCTCTTCCAGCTTTTTGCGGAAGGCATGGCGGCCCGAATGCTTGCCCATCACCAGGTTGGACTTGGTCAGCCCGACCGATTCCGGGGTCATAATTTCATAGGTGCCCGCATGCTTGAGCATGCCGTCCTGATGGATGCCGGACTCATGCGCAAACGCATTCGCGCCAACAATCGCCTTATTTACCTGCACCGGCTGACCGGTGATCGACTGGATCAGACGCGAGGCGCGCATGATATGTTCCGTTTTAATGCCACATTCCACGCCGAAAATATCCTTGCGCACATTGAGCGCCATCACCACTTCCTCGAGCGCTGTATTCCCGGCCCGTTCACCGATGCCATTAATCGTCAGCTCCGCCTGCCGTGCCCCGGCGCGGATCGCTGCCAGCGTGTTGGCCGAAGCCAGACCCAGATCATTCTGGCCGTGGAAAGAAAAGATCGCTTTATCGGCATTGGGGACATGGTTCATCACATAGGTAAACATCTCCGCCACCGTCTCCGGCGTACCGTAGCCGACCGTATCCGGCAGGTTGATCGTCGTCGCTCCGGCAGCAATCGCAGTTTCCACCGCTTGGCATAAATAATCCAGATCACTGCGCGTGGCATCCATCGCCGACCACTCAATATCGTCCGTGTATTTCCCGGCAAGCGTCACCATCTCAGTGATGATCGGCAGCACCTCCTCGCGGGTCAGCCTGAACTGGTGTTCCAGATGGATGTCACTGGTCGAAATAAAGGTATGAATCCGGCGGCGCTCGGCAGGTTTGATCGCCTCCCCGGCCCGCTCAATATCACCTGGTTTGCAGCGTGCCAGCGAACAAACCACCGCCTGCTTCACCTGCTTTGCAATCGCGTGGACGGACTGGAAGTCCTCTTCCGAAGACATGGCAAACCCGGCTTCGATCACATCGACGCCCATCCCGTCCAGCACCTCGGCCACCAGCAGCTTCTCCTTGCGGTTCATCGACATGCCGGGCGATTGCTCGCCATCGCGCAGGGTAGTATCGAATATGGTAATACGGTCAGTCATGCTATCCTCTTACCGTCATTCCCGCATAAGCGGGAATCCAGATGTTTTCTGCTTCTAGACCCCCGCTTTCGCGGGGGTGACAATGGGGGCGGTTCATCGACATGCCGGGCGACTGCTCCCCGTCACGCAGCGTGGTATCAAATATGGTAATATGATCGGTCATGGGAGCCTGCATTGCTTTGAAGAAGCGGAAATGTAGGCGGAAAGCAGGAATGGGTCAAGAACTGAGGCTATTTCTCAATACCAGCGGAAGCAGCATGCTTGCTTCTGCCTTCAATATGATCTCGGATCTGATGACATTTATCATCCCAATCCCCATATTTCTCTAACTCCAGCAAAGGCACCCCACTTCTTCGGACTTCGCGGACCTTTTCTCGCAGGCAATGAAACGTTGGCTCACTCGCATCCGGACGCAACAGAGTCAATGACGTGTGTACTGCGGCACCGATCAACGGCTCCCCTTTTCCCTCATGTGCTTGCTTCATTTTACATTCTCTCGCGTCTTTCAGAAACTTACCGCAGGATTCGCTTTCTCCCACGGTCACATTTTCTTTTCCTATCTGAAAATCACTGATAAAAATTAAATAGCCGGATGCTGCTTTAACGCTTCCCGCCCCTGATCAAAGCTTTCCGCTGTGATAACCTCACACCCTTGAAAATTTCTTGTCAGAAATCTGGGCATGACTGCACTGATGGTGTCATTATCATCCACCACCAGAAACGTTAGCTTAACCTTGTTATCTGTCGCTTTTTCCATACGTCAATTCGAGGATAGCGCAGATGTGTTAAAGTTTTAAGACAAGTGACTAGGTTTATTTCTGTATAGCCAACTCCCCGGACAAGCCGGGTCATGACATTAGAGCATGATCTTCAACCATTTCATTCTCAAAGCAGTACGCGAAGTGCAAGGCTAGGCGACGGAGCGTACGTTATAGTACGTGAGTAAACCGAGCCCGTAAGCGGCGACAAAGTAATGCGAAGAGAAGGGAATGGTTTAGTTCTTCGCTTTATCCACCAGCTTGTTCTTGGAAATCCACGGCATCATGCCACGCAGCTTGGCACCAATTTCCTCAATCGGATGCGCCGCATGGTTGGCGCGGGTAGCCTTAAAGCTCGGCTGACCGGCCTTATTCTCCAGCATCCAGTCACGGGCAAAACGGCCAGACTGAATATCCTCCAGCACCTTCTTCATCTCGCGCTTGGTACGATGATCAACCACGCGCGGGCCGGTGACATAGTCACCATATTCCGCCGTATTGGACACTGAATACCGCATATTCGCCAGACCGCCTTCATAAATCAGGTCGACAATCAGCTTGGTCTCGTGCAGACACTCAAAATAGGCCATCTCCGGCGCGTAACCGGCTTCGACCAGCGTTTCAAACCCGGCCTGAATCAGGTGGGAAATACCACCGCACAGCACGGCCTGCTCACCGAACAGATCGGTCTCGCACTCTTCCCGGAAGGTTGTCTCAATCACCCCGGAGCGGCCACCACCCACGGCAGATGCGTAAGAAAGCGCAATATCATGTGCGTTACCGGAAGCGTCCTGCTCAATGGCGATCAGACAGGGTACGCCGCCGCCTTTGGTATATTCACCGCGCACCGTGTGACCAGGGCCTTTGGGTGCGATCATGAACACATCGAGATCCGCTTTCGGTTCGATCAGGCGGAAGTGAATATTAAAACCGTGTGCAAAGGCCAGCGCTGCACCGGGTTTCAGATTGTCTTTCAGTTCATTTTCATAGAGTTCAGCCTGCAACTCATCAGGAATCAGCACCATCACCACATCGGCCCATTGTGCCGCTTCTGCCGGGGTGACCACGTCAAAGCCCGCAGACTTGGCTTTCTCAATACTGGAAGAGCCGAAACGCAGCGCCACTTTGACATTCTTACAGCCGGAATCGCGCAGGTTTGCCGCATGGGCATGACCTTGCGAGCCATAGCCAATAATGGCAACTTTTTTCCCCTTAATCAGATTAACATCGGCATCCTGATCGTAATACACACGCATGATTTTCTCCTTGTCTTGGCATATCAGAGCGCCTGTATAGCCATTTATAACCGTTATGACAAGCAGATAGACTTATTTTTCCGGCTCTTCTGCCTGGTGAAAGAGATAGACACCTACTTGCGGGTTATCTTTTTTCCAGATCACATTATCGATAAAGTAATGATGAATGTTAATGAAAATGGCAGCCATAAAAGTAAAGGGAAGCAGCAAGGAACTGTCAAATGTGAGATAGGTGAGCGTATCCGGTAGTGTGTTGAAAAGCAGTAATCCCCCGAGCAGCGCAATCGCGGCAAAACGTTTAAGGTGGCGTTCGCCTGATTCCCTCGTCCAGCTTTCGTTTTCATAGGCTATCTGCGATTCTCCCCGCTTATACGACCAGACAAAGAGAAGATATTGCAGTGAATGAAACATGGGTGCGACGTATATCCATAGTGGATGCTCCCATGAAAGCAGGAGCAGGATATACATAGATGCGTATCCTGCTATACCAGTAAAGGAAGGTCGCTGTTTCTCACGGTGCCACTTTAACAACAGCATAATGATGCAGGCAGCACCATAAACATACAAGAGCCCGTACAGGAGTTCGAGAAGATACGGAGGCATCAGGAAATTAAAATCGGTATACCCTATGCCCCACTCATAAGACTGGGTCGGCGTGACACCGGGAACGGCTACCTGCCCGGGCAGCCAGCTATTCATCCAGACCAGATAGCTGTTCACCAGTAATATGCGCCGCTCACGCGGGCTGAAATAGCTACGTTTCAGTGCGGATAATACAATGAGCACCCCATAGGATTGTTTGACATAGTGCCAGCCGACAAAGAAGAACAACGCATAAATTCCCCAGCTGAAAATCTCTTCACGCTGTGCGTAGGTGGCGTACGCAAAGAATGCCAGTAACAGAACCGGCACGAAAATGCCTGCATTCAGATACCGCCACCACAACCATTTATTGCTGGCTCTGAACTGCTTGAGTTTTCCGGCGAAATTCTCATACATCAGCTCGTAGGAGACAATAAAATGAGGGTCATTGATCAGATAGGCCAGATAGGCAAAGGTGATGGAAAAGAATAATTCCGGACGCTCCAGAAGGGCCTGATCAGATTCCGGAAACACCAGAAATAATGCCCCAAAAAAAAGAAACGGCGCGCCACCGGCCAGCATAAAGTCCACAAAGGGAGACACCAGATAAGACCGCCCCCGCCATGTACGCGCGGTAAATACGGATGGTAACATCATATGTCTCATGCCCCCTGCATAATAGAAGCATTGTAAGCAGATTCTACGATACGATCCCACTTCTTTTTTTATATTGAATCATATATGCTGACATGCACACATTGAAATCATATTGCAAGCATAGGCAAAATTAATTAAAATATTAAAAGAATAAAAATAAATAAAATGATGTTGCTCTGGAGGTATAGCATGATTTCGCGTTATATTTCTTATGGTTTAGTGCTCGGCTGTCTGGCGTTTGGCGCGATTGCCTTTACGGTCACGTCCGCCTCTGCTGCAGTGAAAATGCATCGGCTGCCACTGGAAGATGGCCGCACGGTCATTATTCAAAGCGGTAAGGCATTCATGATGAGCACTGCCGGGGTCAAAAGGCCTTTAAAGTATTCTGGTAAATATAAGCTTGCCGACGGCACGATGCTGGTGATCAAGGATGGGCAGCCTTATCAATATATACCGGAAGAAATCAGGCTCCAGCGTCAGCGGGAAGCGTGGAAATCGCCTCAATAACGCGCTTTACAGCCCTGCCGGGCCGCGCGCCATGGCGGCGGAGCCGGTACGCGCCACCTCGACCAGCCCCAGCGGGCTCATCAGCTCTATGAAGGTATTAATCTTGGAAGGCTTACCCGTCAGTTCAAACACGAAAGAATCCGTCGTGGCATCGACGGAGCGTGCGCGGAAAATCTCGGCAATGCGCATCGCCTCCACACGTTGCTCACCCTGACCGGCGACCTTTACCAGCGCCAGCTCCCGTTCCACATGCTTGCCCTCCAGCGTCAGGTCGTCCACCTTATGCACCGGCACCATGCGCTCCAGCAGCGCCTTGATCTGCGCGATCACCTGCGCCGTGCCCGAGGTCACGATGGTAATGCGTGAGAGATGCCGGTCGGACTCCACTTCCGCTACCGTCAGGCTCTCAATATTGTAGCCGCGCCCGGAGAACAGGCCCACGACCCGGCCCAGCACGCCGAATTCGTTATCCACCAGTACGGCCAGCGTATGGCGGTGCAGTTCTTCCTTTTTCTCCGGTATGTCGTAGACGATATCTGCCATGGTGTTTCCTTAGTAATGTTTCTTATGCTTGTGTTTTTTGCCCTGCACATGCGGCGAGTAACACTTACCCTGTTTGGCATGTCCCGGCGGGCAGTGATATTTCACCGTGCCATACGGCGTATGCACCTTTGTCTGCGCCGGGTTGCTTTGGATACAACCGGCGAGTAGGAGGGGGAGACATAATAAGCTCAGGTGTTTCATCGTTAGTCCTTTCAAGATTATCGTACCAATAGCCGATTCTGCTTCAGGCCGCAACCAGCCTCATTTTTCCCTTTTTAAAATCCTTCCGCAGCACACGGCGAAAAGCAAAATAGGAACAGACATATGCCTGAAGTGGAACGGCTATAATAAATAGCGAAACCACTGCTCCGTAGCCATCCCAAATCTTCATAGTCATTCCAAGCAGAAGAAGGACAGCCCCTTATATAAAAGAGCTGGAAGGTAAGATAAGTAGTGAAAAACATATGATGGAGAGGCAACTGAGGCAAGGTATCCTGCTCCGAATAAAATCCATCCGGAATAATCCGTAACCGTGCGTCTCTAATTTTTCTGCAAAGAAGCGTCTCAGAAAAAACAATCTGGGGCAACCATATATAAATAGCAAAAAATATAAGATTTAGCTCAGGAAGCTTCAGCCACAGGCTCGCAAGAACAATAAGTATACCTCCGGCTAAAAGGAACAATACATACCGCCATGTAAAGGCCCATGCCAGTGCCCGCAATCGTGCCGGGGTAGGCTCTAAAAATTCAGGCTCCATCCCTACACCCTATTATTATCGATCACTTCGGCGCTCTGTCATGTAAGCAGTATACAAATAGGAGGCAATGAATGCACCAGCAATGATAGCCCCTATATATGCCGCGTTATTCGCGTCAATCCCTAAAGATGCAAACATCAAAGCCAGAGGCATGGTGAACATAATCATCAGACCAAAAAATACGGACTCACATAAGATAAAATATATCTCAAGAGTTGACTGAAATACGTTTGGTTCCGAACAAATTAATCTTTCCACCACACCCACTTTACATATTCCACATTCATGGCTGGGCACAATCTTCGTATAATGGCATTCATCCGGATAACGTTTGAAGACCTGCATCATGATAAAA
>CAYMGS010000114.1:3375-6996 GCA_964390025.1 uncultured Rickettsiales bacterium | reverse complement strand
GGCCCAACACATGGTTACCCATTGCCTGTGATGTCCCCTGCCCCACTACGCTGACTCCCATCATGATCGATGTATCCACAACGCCTTTTGCATACGCATCTGCTCGCTCTTGCGGAGTCTTTTTCATCAACTCTTCTATATCTTCCTGATCGCCGGTCATGGCCGGGAACTCTCTTGCCTTTTTATCAAACCATTCGATGCGCGGGAGGATGTAATGATTCGCGACATAATGACGCAGGTTATTTAGCGTTTTAGGTGCTGCCAGCTCTAAAGCAGGGATGCTGCCAATGGACGCCACCACGCTGACTACCTCTGCGGCCAGACGGCTGGCAGCCAGACGACCACACATGCGTCCCCATGTTACGGGAGGTGTATTAATCAACTGCACGGCGCGCCTCCATGCGTTGAATATCTATGTGCTCGCTTCATCTTCATTGTTACACTTTCTCACCCTCCATTTTACTAAAAACAGAGTATTAAGGTGTGACGATTTAATGAAGATTCAGCGCCAGAAAACGTTGAAAGACTTAGCCTTCAGCAGGCTGACCACCAACAATATTATGCGTCAGGTCACTGGCATGTGTGGCATCGGGTATATCAATCATCATGTCATGGTTAAACCCGTAATCACGCTCCATGCGTTCGCGGGTTTCTGTGGTCGGCTCCCCTTCACCGGCCTCGATAATGACGCCGTAATCCTCCGGGTAGAACATACCGCTGTTTTGAGCGGCCATGAATTCTTCCAGCTTATCAGCCCGTACCGCGACGTAGGCAAAGATCGGAGAACCATCAGGACTTTCACCCCGCACGAGAAGCACGCAGACAGTTTTTTCTGCTAAAATCTGTTCAGACCGATTTAACTTCCCCACTCAAAACTCCTGATTTCAAACACATAGATAGTACTGAGATGGTACTTAATTCGCATTAAACCGTCAAGCAATGCGCTTTTTCTTCCATTCGGAACCCTCGATACAGGATAGGTTGTTGCAGGCTGCACACAAACAATTGCAGCCTGCAACATCAGGAAACCCCTATGATGTAAGCTTTAGCAGCTTGATAGCATCAAAGTTTACCACTTCGCCACCGACACGTCGTGTGGTGTAGAATTTGATAAACGGTTTTTCGGTAAAGGGATCACGTAGAATACGCAGCCCCACCCGGTCTACCACCAGATACGCCCGCCGGAAATCCGCCACCGCCACTGAGAATGAATCATTTGTAGCCACCGGCATATCTGCCGCCTGCGCAACCGGAACACCTAGCAACGTGTCCGGCGCACCCGCAGCCAGCCCGGGCTGCCAGAGATACTGATTGGTCGTCGCTTCCTTCAGCAACCGGACGGACTGTAATACGGAACGGTTCATCAGGAATGTGGCATTGCGCGCATACTCTTCGTTGAGCGCGTAAAAGAGCTGAATCAGACTATCGGCAGTGACAGCACCATCCGTCCCGGAATCGATTTGCTCAATCTCACCCCAGCTGGTTCCAGCCGTGTAGCTTAGAATTCCTTTAGGCTGACCATTACCCGTACCGCTGATAAAAGCTGCCGCCTCAAGACGGGAGAACTTATCCGCCACCTTTTCCGCAATCCATTGTTCGATATTGATTGAGGCATCATCCACCAGTTTTTGCGTCGCTTTTGGCTGAGCATACATTTCATGAACTGAGATAGAATTTTTACCTATCTGAGGGCTGGAGCTTTCTGATACTGCACCAGTTTCTGTTGTCCAGGCTGCACCTGCGTCGCCTGTATCTTCGATAACATCCAACGCATCCGTGGAAATCGCTTCAACCGTTGCCAGCTGACGTATCGGGGAGGATTCATAGATTTTGCGCACAATCAGCTCGGACATCTGCTCGGTTACCAGATAGCCGCCATCCGGGTCTGAACCAACGGAAAGCGCTTTGGTTTGCAAATGACTGAGTCCGGCTTCCGAGCCTTTACGTAAATACCCGTTAAACGCTTTACAATATTCGCTTGGCGGCTGTGATTTGGCGCCCGGCCCCTGAATGCTCAAACCTGGACGATGCACTGCTGTCTCCAGACGGTCCACACGGTCACGGCACTGATCCAGCGTATGGTTAATTTTGCTCAGATGCTCTGTGTAAAGCGGGTCGGCATTACCTTTGGTTTCAATTTCCCTCAAACGGGCATCATTGACCTGCTTAAACTGCTCCCACGCATTTCCAAGCTGTGAAACACGTTCTGTAACTTCAGATATACTCATCGTAAACCTCTTATTATTCATTTTTATTGTTTACCGTATGCGCTCCATGAGCACCCACTCAATTAAACGCAATCTATTTGTGAAACCGTCACATAATCATCATGTATATACCACTACCCTTTCTCTTGCTTGTTGTTCAGTCAAACGCTATACTCACATAAAGAGGGAATAAATAATCATAATATATAAATACTTGGCAGGTAATTATGAGTTCGGGGAATGGACAGTCATTAGGATTTGCATCCGTTAAAACACATATGACGCATCCCGCGTCATATACACATCGCCCCGCCCCTTCTGTCAGTGAACACGCCCTGAAACTTGCCCGTTTTGCCTATGTGCGCGCCCATGGTAACAATCCTCAATCCCTGAGCCATGCCGAACCGGATGGCACGGCTGTCATTCAAACCGTTGCCAAAGCCATTGAACGTGCGCTCAAGGATGCTCAGTTTACTAAACTGAGCTTTGAGCAACAGGAAGCCGCCGCCGCTCACCTGACTTCGCAATGCATGTCCGGACTTAAGGTAGTGCAGGCGCTGCAGGGCGCTATGATGAACCCCTACACGATGGCAACGCAGCTGAAAAACAATGCGCTTCGCCCCAATGAGCGCCATAATGTGTTTGATCACATTATCACCGCGCATCGCCCCAGCACCACGATTACTGCTGTCGCTATGCATCAGATAGACTCCCTGCCACTGGGCAACGCATAAACGTCAGACTCTATCAACCTGACCAGACTTTTTTCAGCATGCTCAATCGCTGCCATACACGCCATCACCTGCCCTGAGCGTACCAGCTGCCCCCACTGGCGCTCACATACATCAATGTCCAACTCCCGGTTTTTGACCACGGTTACCCGCGCCGCTTCATTAGCAGGGAATGTCACCAGGCTGATCTCCCATAAATCCAGCGCCGTCAGCAGGCGCACTCCTTGCTTTTCGTCATGCCGGAAATGTCTGGGCGTATACCCGATACTCATCCCGGAAATCACCCCCTGCCGGAGCAGACTGTAAGCTTCCCGTGCACGGCTCACCTCAAGAAGCAACCGCCCCTTTACATAAAGTCCGTTTTCATCTTCCCGTATATCTTCAA
Source organism: uncultured Rickettsiales bacterium (assembly GCA_964390025.1). Taxonomy (GTDB): domain Bacteria; phylum Pseudomonadota; class Alphaproteobacteria; order Rickettsiales; family UBA998; genus CAYMGS01. The sequence goes on along the minus strand of CAYMGS010000114.1, from coordinate 3,673 downwards.
TGATCCCGATAGGCTCACGCATATCATGCTGCCACAGCAGCTTGATCTCATGTGCCCGGCCATGCAGCGTCGCCGTAAAAGCGCCGGGTAAAATGACATCCTGCTGATTGTCAACCACGTGGAACACACTGGCATACCCGGCAAACACGCCTTCCTCGCTCAGGCTTTTGATCTCCAGCGGGCAGGAGCTGTGGGCAAGTCCTGCATGCTCTGGACTGGTGTTATATGCATAATGATCCATACCGCGTCCTTCTAGAATTGCTGCGGGCCATAACCGACGGCCGCGCGTTTTTCATCA
>CAYMGS010000114.1:0-3365 GCA_964390025.1 uncultured Rickettsiales bacterium | reverse complement strand
GCCTTCTGTAAGCGCTCCCATATACGGTCACGCTTGGGTGCCAGCGCTGACACTTCATCCGTATTTGCTTCAATACTGAACATTTCCCCGAAGTAAGGTGAGAGCCAAACAGAAAGCGCCTCCAGCGTCCCGCCAACCAGCGGTAAGATGGTCTGTTCCCACAGTGCAAGGCGTGCCTCCGCCAGATTAGAGTATGTATTATCCCCCGGAATACCGAGCAGCTGCGGCGGCACCCCAAAAGCCAGAGCAATATCGCGTGCCGATGCATTACGCGCCTCAATAAAATCCATATCTTTTGGACTCAGGCTCATCTCCCGCCATTCCAGCCCGCCTTCCAGCAACAAGGGACGCCCCGCATTACCGGCCCCGCTGAACTGCTCATCGACCTGCTGCTTGATCCGCCAGTATTGATCCTCGGAGAGGTGCCCTGTTCCGCTCTCCCCAACCTTCACCACCAGTGCACCGGTGGGGCGGGCACCGTTTTGCAGCAACGCCTGATTCCAGGCTGCTGCCTGATTATGCTGATCGATGCTGTAAGCCGCCGCCTCCACCGGCGAGAGGCCATACCAGTCATCCAGCGGGTGAAATTCCTTCAGGTGTAAAATACGGGACTCGCCGCTGATCGGGTTAACCGGGAAATCCGTATGCTCACGGCCAATTTCGTAGCGATAGCCCATGGGCACCCCAAAACGTCCCGCAATGACCTGTACCCTGTCCGGGCGTAGCAGATAGAGCTCCTTAGGTGCCACATCTTCCGGCCTGGCTGCCTGAATGAAACAATTCCCGGCCAATAGCCGGTAGGTGTAGAGTGCCTCCATAAACCCCGCACATCCCTGCATAGGGTTAGGCCGCGCGAGCAGAGCCTTCAAAGGGTGCTGCGCATGCTCCTGACGCGCTCCTTGTTTATTTTCCCCGTAAAGCAACAGTGGGATGCTGGCAGCACCTTTTGCAATCATCGCCACCGCCCGGTGCGCAATCACATTGCGCCGGTAGGCTTCCTCAGCAAATTTTGCATAGGAACGGCTGCTCCATACCGCCTGACCCGGCGCATGCACATAACTTTGCAATGCACCATACCAAGCGGGTGCCGTCGAACTTTTCACTGCCGCTTCCTTATGATCGCGCAGAAACTTGCGTAATTTCATCCTGTCCTCACCGAATCCTTGTGAACTGCCTGTCTAACGGTTGTAAGTCGCCCTGTGCAGGCCCGGAAGGGAAGAAAATCGCCTCCTGTCATTATATCGTAACATCAGACTGATATGCTTAAATCAGAGATATATGCGAGGAGACAGAAAATGGCGCTACACGGCCCGGATGACATGGATACCACCACTGCCCCTACCGAGAGGGATACAGTTCAACCCGCAAACACCGCTACGCCCGATGAACAAGACACGGCTCAGCCTGCAACAGATGACACTGAAGCCCGTGAGGCAGAAGCCCGCAGGCAAGCGCAAATTGAAGCTGATAATCAACGCACCTTTCAGGAATTTATCCACCATCGACTGGATACCAGAGAGCAACTCGGATCTAAAATTAATGAACTTGAATCCAGACTTGCAGAACTGGAAGAAGCTCGGGGTGAGCCATTAACAACCGAAGAACGGGAACGCTTTGATGAGACCAGGTCGAGGTTTGAAGAATCAAGCGCCAAGGTCGACGAACAATTGGGTTTAGTGATTGCGCTGGCAGAAGAAAACCCGGATATATTACAGATGAAGGGCGAACAACTACGTGCTGCTGTGAATGAAGCGCGAGATAATGGCGTCCAGCCGGTAGATTTCGATCGATCACTTAATGCACAGCAGATAGCAGATCATCTTGAAGCAGGAACCCCGGTACCACGGGCACCTACCCCCTCAACACCCGCACCGGCTGTTGATGAGACACCAGCGGTGGATACCGCTGCTTTCAAGGATGCCGAACTGCAATATGGTTCCGGCTACAACACCGGCACGCGTGACGGCAAAGGCACAGCCGATGCGAGTGAACGTGAAGCCACCTCGAAAATGCAGGAAGCACTGGAATCCTTAGGCTACGACACCGGGTCCAAAAACCCTGAAACAGGGAAATTTGACGGCTATCTGGGCCCCAAAACGCTTGCTGCGATCAATGCGTTTGAAGAGGCAGAGGGCATCACGCCACCCAGCACGATGGATGGTCAGCCGCTCAATCCTGAAACCCTGAAAAAGCTGGCGGAAAAAATCGAAGGTCGTGGGCAAGAACCAGAACAGGAGCGACAGGCCGATGAACCTGAACAGGCTCCGGATGAGCCAGCCGCAAGTCCGCACCCGGAAACAGAAACTGTTAAAATTGATATGGACTCGGGTGATTTTGCTGCCAGTGTAGATGACCAGTTAAAATCAGCGGCGGAAAGGGCTGGCATTGGCGACGTGGACGGATTTGTTGCCAGCGTAAAAGAAGCCGCTGGCATAGATGGCGTCGCTACCGGTGAGAATATCGCAAAAATAGAGGGGGGCGTAGAGGTGGATGTTGATCAGTTCCAGCCGCCCCATCAGAATAATATTACCGAGAATGGCATTGAAGTTACTCGTCGGTAAACTGCTATAGTTTAAGAATTTTCATATCACCTTTGCCTTCGCGCTCCCGTATCCATCCCAGATATTGCGTGAGCGCATCCACCTGATCGTCATGAGTGGCATGAGGGAAACTTAGCAACTCCTCTTCCAATGCCGCCAGCCATGCGGCCTGATGGGGCAGCACCAGCTTTCCGGCTTCAATCATTGCAGACACCGCTGCCGCCCGCGTAATCTTATCCTGCTCCGGCATGCGCGCAATCAGCGGGATGTGGAGGCCCGCGTCGTAGAGGAACTGCTTGCCCCGGGGCATCGCCCGGCCATGGTCGCTGAACATGAAGACAATCGTATTGCCGGCAAGCCCTTCTTTCTCGAGCCGGTCGAGCACCCGGCCGACCTTCCGGTCCAGGTGCTGGGTGTCATCGAGGTAGGTGGCCCAATCGAGCCGGACCGCCGGATGATCGGGGTAGTAGGGCGGCAGCGACGTGAGTGTATCCGGGTTCACCGGATTCTCCGGAAAACGTTTGAAGGCGCGGTGCGTCTCGGAGAAGTTGATCTGGGCGTAGAATGGCTGGCCTTCGGCGCGTTCGCTCCAGTCTTCGCCGTCGAAGAGATTCTCGGTCTGGTAGTTGAGGTCCGTCTTGCCGGTGCCCTCGAGCCCGTGCGAGTTCTCCAGATTCGACGTGTGGTAACCCGCCTCGCGAAGATAGTGCGTGAACGGCCGCACCGGATGCGGCAGCTCATAGCCGTCATTGCGGTGGCTCCGGTGGTTGTGGCCGCCAACCGAGGTCTGGTACATTCCCACCGCGAGCGCTGACCGCGCGGCCG
>CAYMGS010000113.1:0-7012 GCA_964390025.1 uncultured Rickettsiales bacterium | reverse complement strand
CGTATGGCTGCGGGTAGGTGGCACTTTGGTCACGACCCCCACCTTGGCACCGGTTTCCGCTGCGGCAATCGCCGCACGCAACCCTGCGCCACCTGCGCCGATAATCAACACATCATGAGAATGAAAGCTTAACTGGTAGGCAGGTGGTGCCATTTTTTTGACTGCGTCCGGTAAATCCGTTAGAAATTTCAGAAGGTTTATATGGAATATAGTGCAGAACGCAAGGATTTACCAGCCCCATGACCCAGGAATTACCCGAATCTCAATGGTTGATCGAAGCGGCGTTAGTCGAGGATATCGGTCGTGGTGACCTGACCGAAGAATTGCTGGTGCCGCCTGAGCAGGAAGGGCGCATGGTGATGACGGCGCGTGAGCCACTGGTGGTTTGCGGACTGGAGCTTGCGGCCCGCGTGTTTATGGCGATTGACGGGAATCTGCAATGCGGTGCTGCCGTGCAGGAAGGCCAGAAGGTGGATGCCGGACAGGCGCTCTTTGAGGTGAAAGGCAGTGCGCGGCATATTCTGGCAGGGGAGCGTACCGCGCTGAATTTTATGGGTCGCCTGAGCGCGGTGGCTACCCAAACGCACCGTTATGTGGATGCGGTGGCAGGTACGGGGGCGATTATTTTAGATACCCGTAAAACCCTGCCGGGCTATCGGGCACTGGATAAATACGCGGTGCGTGTGGGTGGCGGACAAAATCACCGGATGCGACTGGATGACGGCGTGCTGATTAAAGACAATCACATTGCATTATGCGGTGGCGTGAAAGAAGCATTGCATCGGGCGCGCAAGGGCGTTCCGGCGCTGACCCGCATTGAGGTGGAATGTGATTCGATAGAGCAGGTGCGCGAGGCCGTGGAAGCAGGTGCGGAGATGATCCTGCTGGACAACATGACCAAAGAGCAGGTGCGTGAGGCCGTATCGGTGGCAGGTGGCAAGGCGTACCTGGAAGCGTCTGGCGGAGTCACGCTGGAGAATGTGCGTGCGCTGGCTGAGACCGGCGTGCATTATATCTCGGTGGGAGCGTTGACCCACTCCGCACCGAATGTCGATATTGGCCTTGATATGGCGATGGATGCATGAGCCGTCTGCTTCGCATCTCGCGGATATGCGATAACATCAATGAAATCATAGGGAAGGTAGTGCGCTGGCTGGCGTTGGCGCTGGTGATAATGATGGCCATTAATGTGGCGACGCGCTACCTGTTTGCCATCGGTCTGCCGTGGCAGCAGGAGCTGGTGCGCTATTTTCACGCGGTTCTGTTCCTGCTGGCGATGGGCTACACGTTGAAATATGAAGGCCATGTACGGGTGGATGTGCTGTATCAGCATTACTCGCCCACACGGCGCGCATGGGTGAATCTGTTTGGCACCCTGTTCCTGTTGTTCCCGGTAGCGTTCAGTTTTATCTATTTCTCATGGGATTACGTGTTGTCCTCATGGGCTATCCACGAAGGTTCCAGCGAGTATCGGGGTATGCCCGGCGTGTTTCTGCTCAAAAGCTGTATCTGGCTGGGGGCAATCACGCTGTTTATTCAGGGTTTCTCCAAACTATGCAGGGCGATTGTGATTATTCGTAATCATGAGCAGCGGCCCATCCGGGTGGAGGAGGCCTGATGGAGTTTCTGCCTGTCCTCATGATCCTGGTGGTGTTTGGTGCGTTGCTGCTGGGCTATCCGGTGGCGTTTGTACTGGCGGGAGTCTCGCTGTTTTTTGCCGTGATCGGTGACATGGCAGGCGTTTTCAATCTGACCTATCTCAATGCGCTGCCCGGCAATATGTATGAAGTGATGACCAGCGACCTGCTGATCGCCGTACCGCTCTTCGTGTTTATGGGGCTGATTTTAGAACGTGCCAAAATCGCGGAAGAATTATTGCAGGGTATGGCGGCGATGTTTGGGTCGATACGTGGCGGGCTGGCAATTTCCGTGCTGATCGTCGGGGCGCTGCTTGCGGCCTCTACCGGCATTGTCGGTGCGACGGTGATTACTATGGGGCTGATTTCCCTACCGACGTTGTTGCGTTCCGGCTATGGGGCCACGCTCTCCTGTGGCACCATCTGTGCGGCGGGTACGCTGGGGCAGATTATTCCTCCCTCCATCGTGCTGATTCTGCTCTCTGACCAGATGTCGAGCGCATGGCAGGGGGTGCAGCTCACTGCCGGTGTCTCACCGCCGCAGCCTGTCTCCATTGCTGATCTGTTCGTAGCCGCCATTATTCCCGGTTCCGTGCTGGTAGGCTTGTATATCGTCTGGCAGATCGTCTACGGGTTTTTGCATCCGAAGAAGCTGCCCTGCATGCCCAAAGAGCTGCGTGATGAATTGTTCAAAGACGGGGTGGGACAGCATTTATTTGCGGTCTTGTTACCGCCACTGCTGCTGATTGCTATTGTACTGGGCTCCATACTGGCGGGTATTGCCACAGCGACGGAATCGGCGGCGGTGGGGGCAGTTGGTGCGCTTCTGCTGGCGGCGAAAAAGCGTGAACTCAGCCGCGAGAATCTGACCAAAGCGATGAACGGCACCATGATGATGAGTAGTATGGTGTTTACCATCCTCATCGGTGCATCCATCTTCACCATGGTGTTCCGTGGCTACGGTGGTGATGTGATGGTAGAAGGGCTGCTATCCGGGCTGCCCGGCGGCTTGCTCGGTGCCATGCTGGTGACCATGCTGGTGATGTTTGTCCTCGGCTTCTTTATCGACTTCATCCAGATCATCTTCGTGGTGGTGCCGATCGTGGCGCCGGTATTGCTGGCGATGGGAGCTGACCCGGTCTGGCTGGCAATCATGATGGCGATTAACCTGCAAACCTCCTTCCTCACACCGCCTTTCGGCTTTGCGCTCTTTTACCTGCGTGGGGTGGCTCCGGCAGAAGTGAAAACCTCACAAATCTATAGCGGAGTGATTCCATTCGTCTTTATCCAGATCGCTATGTTAGGGCTGCTCTTTGCGTTTCCGCGTATGGCGACCTCGCTGCCGGACGCGGTGTACGGTACGCGCTTCGAGCCGATCGTGCAGTCGGCCATGGCAGAAGAGGAGCATCATACACCTGCCCACCATCAGGCCCCCAGCTGGGCGATTGATTTTTAGTTTCTTCATATTTTCGTCATGTGTACAGGGTATACTGGCTCTCTGACCGGAGGTAGATATGGCAAATAAGCAGTTGAACCCTGGCGAGTATGTGCTGGATGATTTTGCCGGGATGAGTATTGAGCAGTTGATGGGTAAGGGGTTTGCCCCGGATGATGCTCTGCGCATTCTCTCCTTTTGGAGGGAGGTTCCTGAGCGCACGGATCCCAATCGGCTGAGCAGCCTCAGGCTCGACGTTGTGAGGGGAGATGACCAGCGCCTGCATATTACTTTTTGCCGTATCGCATACAGTATGGGGAATACATGCCGGGGGTCACCCGTGTGGATACACAGCTTAAGGGACATATGCAGCGATGGTTCGGTGACGATCCTTCCGCTCATCTTTTAGAGTTAACCCTGCGTCGTGCGCCCGGAGATCAGCAGAGAGACATCTATACGATCGATTCCATGGATGTATACATAAGGAATGGGGACCCTGTACCGGAGAAGCTCAGGCCGTTCACGGAAAGTAAATATGTTCGGGAAACTCCCGGGAGTGAGTATAGGCATTTCAATATTAGCGGTAGCTCACTGAACGATTTCAAACGTGATGCGAACAGAATTCTTGCTCCCCAGTCCCGTGGTATAGAGTAAAAAAAACGCCCGGCCATATAGTGACCGGGCGTGAAGCATCAGGCTGTTATTGTTTGTAATTTACGCGATTTCTGCGAAGGCCGCGATCTGGGTGCCTTTCACGACCTTGAAGTTCTTGCGCGTACCGGTCATCGCGGGGCGCTTACCGGCACCGGGCTTGCGGCCCAGACCAATCTGCTTGGCCAGATCACTACGGCGCTTGGCGTAGTTGGGGGCGACCATCGGGTAGCTGGCAGGCAGACCCCAGCGCTTGCGGTATTCTTCCGGGGTCATGTTGTAATTGGTTTTAAGGTAACGCTTGAGCATTTTCAGTTTCTTGCCATCTTCCAGGCAGATGATGTAGTCCGGGGTCACGGAATCATCGATGCTGACATCACCGGAGCCGGTAGCACCGGCCACGCTGCCTTCAGCGTCACTCAGGCGAGTGAGTGTGCCGTAGACGCGCTGAATCAGGATGTCCAGCTCGCTCATATCGGTTTTATGGTTGAGCAGGTAGGAAGAGACGATCTCCGCCGTGGCGCTCAGATGATTATCGGATACAGTATTCTCTTTGGTCTTATTCATGGCTTGCCTCATGTTATTGTGTAACGGGTGCGATCTATACTGATCGTCGTGGCGCGAATACATATCGTATTAACTAAAAATTAGCAAATGCTTTTTCGTTTAAATGATATTTTTTGGCTAATGGATTGTTAACAAACATTTTTGCGCTGTTATTGTAGGTGTTGGTGGTCGGGCCCGGAAGTGGAGCTAAGTTATTGGAAGACTAAATATTTTCTATTTATTGTAACATAACTGTAACAAAGCTGTGGTACTATGTAAGTGTGAAAAATTATACGTGCATGCACAGAAGGGTAGCGTTAACTCAATGAGTTTAACTTCAGAGCCACAAGTATTAGGAAGTCTCGGCATGGCTGCTGAGTCTGGGCCTACGGCTGTGGAGGTAGGACAAAACCCCGCCGATCTTTCCGACCATGAAAAAGATCAGTTAGAAGCCCTCCAGCGTGAAGCTCATAATCAGGCAACACAAATGGAGCAAGCTGCATTAGCTGTATTTGAACAACTGAATAATTTGCCACCTGGCGCTGACACAGGTGCCTTATCTCAACAATACGCACAACTTTCTGCCGGGGCAGCTCAACTAAGAGGTGTTGCCAGAGGTGGTAATATCAGCAGCTTAATGGGTGCGCTGGCTATGTATGGTGGGATGAGTGGTCTTGCTATGATGAGTGAGGCACGTGCGGAACGTAAAGGCGTTCGACTGGATCAGGCTTATTCTGTCTCTAGCCATGCAGGCGCATTAGCTTCTGCTGAAGCTGCTGCTGCCGCAGGTATTTCCGTTGCTAACTATGAACTGGCACATAATTATTTGCGTCATCAAATTCCCGGATTTGAAGACTTAGAGCCGGCTGCTCAGGAGCAGGTTGCCGGTCATGTGGGCCGTATGATTGAAAAAGACCCTGACATGAAACAGGGCATTGAGATGCTTGAGAATGAAGAGGTTCAGGAAGTTATAGCAGAAGGAAACGCTCAGGATAAAGAGGCGGTTAACCGGGTTTATCATATCTTTAATGAAAATGGTGACAGCCAGGAATATACGGAACTGGTAGGGCGCATGCGTAAAGCCCTTGGTGAAGAAGGCAAAGACTGGAATTATGACCCTCGTATTACTCAGGCTATTGAGAAGCATGAGCGTGGAGAGATTTCTTACGAAGAAATGAAATCTCAAATGGCCACTACTGTTCAGGAGCTGGAATATGCTTCTGCCGGTGCTGCGATGAAAAGTTTTCAGGCGCTGGATCAGGCAGAACAGCAGGCAATCGCTAATATGCTTGGTAAAGACATCAGTGAAGTCACAGGCGAAGATCTGAGACAGGTATCCGATGAGACAAAAACGTTGCGCAATGAAGAATTTAAAAGAGAATTTGAGGCTGCCAGCGAACGTTTAAAAGAAGCGGGTGGCGATATGAGTCAGCTCTCTGAGGAAGAGCAGGAGACTCTGGCGACGTATCAACTGAAAATTGGCAAACAATCCGCAATGGCTGTTTACAATCTTGACCAGCATATGAAAACACTTTCCCCGGAAAAAGCGGCTGAGCTTAAGCAGGCGCTAGGTGAGGAATATGAAAAAGGTACAGCCAGTGCCGAGCGGTTCTCAGAAATTCTGGTGGATTACGGTATGAAGGCTGATATGGCTGTTTCTGTTTCTCAGGGGCTTAGCCATATTGATAAAGCGTCTTTCATGAGTGAGCTTGAAGCCGCCCATGCCGCCAAGTTTGAATATGATAAAGAAGGCAACATTACTGGTGTGATAGGGTCTGATCTCAGCAAGGAGCAGTTAGATGCGATGACATCCTATCGTACTCTGAATGCTGCTAAAGTAGCTCGTGCAACAAGTGGGAAGTTGGCCGATATGTCTAAAGACCCGGCGCTTAGTGCCGGAGCGGCGGCGCAGATTGCTGCGCTTAGTGAGCAGGAGAATGCCCGGGCTAAAGACCTGGGTCTGAATCAGGTGTCCTCAGATGCGTATCCAGAGGCTGCAGCCAGAGCATGGGATAAACTAAGTCCTGAACAGCAGCAGAGACTGGGCGGTGACAAAGAGGCTTACATAGAGGAATTTGTCAAAAATAAATTTGAAATACAGACTCTTGCGAAAGTTACGCCAGAACAAATACAGAATTCAAAGGAAGATTATGCCACTCAGGCTGCAGTAATTGGTGATCTTGAGGGGCAAATTGCTGAACTGGAAGAGGCGGACCAGCCAGTACCAGATGAGTTGCGCGCTAAGCTGCAAAAAGAACAGAGGGACTTGAGGTATTTAGATTCACGTGTTGCCAATCTTGAGTTTGCGCAGGCTTTTGATCAGGAACATGTAACAGTTCTGAAAGAGGGTGCCAGTAAGGAAGCAGATCGCAGTGTGGCGATGATGTCTGTCATTGATCGGGAGATTGCCAAAGCACAAGCGGAGGGGCGTCAGATCAGTGAAGCAGAAATGAAGCAAATTATAGAACGTGCGGAACAAGAGGCGCGCTCAGTTGAGGTGTCCGGCCAATCCACCGATGAGCCGGAGCGCGCTGTCGGCCCGGATCGTACGGAAGATCAGCAACGCATACAGTCGGAGATTGAAACCGAGCGCCATGAAGTGAAGCAGGCGGAGATCAACCCGGAAGCGGCGCCAACTGTGGCACAGGAGAAACCGGCTGAGCGTACGGTATCTGAAAATGACTTTGCCAAAATCACTGTCGGTGAAAGCTTTAATATAGGCTGGGGTGGCGTTGATGTCGCC
>CAYMGS010000112.1:0-7027 GCA_964390025.1 uncultured Rickettsiales bacterium | reverse complement strand
ATTATGAAAATCGCGGTGTGCTGAAAAGCGTGGACGGGATGGCCGACATTGATGCTGTGCGTACCTCGATTAAAAAGGTTGTTGATCAGTAGATCAGCGCATCATCATCCACTTTGTTGTTATAAATAGACGCATATAACTTCTTGTGAGTTTCATGAAACTGTCATGATGACCTGCTATATTTACACTTATTAACAAATTGGCAGGGTTATGTATGAGTGGGCTCGCGGATTATGTGCTTACACAAATAAAAGCACAAAAGATCGAACGTAAGGGAAATGAGGGACTTTATGCAGCGGTTGATGAAATAGCGGGCAAGCTGGGTATAACAGCGCCAGAAGTTCATTATGCCCCACCAATAAATTCCCCTGTGCATCCAGTGATTAATGGCCTTGTAAACCAACCTAATGCTGCCTCCTTGTCAAAAGATAAAATTTTTGTTTCTCAGCCTATGTTAGACCTTATGGGCGCGCAGGAACTAAGTCAGCCTATTGGTGAGGAGTTCAAAGCCATATTGGGCCATGAAATGCATCATTGTGCTAATCGTACGAGTATGATGGCAACGACTCGCCTACCTGTTTTTGCTCTTCCGGCTATTGCCGTGGCAGGTACATATCTATATGATCGCGCCAAACGGAAAGCAGAAGCAGAAAAAGATACATCTCCAGGGAAACTGGTTAAACATATTGATGCTTCCGTTAATGAGGCGGAACAGCAACTTCGCCAGCAACAGGATAACGAATCACAGCGAAAAGACGAGGCTGGTCTCAAGCGTACGCTTCTGCAGTGCGGAAAATATTTTGCCATTGCTGCCGCTGGCGTGGGCGCAGGGTTGTTTGCTGCCCGTTGTGGATCACGTTTCCATGAGTTTTCTGCCGATCGCTTTGGCGCCAGTGTAACCAATAAAGATGTGATGATCAGTGCATTGCGTAAAGTGCATGAAGCGGCAGGCGCCAGTATTTCAGAACATCCTCAACAAGAAGTATTCCAAGGTATTATGGCAGAAACAATATTAGCCCACCCCAGTTTTGCCGAACGTGCCGCTCATATACGCTCTATGTAGTAACAGAGCATTCTTTGAATAGCGCCAGAAGCATGCCAAAATGGCATAATAAATCATTGACAAGCGGCGCAGACTCCCTATGATGCTGCCTCCCGCGCTCTATATGGCGTGGGGTATATAATATCATTTACAGGAAAAAGGGGTGTAGCCGTGGCACGTATCGCCGGTGTAAATATTCCTTCCGGTAAACGCCTGCATGTGGCGCTTACCTATATTCATGGCATTGGATCGTCGCTGGCCAATGAGATCTGTGAGAAGGCAGGTCTGGAAGCGACCAAGCGCGTGAGCGAGCTTGCCGATGCCGACGTCATTAAACTGCGTGAGATCATCGACGGCGGGTATACCGTAGAAGGTGAGCTGCGCCGTGAAGTTTCCATGAATGTGAAACGCCTGATGGACCTGGGCTGCTATCGCGGCCTGCGTCATCGCCGTCGCCTGCCGGTGCGCGGTCAGCGTACACATACCAACGCCCGCACCCGTAAGGGTAAGGCCGTGCCGATTGCCGGTAAGAAGAAGTAAGGGAGACTGAATCATGGCAACAGCTAAAGACGCCGCCCGCACCAAAAAGCGTGAACGTAAAAATATCACCATTGGTGTGGCGCATGTAAACGCAAGTTTTAACAATACTATTATTACCATTACCGACACGAACGGTAATGCAGTGGCATGGTCTTCCGCCGGTTCGCACGGCTTTAAAGGATCGCGAAAATCAACGCCGTATGCGGCACAGGTTGCTGCTGAATCTGCCGGGCGTAAGGCGCAGGAGCATGGTATGCGTACCGTGGAAATCCGCGTGAAAGGCCCCGGCTCAGGCCGTGAGTCCGCACTGCGTGCATTGCAGTCGGTCGGGTTTAATATTACTGCGATCAAGGATGTCACGCCCATTCCGCATAATGGCTGCCGTCCGCCCAAACGCCGCCGCGTCTAATCGGGCAGCTCCGTATCATCCGCATTTATAAAAAGGGTAACGCTTACGATGAATATTCTGAACAAAAACTGGCAAGACCTGATTAAACCGTCCAAGCTGAATGTCTCGCAGCCGGGTAAAGACCCGCACAAGGCGACGATCGTCGCGGAGCCGCTGGAACGCGGTTTCGGTATGACGCTGGGTGTGGCGCTGCGCCGTATTTTGCTGTCGTCTCTGCAGGGTGCTGCAGTGACCTCCGTGAAGTTTGACGGTGTGCTGCATGAGTTCTCTTCTATTCCGGGTGTGCGGGAAGATGTGACCAACATCATTCTCAACATCAAGGAAATGAAACTACGTGCGCATTCGGAAGAGAAAAAGCGTATGACGCTGACCGCCAAAGGCCCGGGTGAAATCACCGCCGGTATGATTGAGACCGGCTCCGATGTGGATGTGATCAATAAAGACCTGGTGATCTGCACGCTGGATAAAGATGCCAGCCTGAACATGGAATTCACAGTGGAAGTAGGCAAGGGCTATGTACCTGCTGCACAAAACCGTCAGGAAGATGCGCCGATCGGGATTATCCCGGTTGACGCCATTTTCTCGCCGATCCTCAACGTAGCGTACCGCCTGGAGAATGCCCGCGTAGGTCAGAAAACGGACTATGATAAATTGTCGCTGGAAGTGGAGACCGATGGTTCCATTTTGCCGGAAGATGCAGTGGCGCTCGCAGCCCGTATCCTTCAGGATCAGCTGCGCCTGTTCATCAACTTTGAAGATGCGCCGGAAGCAGCTGAGAAAGGCGAGCGTTCCGAGCTGCCGTTCAGCCCGTATCTGCTGAAGAAAGTGGACGAGCTGGAGCTTTCCGTACGTTCGGCTAACTGCCTGAAGAACGATAATATCGTCTATATCGGTGATCTGGTGCAGAAAACTGAGAGCGAAATGCTGAAGACGCCGAATTTCGGTCGTAAGTCGCTCAACGAGATCAAGGAAGTGCTGGGCAATATGGGGCTGCGCTTCGGCATGGATGTTGCCGAATGGCCGCCTGAGAATATTGAAGACCTGGCACGTAAATACGAAGACCCGTACTAAGTTTGCGTAACTCCATGGGCGGGGCAATCCTGCGCAGGGTGCAACAAAAGGAGATAAGAGATGAGACATAACATGGCAGGCCGCAAGCTGAACCGCACCTCGCAACATCGCAAAGCGATGCTGGCGAACATGGCGGCAGCGCTGATTAAGCATGAGCAGATTACGACGACCTTACCCAAGGCCAAAGAGCTGCGCCCTTACGTAGAGAAGCTGGTGACGCTGGGTAAGCGCGGTGATCTGCATGCCCGCCGTCAGGCTGTCTCCCGTCTGCGTGATCAGGCGCAGGTAACCAAGCTGTTTGACACGCTGGCAGATCGTTACAAGAGCCGTAACGGTGGTTATATCCGTGTGTTGAAAGCGGGCTTCCGCTATGGCGACAACGCGCCGATGGCGATCATCGAATTTGTTGATCGTGATGAAAGTGCGAAAGGCCAGGATTCCGGCCCGCTGCCTGAGAGCGAAGATTTTTCTGAAGAGGCAGCCGCCTAATCTTAAACAGCGTCAAGATGTAACTTATCGAGCGAGGCGTGCGTCATCAGGATGCACGCCTCGTTGTCTGTCTGGCTGCACCATACCGTGATGTTCCAGTTTTGATAGAATGGTTGGCAGCGGGGAGGTATTCTCTTCAGAGCGTTCCATCTGGTAACGTGTAGCAAGATATTCAAACGCTTTATGTAGTTTGTGCGAGGCAGCAACATCGTGTAGCGGGTCGTCCAGCTTGCTGCGCGGATGGTCATCGATGACGGAAGCAAGCAGATGGTTGGCAGCATTCACATGAGCATCTGCAGCATCGTCTAATACACACATTGCAATCTGCTGAGTCATTTGCTCTTCTGCATTTTCCTGCGCGTCCGGGTGATCGTCTGTGTCCTGTGTGGTGTCAGGCCCCTCTATGTCATCCCGCGCCTCGTGAACGAGAGTTTCCACGTTAATGCCATAGTCTTTTTCCATGCCATCCAGAGGTGCGTGCAGTAATTGCTGAATAGCCTCCCGTGTCCCCTTGTCGTTGAAGTCCAGCACCATATGATCCGGAAGCCTGTAACCCAACATCTCCCCTTCCACCGTCAGGAGTTGTATGATGATGGATTCCAGCGCTGGGGAATCCAGCATGGCCTCGTAGAGCTGCTCGTCTATGTCCGCTTTATTGATGCCAAGAGCCCAAGAGCCGGCAGTAATACTTTTGTCCGGGCTTTGGTGAGCCCTTTGATCGCGTGATCGGGGTACTCCTCCTCCCCAGGTGTCTCATCCGGTGAGAGAGTTGCGTCTGCCTGAGGTATATCTGCGATGATGTCGTCCGGGGATATTGCAGAATGATCGCGCCTTTTGATTCCACCCGTTTCATACGCTTCCTTCAGGTGCATGACCATAGCGGTAGGGCGGGTAGTTTTACGATGCAGCCGGAGCCGTTCGGCGATAATACCGGCTGGTTCTATCAGGTCACTGAATAAGTCATAAGCGTCCTGATTTAACTCTTCATCTTCATCCTTACCTGCTGCATAGGAGTGATCCGTTACCCATTCAGCAGCGGCATTAAAATCATCGTAATGGCTATGCAATATCTCCGTGAAGAACTGTTCCGGAGGGACTTCATCATGTTCGGCAGACAGTTCGCAGAGGAATTCCTGCATCTGATCCGTATAGTCTTCTACGCAGTCTTCATATTGGCGTCTCAACAGATAGTGCATGGCCTCAACCAGCGACGGGTCGTCATAGTCAAAGACGGCATCCTGTTTCCATTTATAGCCTAATACGCGCATTTTGCTGAGTATCAGTGATTCAATGTCGTCCTGAAGATCAGGATAGTCTGCAAAAGAATCAAATGCCTGCTCATCTGCAATGATTTCCGGTGTAATATGAAGATCGGCCAGAAATCTCAGCTTCTCGGTTTCAAACGACATGACTTACCCCCCTTGTAGAATCTGTCGAAAGGGTTATATTCCCTCTTATGTATCGTGTCATCCTCTGTACCCTGATATTTCATGTAATTGTCATATGTGATATGGCCCGTGCTACGGAGCGTGCCGTGCCTGTTTCCCGTACGCAGGCTATGCTCTCCTATGCGCCGGTGGTGAAGAATGTGACCCCGGCGGTGGTGAATATTTACACGCGGCGGAAAGTGCAAGTGCAGTCCCCGCTTTCCGGTATGTTTGCCGATCCGTTCTTTAATCAGTTTTTTGCCCAGCGCGGGTTGGGTAGCATGAGCCGGGAACGCGTGGTGGCGTCGCTGGGTTCCGGCGTGATTATCGACCCGAAAGGGTTGGTGGTCACCAGCTATCATGTCATCGATGGAGCGGAGGACATCGTGGTGGTGCTGGAAGACCAGCGTGAGTTCCGTGCACAGTTGTCGGTGGCGGATCCATCTGCGGATCTGGCCATCCTGACGCTGGAGCCGGAAGAGACGACATTGCTGCTGGAAGATGAAAAACTGCCCTCGCTCGCCGTGGTCAATTCCGATCTGGTGCAGGTGGGTGATCTGGTGCTGGCAGTGGGCAACCCGTTCGGGGTTGGACAGACGGTCACCAGTGGTATTGTCTCTGCGTTGTCACGCTCAGCAGATGGTGTGACGGATTATGATTTCTTCATTCAGACCGATGCGGCTATCAACCCCGGTAATTCCGGCGGGGCACTGGTAAATATGCGTGGGGAGTTAATCGGGGTGAATACGGCGATTTTCTCCAAGTCCGGTGGCTCGCACGGTATCGGCTTTGCGATTCCCTCCAACATGGTGCTGGCACTACTGCGCAATACGCAGGCGGATGGCACGGTGCTGCGGCCATGGCTCGGCGCTGTCTATCAGGACATCACGCCGGAGATTGCGGAGAGTCTGGGGCTGCGGCGGCCTCTGGGTGTGCTGATTGCTGCGATTATCCCGGACAGCCCGGCTGAGCGTTCCGGGTTGGCGGTAGGTGACGTGATTTTGGAAATGGATGAGCTGGATAT
This sequence comes from uncultured Rickettsiales bacterium, assembly GCA_964390025.1. Taxonomy (GTDB): domain Bacteria; phylum Pseudomonadota; class Alphaproteobacteria; order Rickettsiales; family UBA998; genus CAYMGS01. The sequence goes on along the minus strand of CAYMGS010000112.1, from coordinate 1,025 downwards.
CCGTAATGTGCAGGAGCTGAAATTCCGTATCCATACGGCTTCGGTGGAGGGCTATACCAAGTTCCGTATTTTACGCAATGGCAGGGAGGCCAATAAACAGGTACGCCTCAAACTTCCTCCGGAGAAACCAAAGCGCGACTTGCGTATATTACAGGGCAAGCACCCGCTGGACGGGCTGACAGTGGCCAATCTTTCACCCCGCGTGGCCATTGAGCTAGGGCTGGATGCACAGGCCGAAGGCGTGGTCATCTACCGTACACCGGGTGGGGCGCAGGCACGCTCCCGTTACGGGTTGCGTAAGGGTGACATCATCACACAGGTCAATGACCGTGAGATTCGCTCTACCATACAGCTTGAAGCGCTGATGCAGGATCGTATCTACGGCTGGACGATTCGCTTTTTGCGCGGCAACAAGGAGCTGGCGCTCGCGGTGCGTCGCTGATGCCCTCCCTGTTTGATACACTGCCTGCCCGTACTCCTCTGCCGGAGCGTCTGCGTCCGGCCACGTTTGAGGAGGTGGTGGGGCAGGATGTTGTACTGGGGCCGGAAGGCACACTTGGGCGCATGGTGGCTTCAGGACATTTTCTCTCGATGATTCTGTGGGGGCCTCCGGGGTGCGGAAAAACCACTATTGCCCGGCTAGTGGCAGAAGCCTCCGGCTGCGAGCTGGCAAATGTTTCGGCGGTTGCCTCCGGTGTGGCCGACCTGAAGAAGATTTTTGAGGCCGCTACAGTGCGTAAGCAGGACGGCAAACACACGCTGCTCTTTGTCGATGAGATTCACCGCTTCAACCGTGCGCAGCAGGATGCCTTCCTGCCGTATGTGGAAGACGGCACCATCCTGCTGGTGGGGGCAACCACGGAAAACCCGTCCTTTGAGCTGAACGGTGCGTTGCTTTCGCGCTGTCGGGTTGTGGTACTGGAACGGCTGAATGAAGCCGCATTACGCTCACTGATGGCGCGGGCGGAAGAGGCAGAGGGTGCCACCCTGCCGCTGGATGAAGCGGCGAAGACCGCGCTCTGCCG
>CAYMGS010000111.1:311-7136 GCA_964390025.1 uncultured Rickettsiales bacterium | reverse complement strand
GGCCCGTGATGCTCCTCGTTGATCGTAATGTTGCCTTGCTGCAGGGGCATAAGACCAAGGATGGTACGAAACAGCACTGTTTTGCCGGAACCGGAGCCGCCGACCAGTGCCACAATCTCGTTATCGTAAACGGTCAGGTTCAGATTTTCATGGATCACCTGTTCACCGAAGCGCGTATGCAGACCCCTGATTTTTATTACGTCGCGGCGGCTCATATGCCGAACTCCGAAAACAGGATGGAGAACAGGGCATCTGCCAGAATGACCAGAAAGATCGACTGCACCACCGACAGGGTGGTCAGACGCCCGACACTCTCCGCCGACCCGCTCACGCACCTACCCTGATATGTGCCCACCAGCGCAATCAGGAATCCGAACACCGGTGCTTTGACCATCCCCACCATGAACGTGTTGAGATGTACCACATTATACACCCGGTCAAGGAACTGCGAGAACGGGATGTCCATCAACAGATATGTCATGATATAGGTGCCGAACAACCCGCATATATTCGCAATAAATGTCAGCGCAGGCAGCATGCATACCAGCGCCAGAATACGCGGCAGCACCAGCAGCTTCATGGGGTCGAGCCCGATGGTCCTGAGCGCGTCCACTTCTTCCCGCAGTTTCATCACGCCGATCTCCGCGGCAAAAGCACTGCCGGAACGGCCTGCCACCATAATCGCCGTCAGCAATACACCCATCTCACGCAGGATGGAAATAGCCGTCAGATCAATCGTGTAAATATCCGCGCCGAATGTCTTGAGTTGCGTGGCTCCCTGATAGGCCAGCACGATACTGATGAGGAAAGCGAGGAGGGAGACGATCGGAATCGCCCGTACACCCGCTTCGTCCATATGCCGTACCCATGAGGTAAAACGGAACGAACGGGGGGAAAGCATCGTGTGACCGAATGTCACAAAAATCTGCCCTGTAAAGGAAAGCAGATTCAGCATTTCCCCGATACTGTAAGAAACACGTCTGCCGATATTGTGGATCGAGGGCATCGTCTGGTCCGCCCGCGTGTCTTCCGGGCTTTCCGGTGGCATCTTGTGCGACCAGATTTCCTGAATAAAGTGAGCGGCGTCCGCACCAAAGTCTTGCAGGGTAACCCGCTCAGGCGCAACACCGAGGCGCTCAATATACTGTTTGAGCAGCAATGCACCGGTTGTATCCAGAGTGACAAGCTGCCGGCCGTTAATGACCAGCGTATCGATACGTGGGGCCTGAAGCCGCACTATATGTTCCTGAAGTGTTCGGTAATGCGTAAGCTCCCATGTACCCGCAATATGGAGGGTCTGACCCTGCCACTGCAATGAAGGCTTAGCAGCGCTCATCGACGGCTTTCCTGCTCAGAAATAATCATACGCTGAGCCATAGCGTGTATGTGCTACATTTGCAAAAAGAACCTGCTTTTACTGTGCCTTCCGTGAGCAAAACTGCCAATAGTGAGAAGAATATGTGGTATGAATCGCAGTGATGTTTATAAGATGGGGCCAGTCAACGCTTCAGGTATGAATATGAGAGAAACCTCAGACCCTGTTATCTTCGCCTATACATTTGATGGCAAGGGAGGCAGCACTCCGCTGCATGGGGCTGATATTGTCCGTGAGTTAAAAGCCCGGCATCTGGCATGGGTGCATCTCGATGCCAACCTTCCGGAAACACGCGTATGGCTGGAGAAGGAAATTTCATATCTCGACCCGTTTATCGTGGAGGCCTTACTGGCGGATGAAACGCGGCCTCGTACCACGCAGATTGATGACGGCACCTTGCTTATTCTGCGCGGTGTTAATCTCAATGAGAATTCGGATCCGGAAGATATGGTGTCCATTCGGCTGTGGATCGATAAATCACGGATTATCAGTGTGCGGAAACGGAAACTCAAAGCAGTGGGAGATATGGAGGAGAAACTTAAAGCTGGTAAAGGCCCCAAAGATGCCGGGCAGTTTATCTGTATGCTGACAAGCCAGCTTTTCGCCCGCATGGAGCCGACCCTGACCGAGCTGGATGAAACGACGGATGATATTGAAGAAGAGGTGCTGGAGAATGCAGATACGGTTCTGCGTGAATCCATCATCAATGTACGTAAACAGGCCATTATATTCCGTCGCTATATGGCACCCCAGCGTGATGCAATCGGGCAATTACGCATGGCAGACCTGAGCTGGCTGAAAGAAGACCATAAACGACATTTGCAGGAATCCTATAACCATGTGACCCGTTACGTGGAAGACCTGGATGCCATCCGTGAACGGGCGCAGATCGTGAAAGATGAACTGGCGAATATCCTCGCAGACCGGCTCAATAAAAATCTCTATATCCTGTCTGTGATCGCTGCCATCTTCCTGCCACTTGGTTTTCTCACCGGTTTGCTGGGCATTAATGTCGGCGGGATTCCCGGTGCGGAGAACCCGGATGCATTCTGGATATTTATGGGCATACTGGGTGGTATCGTGGCGCTTCAGGTGTGGATATTTAAACGCCTGAAATGGTTTTAGTTTCAGGTGGGAAGACCCTTGCAACACGGCACTTCCGGAGGCTTTATGAAATCTGTCAACCCGGCTACGGGTCGAATAATACATACATATGATGGTATGAGTGACAGTGAAGCGGCCAACGTGGTTGAAGCAACATATCAGGCGTTTCTGAGCTGGCGTGAGACCACATGTGATAGCCGTGCGGCACTGATGCGAAAAGCGGCCTGTATACTCACTAATAATAAAGAAAAATATGCACGGCTGATTACGGAAGAAATGGGCAAGGTATACCATCAGTCATGTGCGGAAATTGAGAAATGTGCGTGGGTATGTGAATATTATGCACAGCATGCACAGACGTTTCTTGCCGATGAGTATGTAGACACCGATGCTGCTCATAGTTTTATCACCTATCAGCCCATCGGGATGGTGCTGGCGGTTATGCCATGGAACTTTCCGTTCTGGCAGGTGTTTCGCTTTGCTGCTCCTTGTCTGATGGCAGGTAATACAGGACTGTTAAAACATGCCGGTAATGTCAGCGGATGTGCGCTGGCGATTGAGGAAGTTTTTCGTGAAGCGGGCTTTCCGCAGCACATCTTTCGCACGTTACTGATTACCTCCGACCAGGTGGGTGCGGTTATTGAGCACACGCATGTACGAGCTGTGACTCTGACCGGAAGTACGCAAGCCGGAAAGTCAGTGGCGGCTAAGGCCGGGGCTTGTCTGAAGAAAACCGTACTGGAACTGGGGGGCAGCGATGCGTATCTCATTTTAGACGATGCGGATATCGGGCTTGCGGCACGGGCATGTGCCGAGAGCAGGCTGCAAAATGCCGGCCAAAGCTGCATTGCTGCCAAACGTTTTATTGTGACTGATAACGCATATGAGGCTTTCCTGCGGGCGTTTGGCAACGAGATGCAGGCGCACGCCATGGGGGGCTCTATGGATACGAACACGGATCTTGGCCCTATGGCAAGTGAAGAGCTGCGTGACCAGCTCCATATGCAGGTCATGCAGTCTGTTGAGCAGGGCGCTCATTGTCAGCTGGGCGGATATATACCTGAGGGCACGGGGGCATTTTATCCGCCCACGATTCTCACGGACGTGGCGCATGGCATGCCGGCTTATGAACAGGAGTTATTCGGCCCTGTCGCGGCAATCATCAGAGTGCGGTATGAAGACGAGGCGATTGCGGTGGCGAATAACTCCGCGTTTGGATTGGGCGGCGCCATATTCACACAGGATACGAAGCGGGGATTGCGTATTGCACGGGAATGTATTGATGCCGGTGTATGCGCTGTAAATGCCTATGTGAAATCCGATCCGCGCCTTCCTTTCGGCGGTGTTAAGGAAAGCGGTTACGGGCGTGAACTGGAACGTTTCGGTATCCGGGAATTCGTCAATATCAAATCCGTATCGGTGGCGTAAGATATGCCGGTCATAATATGTGTTATCACGGTACGCACGTAGGGCGGTATCCTCCCCGTTGTTTAGTGTCTTGTTAAGCTCCTGTTAATTAAAAGTTAACGATTTTTCGCTATACTAAATGCCTTATTGAACCGAATTGGGGCATCGTAGCTTGCTCAGTATTGGATATAAAAACAGGAAGCTGGTTAAGCAGTTCTTCCCTAACACGTGGCGGTGTGTTGTTTGCGGGTGTGCTGGGCGTGGTGTCTGGCGGTGCGCATGCGGCGCCTGCTGGCGGTGTGGTGTCGGCGGGGGATGCGACGATTCACCAGTCGGGCGGCAACACGCTGGTGGTGCAGGGCTCTGACCGTGCGGTGCTGGACTGGCAGCGTTTTGATATCGGTGCGGGAGAGCATACGCATTTCAAGCAGCCGTCAGCGGATGCGATCGCACTGAACCGGATCCATGACCAGAACCCCTCACAGATTCATGGCCGCCTGAGTGCGGATGGTCAGGTGATGCTGATCAACCCCAACGGGGTGGTATTCGGCAAGACCTCGCAGGTGGATGTGGCGGGTCTGGTGGCGACGACGGCAGATATTGCAACGGACGACTTCATGGCGGGGAAGCTGGAGTTCAATCGCCCGGGCAACCCGGAAGCACGGATTATCAACGAGGGTAGCATCACGGTGCGTGATGCGGGTCTGGCGGCACTGGTGGCACCGCATGTGGAAAACCGCGGCGTGATTACGGCGAAGGCGGGGACGGTACAGCTGGCCTCCGGGGATACGATGACGCTGGATATGTACGGCGATGGTCTGTTGTCGGTGGCAGTGAGTGATGATGTAACGGCGCAATCTGTCTCGCATAGCGGTGCGATTGATGCCTCAGGGGGCGGCACGGTTCTGATGACGACGGCGGATGCGGCAGCGGTGATTGACCGTGCGATCAATGTCGATGGTCTGGTGGATGCCTCGAGCGCCTATGCCGAGGGCGGCGATATTGTGTTTGCCGGTCAGGATGCGAATATACAGGTGCAGGCGGGCGCCATACTGGAGGCGACAGGTGAGACCGGCGGCGGCACGATCCGTATCGGCGGTGAGTATATGGGCGGCGGCAGTACGCCGACGGCGACCACGACCACCATTGCAAAAGGCGCGAAGATTGATGCCAGCGCCACCGGGAAAGGTGATGGCGGCGAGGTGATTGTCTGGGCGGATGACACGACGGTCTTTGCCGGGGATATTAAGGCCAGAGGCGGCGCGCAGGGCGGTGATGGCGGGTTTGTCGAGACGTCGGGTAAAGATAAACTCTACTCTACCGGCCGGGTGGATGCGTCAGCACCGAGCGGCAAGGCCGGGCAGTGGCTGCTCGACCCGACCAACGTGACGATTGCCAACGGTGCGGGCACGGATGTCTCGGCGGGAGGGACGTTTAACGGTCAGGCCACGGTCGATGCCGATACCATTGAAGACGCCCTCAATGACGGCACTTCGGTGACCATCACCACCACCGGCGGCGCATCACCGCCGGGAAATATCACCCTCAATAATGCCACCATCGCCAAAACCACCGGAAGTGACGCCTCCCTCACGCTGAAGGCAGAGAACAGTATTTTAACATCCGGCACCAACAGCATCACCTCCTCAAGTGGTGCGCTGGACGTGATCTTTTGGGCCGACTCCGATAACTCGGGGTTCGGCAATGTTGACCTGGCAGATATCACAATCAATACCAATGGTGGGGACTTCATCGCTGCCGGTGGCCTCGATGACGGTGCCAATGGCGGCACTGCGGCTGACGACATCCCTGATAATTTCGCTATGGGGACGGCAACGAATACCGAGGGTGTACTCTTAAATAATGGTGGTATTACGACAGATGCTGGAAACATAACCATACGTGGTATAGGATATACGAATGCAGCTGCAGTAGATGTTCATGGTATATGGGTGGATAACAGCTTTGCTATTCGCTCGACGACAGGAGACATTAACCTAAGAGGCATTGGCGGAGATACAGACGTAGCAAGTGAAGCTTCGTGGGGGTCACTTGGTGTTTATCTCAGCGATGCGGGAACATTGTTAAGTTCTACGGATGGGGATATTACCATTACCGGTACCGCTGGAACTGGAAATGTTGATTGGAACACAGGGGTTGCACTCTACAGGGACGCAAGTGTTAGCACATCCGGCACGGGAGTGAATGCGGGTAATATAACAATTAACGGCACCGCTAATGGGGTGCAGGCTGATTTTAACTATGGAATTTGGAACAGCGGCCAGATACGTGTTGCAGACGGTGATATTATTCTGACGGGTCAGGGTGGGGATGCTGGAAGATACAATCTGGGCATTTCCATAAACAGCGGCGGAGATGTTATTTCTACAGGGGTTGGCGTACACGCAGGAACCATTACTCTTAATGGCACTGGCGGCGATGGTACAAGCGGTAATTACGGAGTCGGTGTAAATGGAGCAGGAACCACCGTTACAGCTAATGATGCAGGGATTATTATTACCGGCACAGCAGGAAATGGCACGTCATCATGGAATGCAGGGGTTCTGATATGGTCTGATGCAGTTATTGCTTCGGGTGCTACCGACAGTGGTTCACAAGGTATCACGATCATTGGTAATGGCGGTAGTGGCACGACAGAGAATCACGGTGTTTGGATTGGGGACACTGATACGGATATCATCGCAATAGATGGCAATATCTCCATTACCGGTAACGGCGGGGCCACAGGCGCAGGTAACAGTCATGGTGTTTACCTCTTTAACGGTGCAGATTTTCTCTCCACCGGTACAGGCAATATCAGTCTGACCGGCACGGCGGGAACGGGTGGTGTTGATCTGGCCTCGGATACGGGGGTGATTGAAATTGGCGGTGGTGCGGCGCAGGGGGGTTTTACGCTGACGATGGATACGTACAGCTTT
>CAYMGS010000111.1:0-301 GCA_964390025.1 uncultured Rickettsiales bacterium | reverse complement strand
TTCAGCACGGCGGGTGATATTACGATTGCGCCGCGCACGACGAGCCGCAGCATTGGCGTGAGCGGCGGCGCGGGTGATCTGCAGGTCACCGATGCGCTGATCGGCATCATGACGCCGGGCGGCACCTTGCATATTGGCGATAGTGTGAGCGGCTCCGGTGCGGTGGATGTCGATGAATGGAACATGGGCGCGCTGGGTTACGGCACGGCAGTCTATGGCGGCGCGATCGATGTCGATAACTCGGTGGGCGGTTTTAACATCACCGGCACCTATATCGGCACGGACGGCACCCTGAATGCCG
>CAYMGS010000110.1:886-7348 GCA_964390025.1 uncultured Rickettsiales bacterium | reverse complement strand
AATCATCACAGACAGTCCGCCACCCCGCGGTATGGGTTTCGTATGATTACTGCGTTCTTCCGGATGATCCAGTACCTGCAGACGCGGCAACAGCCAGACCAGTAACGCCGTACCCGCCAGCGCCATGATGAAGGCGGAGAAAGCAAGAATGATCGTATAAAATGTAATCAGCATGACGGACTTCCCTGTAAAGCGCGGCGATTGTGCCGGTAAATCCTCTTATTTGCAAGCCTTTAGCGGCGGCCAAAGAGTTTTTCAATATCCGGTAATTTTAATTCCACATAGGTGGGACGACCATGATTACACTGGCCGGAATGCGGTGTGGCTTCCATTTGCCTGAGCAGCGCATTCATTTCCTGCGCATTTAAACGCCGTCCGGCCCGGACACTCCCATGGCATGCCATGGTGCCGCATATGTCCTCCAGCCGCTCTTTCAGCGATAATGTCTCACCGAACTCTGTCAGCTCATCGGCCAGATCACGGATCAGGGAGGCACAATTCACCTCCCCCAGCAATGAAGGTGTTTCCCTGACCGCCACAGCCGTGCCACCGAAACTCTCCACGATCAGCCCAAGCTCCGCCAGTTCTTCCGTCCGGGTTAATAAAGCGGCCGCCTGTTCCTCTCCCAGCTCCACAATCTCAGGAATCAACAGGCTTTGACGTGTGACGCCACGATCTGCCATCGCCTCTTTCATCCGCTCGTAGACCAGACGTTCATGCGCCGCATGTTGATCCACAATCACGATGCCACGTTCCGTCTGGGCCACAATATAGGTTTCATGCAGCTGTGCACAGGCAGCACCCAGCGGGTAAGATGATGGCTCTGTCGTTGCTTTCGCATCCTGAGCATTAGCATCCATCACGCTGGAAGGTATGGCATCCCATGTGCGCGCCTGCATTGGCATATCGCTTTCCATAAACACGTTCTTGGGGGCGGCAGGCGCCCTAGGGTTGTTTCCATAATCATAAGTATGGGCAAAAGCGTGCTGTTGGGCCGCTGGCTGCATCGCCCCTAGCGCGCTTGCCGACACGGTGGTGGAAGCCCGGTGACCAGCATCCGCCAGACTGCGCTTAAGTGCCCCGACAATCAGACCACGCACCATGCCGCTATCCCGGAAACGTACTTCTGCCTTGGCAGGGTGAACATTCACGTCGACAGCCTCTGGCGGCATATCCAGAAACAGCGCCACCACCGGGTGACGATCACGCGCCAGAAAATCCTGGTAGGCGCCCCGTATGGCTCCCAGCAACAGGCGATCTTTCACCGGCCTGCCATTGACAAACAAATACTGCAGCGCCGCAGTACCCCGGTTGAATGTCGGCAACCCGGCAAAGCCCCGCAGATGCATGTCCTCCCGCTCAGTATCAACCGCCAGCGCATTCTCTCCAAAGCCACGGCCCAGTACTGATGCGAGTCGTGGCAGGCGGGCATCCAGCAGGTCACCCTCCTCGGGAAGCACCCGCAGCCGCTCTTTACCATCCACATGCAAACGGAAACCCGTTTCCGGGTGAGCCATGGCCAGCCGCTCCACCACATCTTTCACCGCCTGCGTTTCACCACGCTCGGTTTTCATGAATTTCAGGCGGGCGGGAGTGGCATAAAAGATATCCCGCACCTCGATATAGGTGCCTTCTTCTGAGGAAGCCGGCACAGGCTCGCGGATATCTCCACCATGAACGGCCAGCATCCAGCCTGCATCATTTCCGCGGGCACGGCTTGTTATCTCCATACGGCTGACAGAACCAATGGAAGGCAACGCCTCTCCGCGAAACCCAAGCTGCGTAATAGTCAGATGCTCATCATCGGGCAGCTTGGAGGTCGCATGCCGCTGAATGGCCAGCAGCAACTCGTCTCGTGTCATCCCGCAGCCATTGTCGCGCACCGTAATCAGGCGCTGTCCGCCTGCTTCAATAGCTACATCAATCTGGGTTGCTCCTGCATCCACCGCGTTTTCTACCAGCTCCTTAACCACGGAAGCCGGTCGTTCCACCACTTCACCCGCTGCAATACGGTTGATCGTGGTTGGCGGTAATATACGAATGGTCATGGTGCTACGCTGCTTTTTCCAGATATTCCCTGGCCAGCCGTTTGCTTTCCTCAACGGCAGGCTGATCATACGGATTGACGTCGAGCAGCTTGCCGCTGATCACCGTCTCCAGCGAGAATTGCATCATGAGCGCACCCATCACTTCCTCATGCATACCACTCAGACGCAGGACACGAAGGGGGTGGCCATGATTCGCTACCGACCGGATCGTACCATGATGCATCGCCATCATCATGTCACCTATGGTCTTCCCCATAATATGCGGCAGGCTTTCCATCCCGTCGACCGGCTCAATCACCGGGCCCTGACCTGTCTGATCAAGTGTCAGGAAGGTAAACTGTTTATCTGCCGGCCCATCATTGTAAAGCTGGAGCATACTATGCTGGTCAACAGCGCCGAACGAGGCCAGCGGGGTAATGCCGGTATGGTCTTTACCCAGACTTTCCGCCACGAGCTGGCGATACCAGTAGCCAAGCGTCGACAAACGGTCACAATATGGCATAAACACATGAATCGGGCGGCCTGCATGCATATGCCATGTTTGCAATAATGCACCCGCCGCCGGGTAATTCTGGTGAATGTCATCCGTATTTAACATATGATCCAGCATGCTGGCAGCACCCCGCCGGAATGCATGTACATCCAGCCCCATAATCGCCCCGGCCAGCAGGCCTACCAGTGAAAACACCGAATATCTGCCGCCGACTTCCGGGTCATGATCCATCACCGGGAACTGAAAATGTTCAGCAATATCTCGCAATGGTGATGATTTCGGCTCCGTAATGACAATGAAGTGCCTGCGCATCGCCTCTTTGCCAATCTGTCTGTGGAAATGACCGAGCAGCACCTGTGCGTTTGACAATACTTCCACGGTGGTACCGGATTTGGAAATCAGCAGGCATACCGTCTCTTCAGGCTCGATGGTATCCAGCACCATCTGCGTGGTATGCGGGTCAACATTTTCCAGCACGTGTAGGGCAGGACTGTCTTTACCGCCACATAAGGCAGAAATTGCCTTAGCACCGAGACTCGAGCCACCCGTGCCAACCAGTACCACGTGTTTGCAGCGCTTATTGAGTTCTGCAGCCATATCTGAAAAGGCATCTATATCCTCGCGCTCACTCACCAGTCGCATAAATGGTTTGGGCGTTGCCTTAAGGGAAGCGCGAATATCCTCAATACTCGACACAGCTGTTTGCTCCAGCTGATCCCACAGCGCGCTGGCGCTGTTTTTCTGATCCTGTGATGGCAATGCATGCGTGATATCCTGAACATAATGCATAAAGCGACCCTTTGTTTACTGGCTGTTCTTGTTCTGTGATCCGACGGCCATTATGAGTAGTTTCTCCGGATTGAAAAGTGTTTTTGCCAGTTGTTCTGCTTCTTCCCGGCTCACAGCTTCCAGATACGCGTTGCGCTTGTCCAGATAGTCAATCCCAAGCCCATAACGCTGCATACTCTGCAGGTACGCAGTGACCGAGCGATTGGATGTCAGCTTCGCCGGAAAGGAGCCAGTCAGGTAACGTACACCGTCACGGAATTCTTCCGGGTCCGGCCCCCCCTGACCCAAAGAGGCCACTTCTTCTCTGAAAATTGAAATCGCCTTATCCACCGCCTCACGCCGGGTGGCAAATGCACCACTTATCAGCGCTGCCTGGTCATAATTACTCAGTCCGCTATACGCATAGTACGCCAGACCCTCCTTCTCACGAATGGAGAGGCCCAGCCGGGACGAAAGCCCGCTGCCACCCAGGAGATGGTTTAATATAAACGCGGTGAAAAAACGCTCATCCCGCCGTTCAATACCCGGCATGGCAAACAGCACCACGGTCTGGGGAACATCCATATGGATATCGTGCCGCCCGGAGAAATCCGGTGCCACTGCCGGTAATGGCTCAGGCACTTTACCCTCTGGCAACGGATCCAGATACTGCTCCATCCAGTGCTGCAGCTCTGCCGGCGAAATGTCGCCTGCGACGGAAAGTATCATGCCTGCCCGGTGCAGGTGCCGGGCTTTATAGGCATGCATATCTGCTGCCTGCAATGCTGTCACTGTTTCCGGCGTTCCCATACCTGGCCTGCTATACGGATGCCCGGCGAACAATGTGCGGTGCATGGCACGTCGCGCCCTGAAGGTAGGGTCGCTCATGCCATGGCGCAATGCTGCCAGATGTTCTGCCTTTAACCGCATCACATCTTCAGACACAAAATGCGGAGAGGATAGCGCATCATGCAGCAGGGAAAAGGCCATCTCCGCATGTTCCGATAAGGTTGTCATGGAACCGGTGAACACATCCTTTGACACCCCAAATCCCATCGTAATGGCATGAAAATCAAGTGCTTCCTGAAATGCCTGTGCATCACGGCTGCCCGCCCCTTCATCCAGCAGTGAGGCCGCAAGATGAGCGCGCCCTTCCTTGCCGTCAGGATCGTAAGCCGTACCGCCTCCGGGAATCATCAGCCTCAACGAGAATGCCTCTACCGTTGAATCCTGTACCAGCCAGGCTTCAAGCCCTCCGGCGCTCCTGACGCGCGTGACTTCTATTGCACCGGCAGCGGAGCTGATAAATACTATAATGCACATCAGGCAGAGCATCCGGTATATCATAGGGCCTCCTCCTGTGGCAGCAGATGCCCGGTCACGGCATACGTATCATCCAGTGTGATGCGAGCTGCCGCTTTTACCGTCTCGGCCGTCACAGCATCCAGCCGGTCAGCCCAGCTACTGAAAAAACCGGCATCAAAGCCCAGCATCAGCAACTGCCCCAGAATATACGCCTGCCCCTGAATACCATCCCGCATATAAATGGCAGCCGCTTTCTGGCGATTCTTCACCCGTTCCAGAGCACGCGGAGCAATGTCCTGCTCCAGAAAAGCAGCCAGTTCTTCTTTGTAGGCGGCGGTAAGCTCCCCCATACTCACACCCGGAGCAGGGCTGAGCGCCACAGAGATGGACGAAGGGCCAAGGGTAAACGCATTGTAGGAGGCGGATGCTGACACGGCGAGCTGGCGCTCTTTGACCAGCCGCTGATACAACCAGCTGGTACGCCCATCTCCAAGCAGGTCGGCCAGCAGCATGAGCGGAAAGGCCCGGTCTGTATCGCCCCATTTCAGGCTGGGGGCCGGGTATTCCCGTCTGAAAACTGGCTGCTGTACCTCCGGGTGATGCAATGTAATAGGTTCAGAAACAGCGGACGGCACATAATCCGGCCAGATACGCTCTGGCACATCCACAGGCTGCCAGCTGCCATAGTAACGCTCTGTCAGTTCTCTGGCCTCAGCAAGCGTGATATCTCCTACCAGTACCAGCACCGCATTACCTGGACGATAGTGGGTCTGATAAAAATCTGTTACATCTGCCTTGCTCAGCCCCGCTATGTCCTGCGGCCAGCCGATAATGGGAATATGATACGGGTGCCCGGCAAACAATTCTGCATCCATTTTTTCGGCCAGCATGGCAGACGGCCTGTTATCGATACGCGTGCGCCGCTCCTCGATAATGACATCACGTTCACTGTCATAGCCTTCCGCATCGAGGAATTGCATACGGTCTGCCTCCAGTTCCATGACCACGGAGAGATGCTCTTTGGCAATCGTGACATAATACGCGGTGAAATCCTGACCGGTAAATGCGTTATGCTCACCCCCCAGTCGCTCGATACGCCTGGTATATTCACCGTCTGCGACATTCTCCGTCCCTTTAAACAGCATGTGCTCGAGGTAATGCGCCACACCGGATACACCCTCCGGCTCACCTGCCGCACCGACCCTGAACCACAGCATATGGGTTACGACAGGTGCACGTGTATACGGTACAAGCTGCACCTCAAGCCCGTTTTCCAGCGTAAAACTCTCTGCATGTAATGTGGCAGGCTCTCGTGCCGTGCAGGCCGAGAGCAACAGGACAACCATCAAAATGGCGGAAAAGCGCATCTATTCGAACAAACGCTCCAGTGTCGATTTTTCAGCCGGGTCGATAGTCTTCACTTCTCCCTCACTGGCAGATTTGCCTTCTTTCTTGTTTTTCTCAATCCGCTCTTTTTCTGCAGCGGCATTCACTACCGGGTCACTATTCACCTCACCCCGCAGCTCTTCTAAAATACCGGGATCTTCTTGCGCACGTGCTGCCTGTTCGCGGTAAAGCTTCTCACGAATCTCAGGGTCAACATTGGCTGCACCTGCGCGTTTCAGGAAACGCTCTTCTGCTGCACTGGACAGTGGGGAACTGGTAACAATCGGTGCTGCTGTATCGGCAAGCTCGGCCTCACGACGACGAATATCGTGCACAGACGGCGCAGAACGACCGCCCGTAACCAGATCGCGCGCTGTATCTTCCGAACTCAGGCCAAAGGCCCGCTCGGCACCCGGATCCGGCGGCATCAGATAGAACTCACGTGGTACACTGAGCGGCGGG
>CAYMGS010000110.1:0-876 GCA_964390025.1 uncultured Rickettsiales bacterium | reverse complement strand
ACCAGACCAAGATTTTCCTTCACTTCGGTCTGAGAACAGGCCCCGAGTAAGAATAGTGCAGGCATCAGCGCCCATAGTATATTACGAGTCATAAAGATTACATAGCCCTGCTGACGGGTAAAATCAAGCATCACCGGAATGGCGCCCTTCCTGCTTGTCTTCCTGCATGCCGTACCACGCGGCCAGTAATGCGCCGACAACGATCGATGCATCGGCAATATTAAACGCCGGCCAGTGGTAGCCGTATGCATGCACATCCAGAAAATCGACAACCGCGCCAAACCGTGCCCGGTCCACAATATTGCCCAGCGCACCGCCGATAATCATGCCAAGCGGCCAGGTCAGACGCGTGTCCTTGGTTTTCCATAACCAGACAATGACGGCGATAACAATCAGACTGGTAAACAGCAGCAATGGGTAGCGTGCATCCAGACCGGAGAACATGCCGAAACTTACACCGGGATTCCATACCAGCCGGAGATTAAAAAACGGGGTAACTTCCAGCGGCGGGGTAAATACATCAAAGCGTTGCAGAATGAAATATTTGCTGATCTGGTCGGCAATAAAAATAACCAGTGCCAGACTTAATCCCAACCGGGCGTGACGGGAGATGCGTATCATGACGCAAGCACCTTCTGCGCCGTCCGTACATCCTCCTGAATCTGCTCACGTAGCGCATCCGGGGACGGAAACACTATTTCCTCACGCAGATAGGCTTCCAGCCGCACGCGCATTCTCTTTCCATACAGCGTTCGGTCTTCATCAAACCCGTGCACTTCGAGCACCGGTTCGCTATCACCAAATGTTGGCCGTATACCAAGATTTGCCACGCCTTCACGCCACTCCCGGCCCTGCTCATACATTCCCCCGTCAGAG
>CAYMGS010000109.1:0-7351 GCA_964390025.1 uncultured Rickettsiales bacterium | reverse complement strand
GCTGCTTGAGCGGCAACCGCTTGCCAGATTTCCGCATATACACCGCCGTTTTGCTCGATCCGCTTTTCTGAGGCGCGATAAACGCATTGCGATAGGTGCGCGTCTTACCCCATGCTTTCGCTTTCACAAGACCACGCTTGCCACCGGGCTGTTGCGTGGGCTTTTTTGAGCCGACTACGAACTCGATCAATTTTAAGGGGCGATCACTGGCCACCAAAACCGTCCACAAACGCTTGAAGGTCGATTTGCGGGTTTCGATACGTCGCTTTACTGCCGCCTGCCTGCTACCGATCTGCGGGGCAATATGCCGGGCGCTTGCTGTCTTCGTACTATTCGCCACCCGGTTTAGCGTCCGCACCGTCGCTTTCGGCACGGCCTGCTTCTCCAGATCGCGCAAGCCACTGCGCAAGCGCTTCAGATCGTTCTCGACTGAAATATCTGCGGGCATGAACTCTTACTTTTACTATTAGGTTAATGTTTGTATTATGGGCATAGGCTTATGGACAGATTTGTTGTCGCGTATCGCGATATAAGACTTAAATGTCAGGTGCGTTTGCTACCTTGCGTTCCTTAATGCACGATGAATGTGTTACGGGTTATCCGATCGTCATCGCATAAGAGTGTCCATAAGCCTACTAACTTTAGAGGCACTAATCTGCATGTCATATTTGAAAGAACTTAAAGGCACGACGTCCATTCATGATTTTGCTCCGCTTTTAGGCTTTGAGCCAAAAAAATTAGCTTACCTCCTCTTTAAGATACCCTCAGAGAAAAAATATTCTTCATTCACTATTCCGAAAAAATCTGGTGGCGAACGTGTAATCAATGCTCCCAATGCAGGCCTCAAATTAGCGCAAAGACGACTTGCAAATATTCTGACAAGCTGTGTACAGGAAATTGAGAATGCAAAAAATCCTATCAGAAAACCTCTCGCACATGGATTTGTGAAGAAAATAAAAAAAGAAAGCCCTTCTTTGGGAATTCACACAAACGCAAAGTGTCATCGCAATCGACGCTATGTTTTGAACCTCGACCTAGCTGATTTTTTCCCTTCCTTTAATTTTGGAAGAGTGCGGGGATTCTTCATCAGCAATAACAATTTTAACTTATCACCAGCGACAGCAACTTTGATTGCACAGATAGCATGCCACCAAAATGAACTTCCACAGGGTAGTCCGTGTTCCCCTATTATTACAAACTTGATTACACACATTCTTGATGTCCGCCTTACACAACAGGCAAAAAAATATAGCTGCACATATTCGCGTTATGCCGATGATATTACATTCTCTACAAATCAAAGGGTATGGCCTGAAAAAATGGCAACACCTTCAGATAAGCCGAACCAGTGGCTTGTTGGTAGCGAAGTTAAAAGGGTCATAGAACGCTCTGGCTTTAAGATAAATTCGGCCAAAACACGCCTTCAGTTTAGTCCATCGCGTCAGGTAGTCACAGGCCTCATCGTTAATAAAAAGGTCAATGTTAAAAGCGAATATTATCGTTATGCACGCTCGATGTGCCACGCCCTATTTACACAGGGTGCTTTCGTACTCCCCGGTGGCGATAAGCCCGCATCTATAAGACAGCTTGAAGGTATCCTCAGTCATATTCATTTCATTAAAGAATTTAGTCGTACAGACGAAGACCAGACTCAGCGAGAGGCGACACTTGAGGCGGCCAAAAAGGAAAAGAAACGTTTGAAATTAGATGGAGCAACAGAGCTTTATTCGAAATTCCTGCATTTTTCCTATTTTGTAGCGCATGAGAAACCACTGGTCATGTGCGAAGGCAAGACAGATGCGATTTATCTCAAGGCTGCGATAAAGCAGCTAGAGAAGAAAAATATCTTCAAATTTCCTCATGAAGTCGCTTTCTTTCCTTTTTCACGCCGCGTAAGCGAGGTAATGAGAATACACGATGGAGCCGATGCACTAATAGGCTTCGCAAGCCATTATCAGGAAAATTTATCTTTCACTAAATTTACTGGAAAACATCCTGTTATTCTTGTTTTCGATAATGATGCTAAAGCACATGGAATGATCGAAAAACTCAAAAAAGACTTCTTCAAGAATGATGTTGCATACGATAGGAAATCAAATTTTATTTATCATATTACAAAGAACCTCTATGTCGTTCTACTGCCCATGTCAGAAGAAAAAGATAATAAAATTGAAGACTTTTTTGACCCTTCTGTCATGAAAGAACTGGATGGCAAAAAATTCTCAGCTGAAAATGGCAAAAAATTTAACAACCAGAAACATTACTCAAAACATATACTTGCTACGAAGATCATACGCCCCAATCAAGACGAAATAGACTTTGATAAATTCCAACCAATATTGGAGCTTTTATCTAAAGCTATACAGCGCCAATATACATGATGCTATGCGTTCAGTGATAGCGGTTCCCAGACATACTGTTTGCCCATTGGAATAGGTGGATTTTCGAAGAGATCATTACAGGCTTGAAACTCCTCAAGAAAGCTGTCAGAAAAGTTCGAACTCAGTCCGTTACCGACCACCATTTCTCAACCGATCTCATACTATTTTAGCCTTATCTCGCGCTGTGAAGCGCTGTGTCGGGCGTTTTCACTCTCAAACGAAACCGGAGTGACCCAGCACCTATAAATGAGTCCAGCATTAGAGTGAAACTCTGATATAGGTTGGAACTTAATTATAGGGTGAGGTTAGCATTCGACTCGGCGCTTAGCCTTTCCATAATTAACGTCATCGCATTAAAAAGCTCATATATCTCATAAGTCGGGGGTTGGCCATTGTCATGAAACCTTAATTTTGTTCATGATGATACGTGCCTTATAACTCTATAAAATAAAAAAACGACGAGGGGGATATGGCAAACCGACAGCTGGATATTGTAGCCTTTGCCGAGCAGCACGGATTAAAGCTGGTTGCCGAGCCGACGCTAAATGGACCGCCATGGGGTGAGCTGAAGCAGCCACCTGAATTTTTCCTGCGTAATGAACTGACGTTTTATCTTTATGATCCTCAGGGAAAAGGTCACCTGGAAAAGGTTCGTGCACAATTAAACGGCCATACAACCGAGGGCGGTAGTGTGTCAGAAGGTGCGGATGTCAATGGTCGCCCGCTGGCGCGGATTAAATTGAAGGATGCGGTGATTCCGGAGGACATGGACATCACTCCTTATGTGCAGGTGCCCGGGAGTAAAAGCAATGCTTCACTGCTTTACCCGATGATGCGCGTTCCACCGCAGCGTTACCACGTGGATTTACCCGGTAACCGGCATATGCTCTTATTCTTCAGCCCTAAAAAACGTGACGAAAGTACGTTGCGTAATCAACTGGAAGACGCCGGCCTGTTCAGGCGTGGGAATAATGTTGGTGATCAGTATGAAAAATATACCGTCAGCAATGGGATTGTGATTGGGATTGTTGTTCCTGCACCGTTGATGAGGCTGATTGAACGTACGGAAGGCAATAAGATCACTCCTTTTACCGATGCATGCTCTGAGCTGGAGGAACGACAAAAGGAAGCACTTCAGGGCGGCACACTATCAGCTGAGAGTGTCATGCAGCTGGCAGTTGAGCAGCTGAAGGCAGCAGATAGGAGCGTTGAGCAACCAAATGAGCGGAAAAAGAAGCGTGCGGCTTCGGCATCCGGTTCCGGCAAAACCCTGTCTGAAATTATTACCGATTTGCCGCAAGAGCACTTCACATTCAGTAAGGTGCGCGACATTTCAGGCCGACTGGTTCCGGTACTTCATCTTACCCATTATGCAAAAGGGCAAATGGATAAGGCGCAAGACCCCATAAGGCTTACAACACTTGTGGGTTCTCATGGCGAGCACCAGATACCGGAAGGTGATGCTTCCAGACTCAAAGCACTGATTGGGGAAGGTCATTATACAGAGACGGATAGGATACTACCGGCCCGTGTACCTAACAATTTCTTTAAGAAATATAACGTGCGTTTTGCCAGAGATGAAAAGCATGACGTCCATTATATGTATGCCTCCGGCGGGGAGAACTTTACTGCTCAGACACTTACAGGTGATGGGTTTCCTGCCAGCGGTGAAAATAAGGTGACAGAAACTATAAGCGGTGAAAATGAGAAGCCACTCGTGTGCCGTGTACAGCTTCACAATGATGTGGCCGCTGATTTATATGCACAGTACCGGGAACAAAAACGTCCAAGAGTTGCAATAGCAGACAGGCAAACGGCTGAGAGCAAAGAGGCATTGGATATATGGGCGCGTCAGCAATTCAACGTGCATACACCACGTCCTAAGGCCATGGTGGCACATGTTGCAGCCGTTGCAACGCATCCTGCGAAGGGCAAAAAAGATTCTAGGGCTAATGAACTGACAGACAATCGTCAGGACAAGCTTGAGTGGTTGAAGAAAAGAAACCCTGAATCCATGCTTCTGGTATGTAAGCGCTCCAAGGATACGATCAAATATTATGCATTTATCAGGACGGAGAGTGTTGATGTTCCCAAAGTCCTGGAACATGAATTGCGAGATGCTGGCAAGCAATTGACGATGCGGCCGAAGCGGCTCTTTTCCATGGAAATTGATGAAGAAATGAAAGGTGAACTATTATTAGAGCAGCCCGCCTTGGAGGTAATGGAGGTGGAAGGCGGTGCTGCTTTCAATAATAGACCAGCGCGCTACTTTAATGATCGCGATAAGGAAACGCTGGCGGAGCAGGAACATGATCCGGTAAAAACTGCAATCACGCACCTGGCAGGAAGAGAGGTACGATTCGTTGATCTACAGCATGACATACAGCTGGTTGACAAAGCGATGCATCGATTGCAGGCAAATCAAACAGAGGCATTCATGCATACATTACAGGAGCTTGCTAGACATGCAGATGATTACACGACGATTGTTAAAGGGGGAGAGCCGGAAGAGGGCCAGGCAGGCATAGAAGGTGTGGTTGATACAATATCACATTTGCCTTCGATGCAGGATGCATTGAAAGGATCACATGGCCGCGCTGCTGAGGCGGCAAAAAGTGGTGCTAAAGCATTGCAGCATTACCAGTCACTGCTGACACAGCTTAGGGAGTACCGTACATGGATAAGTCAGCATACACAGGATGGGCAGGCGCGTCAGTTAATCGTGCTAAACCCCAACGGGACAACGCTTGAGCGGCTTCAGGATCCGGAAGTAAAGGCGTTGATGACGCGACCACCGGAACTACATGATGACATCGTGCATGGTCGGTCGGCGCTGGTGCTCTATCCTGACCCGGAAAAAAATATGATTGCTCAGTTGGAGCAAGAGCAAGGCGGTAATGTTTTGCGTGCATTCTCTAAAGCCAGCCCTGTCATGGATATACCGGATTTCATGGCAAAACTGCGCAATCACCTGGCGGAAGAAAAGGCCAGTCAACAAGTCAGCAGGAAAGGGCCAGGAACAACAATCCCCGATACAGCTGAGAACTGCCTGAAACGATCCAGTATGTGGCTTACCAATCTCAAGCCTGTCTATGTTCAGGAGGAGCCGCAACACCCGCAGGATGCACATGCGCCCGGAGAGAAAAAAATTGGTACCCGTCCGGTGCTCGTATTCAAAATAGAAAGAGCAAAGCTGCCGCAATTCGACAAGCTGTTCTCAGAGCTTCAGCCTTACCTTGAGAAGGGAAAACGCTTTGGTGACACGGAGGTAATGCCTGTGAAGCTGGATGATGAAGCGCAGCGATACCTGACGATGTCCGAAGAAAGAGAGGCGATAACAGAACAGAAAAGGCTATTACAATCTATGATAGGCGATCTGGCAAAAGCCGACAGAGAATGGGCAAAATACGATCATCTTTCAAAGGAGATAGATTCAGAAAAATTACAGGAGTGGGGTTTAAGTGGAAATTATGAGAAGGATACGGAACTGCATGGACCAGGCGGTCTTAAAGCGCATATAGAAGGCATTGTGGAACGACTGCGTGTGCAATCCGTAGAATTGACCGATGCATTGGATGAGATGGATGAAAACAACCGGGATCTATACAAAACCATTGCTGAATACCGGCTTCAGCTGGAAATGCATGGTGGGGTGCCGCAGGTAACGGTACAGGAGCATCCTGAATACCTCTATCTGGCAGATGGCACACCGCTTGAAGATACGCAATCACTGGGGGATGTGATCCGACAACAGGGGCATGCATATGTCAAATTATACATGAATAAGAGCCTGGAACAGGCCTGTCAGTCAGATATGAGAAGCCAAATTGGCAGACGCTTCCGAAATACCAGCATCAATACAATACCCGGCATCAGGTCTGATGAAATGGAAGCATGCGCTGACAGTTTATTTGCCAATGACAAGGGGCGTTAGGTTTACATTTCTCAGGGTCTGCCAAACATGTACAGTGATATAGGTGAAGAAGAAGCCGGTAGCTTGCGCCACACGAAGCCGATTACATCGCTCTTCCGTGTTCTTGCAATCGTTCCATACCCAACAAATCGCGCAGAGCATTTTGCCGCATGGAACCGTTAAAAGTATGGTTGAGCGTTATCATGTCTACACCGGGCTGAAAGCGGTATGCTTCGCCATTATCGCCTTTAACAGAGCCATCTGCCTGCCGTTTGGCTATAACCTTTTGTATGCCATTGTCAACGCTACCCGAATCTTGCTCGGCCCACGCAAATCTTCTGGCCTGTTCTGTTTCATTAGCTAAGGTGAGGCGTGGTTGATGCACGATGACTTTAATGTTTGGATAGCGTTCTTTGAGTTCATTAATGAAATTAATGCATGACGGGCTTTCCGTCAGGCTCAAACCGATAGGCACCACGATTGCATCAATGGTTTCGCCTTTGCCTTCCGATTGTAATGTTTCATCCAGTTTGTTGATCCAGTAGCGCAGGTCGTCTGGTTGCTGCACTCCTTCGTCCCAGGGCGTATCATAAAGCGGAGATTTATGTTTAAAATGCCAATACTGGATGCCATCACTGGTTTGCAAACTATCACGAACAGTTGCAAAGCCGGAATGTTCCTTTGTGTCTTCCGGTTTTTCTCTAAATGATTCAGTAGAGCAATAATTACCTGCTATGCTGCATATGCCATTAGGCAGTTTGTCACCTGATATATAGTCAGCTGATGCATTGTGTGAATACCACACAATGACGTTCTTCATTTTTTCTGGCCGAGGTGCCTGAATGGTTTCTGCAAATGTCATTTTTCTATCAGCGGGGCATTGCTGTTTATATGTAGCATAGTATACACCTGTGGAATATGAAGATTATATTATTGTTTCTTAGTGCCACCCGCTGCACCCACCAGCAAACTCACCACAAACAGCGCCACGGCGCAGACCACGATGGCGGGGCCGGAGGGCAGGTCGGCAAGCAGCGAGAGCAGCATGCCGCCGAAC
>CAYMGS010000108.1:0-7521 GCA_964390025.1 uncultured Rickettsiales bacterium | reverse complement strand
AGTATAAGGAATTTTATCATCACGTGGCACATTCACCGGATGATCCCTGGCTGACCATGCACAACAAAGCAGAAGGGGTTATCGAATACACCAATCTGCTGTTTATCCCGACGATCAAGCCGTTTGATCTGTTCCACCCGGAACGCCGTCGTCGCGTGAAGCTCTATGTGAAACGCGTGTTCATTACGGAAGAAAATGTGGAGCTGATTCCACATTATCTGCGCTTCCTGCGTGGGATTATCGATTCCGCCGATCTGCCGCTGAATATCAGCCGTGAGACATTGCAGGATAATCCGATCGTGCGCAAAATCAGTGAGAGCATCACCAGTAAGGTGCTCTCGGAGCTCAAGAAAAAGGCTAAAAGAGACCCGGAGTCTTATACAAAATTCTGGGAAAATTTTGGTGCGGTGCTCAAGGAAGGGCTCTGTGAGGCACAGGCGCCGAAGGAAAAAATTCTGGAAGTGTGCCGCTTCCATTCCACGCAGCAGGATGCGCCCACCAGTCTGGATGATTATATCGAGTGTATGAAGGATGGGCAGGAAGACATCTACTTTCTCACCGGTGATAGTGTGGAAGCGCTGCGTGGCAGCCCGCATCTGGAAGGCTTCGCGAGCCGGGGTATTGAAGTGCTGCTGTTTGACGATCATGTCGATGATTTCTGGGTAGGGGTGGTGCAGAGTTATAAGGACAAATCCTTCAAGTCCGTTACCCGCGCCAATATTGACCTGGATACCCTCTCCGGCGATAAGGCGGATGAAGACACAAAAGAAGACGATACGAAAGAGGCGTCACCGCAGGAGCATATTGATAATCTGAGGACCTGGCTGCAATCTGTTTACGGTGAAGAGATCAAGGAAGTGCGCACGACAACCAAACTCAAAGACTCTCCGGCCTGCCTTGCGGTTGGCGAGGGGGATATGGATATGCGCATGGAGCGCTTCCTGATGGAGCACCGCCAGTTGCCTAAGCGTGCGGCAAAAATTCTGGAGATCAATGCCAGCCATCCGCTCATCGCGCATATGGCAAAAGAAGCGAGTGCATCCGGAGAGACGCAGCAGCTGAAGGATATGGCGCTGATGCTGCTCGATCAGGCGAAGATTGTGGAAGGGGAACCTGTGGCAGATGCCGGTGCTTTTGCCAAACGCCTGACGAAATTCATGAGCAAGAGTTTTGGGTAGGGTATTTCCTACCCCCTCCCTGACCCTCCCCCTGAAGGTGGAGGGGATTGATTTTACCCTCTCTCCCTTCAGGGAGAGAGTTTAAGAGAGGGTAGAAAAGTAATGGAATCCACGACCATTAACCTCCTGCCGCTGGAGCAGAAATTTCCTGATTTCCGCTCGGACGAACTCTATTTTATCCGCCTTGCCGGGGTGTATCTGCAAAGCATTTTCTGGGATGTGTTCAGCAATAGCAGCAAGGCGGGTAAGAAGAGGCTGGCGGGAATGCTGGAACTTGCCTGCAATAAGATCACCAATCCCCATCATCAACATTTCAGGGACGCCATCTTAAACCCGCAAAAGCGTCATACCGAGACGATGGATTGCCTGAGCGGCGCGTTCTACTCTTTCCTGGAATCCTTTCCCACAGGAACGCCCATAAGTAATTCTGGGGACGAGCCTCCAGCGAGTCTGCGCACGGTGTTTGTGGCGCGCCTCAAAGAGCATCACGCGATTTTTCTTTCCTTTGACGAATTTCTGCACACGATCCAGCGCCCATTGAACAGAAAACGGAACTTTCTGGAACATTACGACGATTCCAAACAACAGAAAAAATCGAACCCTGACGACGAGGCGTTCATCCGGGCGCTGGGGTTGCTTTTGCCTCCGCAGTTCCTGCATCTGTTTTCAGGGCGCATGACGCATTACCGGCGCAAACTGAAATGCCCGGAAGACAGAAAGAAGATGGAGGCAATACAAAGCCGCATCGAAAACATATTCGTTCAATGCAAAAGGGAGCGCAGGGAGCGGACAAAAAAGCTTTTCGCGGAAGAGCTTACCCGCAAGGAAATAAAAGATAAGAACAAACGCAAGGCGCTGGTCTCTCCGGGGCAGGAGTACCGCGAAGCCTATGCCAGCGTGAATAATCGTTATAAGAATGATTACCGCCTGTGGGAATTCAAGACTCGCTATTACTTTATCGGCAGACAGAATTTCCATGCGATCAAACACCTGCTTGGCGGTGGTGATGAGACCGCACCCTTAAGCTTTAAGCGCGACATAGAGGCGCTCTATCTCCTGACCTGCAACGTGAATCTGCATCTGCATCGTTTTATTCAGACGATACCCCCGAATGAGAGAACGGAGGAATTGCGCGATGTGCGCAATGCCATTGCCCATAACGACATGTTCTGGCGCGTGAAGGGAAAAACGGGCCATGAGTATAGCGTGGAGGAGGTGTTCCGCGTGGTGATGGATACCGTGCGCGAAAAATACGGCAAGGAAAAAGCCAATGACTTCTGGAGCGGTCTGGAGCGGCTGTTCAGCAAGGAACGCTATGCGATTGTCGATAAGCGCGACGACCATGAGCGGCAACCCTGGCATGTCAGGGAATGGACGGTGCAGGCCCGCGAGGAGTATGCGCGGGAGATAGAGGGCCAGAAAATCTATGAGCGGGATATGCGTCGCCGTTATAAGGCGGTGGTAGGAAAATGGCGAAGGGATCTGCAGTTTGCCAGACGTAAACCCACAATAGCGAAGATTGAACAGTCGGAGGAAAAATGCTCAGAAACGTTTGGTTAAGGGGCTTTTTAGTCTGCTTTATAATTCCAAAGGATGGCTTATATCCTTCTTTATCAGAGGGATGGCAAGGCATCAGTTGCCGTGCCCCGAAATTTGAGGGGGTACGGTGACTCGTCTGAGCGCCTTTATGCAAAAAAGCCTCGACACATAATAAAAATGGCGGAATTTCGCGATATATTCTATATATAGTAGTAATGCTTGCGCCTTTCCGCATTATATTGTATGTATCACGGCAATAAAGCGAGGGGACGTTATGCTGGATTATGATGCGTTAGATAAGAAACGGGAGCTGGAAAAGCTGAAAGCGGAAATTGAGCTGCTCTCGGGGTCATCCACCGATGTGATTTACCGCCTGCGCTATGATTCCATGCGCTATGACTATATCAGCCCGTCCGTGGTCAAGCTGCTCGGTTTCTCGGAAGAAGAGCTGCAGGAGATTAACCTGCGTTCCCTGATCATGGAAACACGTATGGTGGCCGATAATATGCGCCGCGTGGATGATTTTGGCGGGCTGGAAGAAAACCGAAAGCGCCGTGATGTATTGAAGTGGCAGGCTGATTACCTGATGAAAACCAAAGATGGCCGGAGTATCTGGGTATCGGATATTTCTTACCCGTGGTTTGATGACAAAGGCGGTATTATCGGCTCCATAGGTACGCTGCGTGATATTACTGACCGTGTAGAGGCCGAAGAATGCATCAAGCAGCAGGCTGCGCGTCTGCGCCATGAAGATGAAATCACCGGATTACCGTCGCGTCTGGTATTCTTTGAACGGCTGGAAGAAGAAGTCAAACGCCTGAAGCGCACCCGTTCTGATGTGTCTGTGATGGTAGTTAGTGTGGACGGCTTCGATACAATTCTGGATACGCATGGCATTGAAGCCAGTCACCGTGTGCTAAGTGAAGTGACAGCCAAAATTAAAGATTGTCTGCGTGAGACCGACATGGCATCACGCATCACCAGCGAAGAATTTGGCCTGATTCTGCCGGAAACACCGGCGGAGGGTGCTTACTGGGTAGGTGAGCGCATCCGCGAGAGCATTATGAAGCACCAGTTCCGTACCTCGGAAGGGACCATGCTGGGGGTGACAGTATCCATTGGTGTGGGCGGCGCCCATTTTGATGAGAATATGGATGCACGTGAACTATACAAAACGGCAGAGAGTCGTCTTTATATTGCAAAATGTACCGGGCAGAACCAGGTGTCAGTCGATGAGCTGGTTAGCCTGCACTAGGCGATAATATCCGGGTATATTGCCTGCTCCAGTGAACTGATCTGATCGCGCAGGGTCAGTTTCTGCTTCTTAAGTTTGAAGATGGAAAACTCATCTCCCTGCTGCTGTTTGCTGAGTGCGAATATTTGTTGATCCAGTTTCCGGTGTTCAATACGTAAGCGGTCCAGCTTGCGCATCATCTCGATCTCATCATCTTCCGTCATGCTTGCTCCGTGCCAGCGTTTGTCGTTTTTTGTATGTTGGTCAGGTTAAGGGAAAGCTGCCCTCTGTAAGCAGACCATCCGCACAGCCCGGGATTATATCAAATTTACCCGTGTCATTCTACCTTTTGGTTGAACAATCCGGCGGGTGCTACTGAGAAGCAAATATTTTCCAGAGGGCGCTCCGTCTGGGGTAGCACGCGTGTCAAGTATTGTTGGTAAATATATTTTAAGTCTTCTTGCCGTTTTGGCTTGAAAATAAGAGGGTATTTTGGTGATACTGATAATGCTGCTCAGCACAAAAACAATAGTTGTGATGATTAATTGTCGTAACACAGGCTTGTGCAGCGTTCTATAGTTCGTATTGGCAAGTAAAGGAGGCGCACTATGTCGCTATCTACCCACATTGAGACCCTGGAACAAAAACATATTCTGCTCGAGAAAATGATTGATCAGGAGTCTGCCCGACCTTCACCCGACTTCATGAAAGTCAATCATCTGAAGAAGCAGAAGCTTGTCGTAAAAGAAGAAATCCATGATTTAACCCGAAGGGATGCAGCCTGAACAGGCGCTCTCACAGGTTACAGAAAAAGCCCCTTTATAGGGGCTTTTTTTTATGCCGGACACATGCCATGATGCCTGAATCGAATACTAATACTGTGAGGCCACATGGGGTCTGAAGATATTATTGGCGGGATACTGAGCATAGGGATGGTGATGCTTACGATCAGCATTCAGTATGAAACCAAGCGCCTGATTTGGAACACCTTACCCACATTGAAGCGCAGGCCGCGCCTGATGATGAACGCGTTGGTGGTGATGCTTTTTGCTGGCCATACAGTGTGTATCTGGACGTACGGTATCATGTACTGGTTGCTGGCGCAGCATGTGGGCTTTGGTGCGCTCGGGGGTATGCATGAACCGGAACTGATGTCTTACATCTATTTTTCAGCGGCGACCTATTCGTCATTAGGTTTTGGTGATATATATCCGGTCGGGCCGTTTCGCATGCTGGCCGGAGTGGAGGCGATAAACGGTCTGCTGCTGATTGGCTGGTCTGTTGCGCTCACCTATGCCGCAATGGAGAGGTTCTGGGGGATGCATCGCCGACTATAAACGTGCGTTTGCCTTCTTTTTAGTGGCAATGGCTCGTGTCCTTTGTACTCAATATGGAAGGTTTGTTTTGAGTCGTAGCTGATGCTGCCGGGTCTGGTGGCATGACGACGGGCTGTGCGTTCTGCGTGTGCCCATCATGGCCCAGTACATTGAGATACAACTCATCCTCGCTAACCAGTGCGGTGCCCACATCAATCTCACTGTCTGAGAGGTCAGCATTATACGGCCTGATATTAAATTCAGAAGCCAGCGGCAGGTTTAAATCCACTGCAGCTGAGAAGGAGGTGTAGCCGGGGTGAACCGGAATCCCCTCCGGTGTGTAGGCAACTCCATCTTCATGCGGATTGTAGGTAATGTCCGGTTGAGGAGCGTGCTTCAACGGTTCTGAACAGGGGTCAGACGTCTTATAATCCCATGCTGTTGCAGGAGAAACCCCCAGCCATGTGGTAACGAAGAATATGCTAATCAAGGTTCGGGTCATCGATATGGAGCTGCCAGATGCCGGATTCAATCATATACATTATACCAATTGTCAGCAGTAGCGACAATAGAGTGGTCACAATGAATTTAGGCAGAAAATGAGGGTGCTTAGGCGCTCCCGGGTCTTGTAGCGGGTGAGGGTTGTCATCACGTTGTACACCAAATGGCAGTGCAGCCAGCCATACCACCCACCACAGGCATAAGAATGTAACAATACCCTGAACCAGACTCATTACTGGATGCCAAGCGTACGCATCATCTGCGCTTTAGGGTTTTGTTTCTGTGTGGCTTGTTCTTTGATGGCATCTTCAGAGGTTTGTGGGCGTTGCGCTTCGTTGCGTTCCTCAATTTCACCCAGCTGCCGTCTTAAATCTTTAATAATCTGATTGGGGTCTTCCCCTTGCCGCATCGGGGCGGCATCAGGAGTTGTTTCGAGTTGAATCGCGCGATTGATACTGCCGGCAAGTGAACTGGGCACGCCTTCAAACACTTCAAATGTTTCAGCGTAAAACGTCTGGTTAGGACGCAAAATAAAATGTACGACGCTGGTTTTTTTATCCAGCCAGCCTTCTGAACTGGAGACAACGGAGCGGCGATGCGTTGGGGTTTTGCTGACAGGGGGGCGGCTTCCTTCCGGCAAGAGCCGTATCTGCAAAATAGCCGAAAGTAATTCGGCATTACCGGGCACCCATGCAAACTCAACGAACTCCTTATTAATATTCACGACCACCACTTCATTCTCGGGCGAGTTGGTGGCATTCGTAATATGGCGGTTATTGAGCCGGACAGACCATTCATTTGGTCCACGATACAGCAAAGAACGCAGCTTGAAGCTGGGGTATACAAGGTTTGGGGGCAGGGGTTTTTCCTAAAGTTTCTGGTAAAGATCGTCAATGGTCGGTTCCGGGGCCTTCGCTTGTTCGGGGGCTTCCTCCTCGACCTTATCGACGATAAAGCCTTTACGCTCATAGAGCGCCAGAATGTTTTTCAGATTAGAAATTTCCGTGGATGGATACATGATCGAGTAGGGCCAGGAGCCATAAGACGGTTTAAAGCCGCTATCTTCACCTGAAGTCACAATGTCGAGAGGGTTGGGAAGTGCTGCTGTGTTGGTTTCCGCAGGCAGGCGTTCCTCCGGGGCGCCGAAATATTCAGGCCGATCAGTCTCGGGTGAAGGTGACAAAGGGGGCGGTGTGCCCTCACTCTGTGCGGGTTGTGACTCCGCCTGCTCTCTTCGTCTCTGGCGCTCCAGTTCACGTAATAAATCCATTCATCCACTGACGCCAGCCAGGCCTCGCCCCCGAGTTGCTCCACCTGGCGGACCAGGTCCTCGTTGGCAAAGGAGTTGGTGCGCACGAAAATCTCGCCCACAATGCCGATGAGCGGCTTCTGTGCGGTCTCCTTGCGTCTGAGCGCGGCAAAATCCCGGGCAAAGCCGGTCAGCAGCAGCCCAAGCGTTGAGGGATCACCTGCCAGGGCCGGAGCAACGCGTTTCAGGGCTTCGGCGTAAAGGGCGTCTGCCTCGCCGGGGACACTCTCATAGGGGCGCGCAGCGTGCAGACACTTGAGCAAGAGGTCGAAGACCACCACACCCTTCCAGGAAATGCGCGCGAAATCGCCCCCGATCATTCCCATCTCGCTGTACATGGCGCTGTCCTGCACAGGGGAAATGATGGGAGTCTGGGGAAAGCCTGCGCGCTCCAGAATCATCTTCTGCAGCAGGTTGTACTGCCCGAAACGACACGGGCCGCAG
>CAYMGS010000107.1:0-7569 GCA_964390025.1 uncultured Rickettsiales bacterium | reverse complement strand
ACTTAATATTCTCGCGTATCACCCGCGAATATCTGATGGGCAAGGATGCGCCGTCGTTTGATTTGCTCGCCTGGAATGCGGATGCTACACGGCTACCGTATAAAATGCACAGCGAGTATCTTCGCTCCCTTTATTTAAGTAATGATCTCGCCGAACACCGTTATGAGGTAGACGGCAAGCCGATCCATCTGAACGATATTGAGGTGCCGGTTTTTACTGTTTCTACCCGCAAGGATCATATCGCTCCATGGAAATCGGTGTTTAAGCTGCATGAACTCTTGAATACGGAACTCACCTTTGTGCTTACCAATGGCGGCCATAATGCGGGTATTCTCAGCGAGCCAGGGCATAAAGGCCGCAAATTCCAGATGCTAAAGACTCAGGCTCAAGACGGTTATTGCTCGCCTGAACAGTGGTGCGAACAGGCAGATGAACAAGACGGCTCTTGGTGGCCAGAATGGCAGGCTTGGTTAAAGGAGCATTCTGGAAATAAAGTGAATGCACCTTCTTTGGGCGCGCCCGGTAAAGGTTATAAGCCGCTGGAAGATGCCCCGGGCAAATACGTGCAGGTAAGGTAAGCTATGCAGCATGCATATGCCAAAGACATAAGCAAGGTTCTTGAGGAGCTTGATACAAGCAAGAATGGTCTTTCAGAAAATGCGGCTGAATCCCGCTTGGAAGAGCATGGCGAAAATAAGCTGCCAGAAGCCAAGCCACCTGCTGTATGGAAAATATTTCTTCACCAGTTCAAGGATCCTTTGATTTATGTCTTATTGATTGCTGGCGCAGCGGCGCTGGTGCTAGAGCATTATCCTGACGCAATTTTTATCGGCTTTGTATTACTAATCAATGCGATTATTGGCACGATTCAGGAATACTCAGCAACACGTGCCGCAGCCGCTCTTAAAGCCATGGCAACGCCGGAGGCGCTGGTTGAGCGTGCTGGCAAAAAACGAGAGATTGATGCCAAAAAATTGGTGCCAGGGGATATTGTGCTGCTGGAATCCGGCAATAAAGTGCCCGCAGATTGTCGTTTGATCGAGTGCAAGCAATTAAAAGTAGATGAATCATTACTCACCGGAGAGTCTGAAGCGGTAGAGAAACAGGCAGATGCTTCGTTGGATGAAGATGCCAGAATCAGTGATCAAAAGAATATGGTGTTTGCGGGTTCCATGGTTGCTCATGGGCGCGCAAAAGCAGTTGTTACAGCAACCGCACTCAATACGCAGATGGGTGATATTGCCAGTGAGATATCAGAGGAATCGGCGACCAAATCACCACTTATCATACGGATGGAGAAGTTCACCATCAAGATTGCAGTGGTCATTGCCATCGCCGTTGCGGGTATTTCTGCCATTATGTACTTTCGCGGGGATCCGCCGGAAGAAATTTTCCTGATGAGTATTGGGCTTGCAGTTTCCGCCATTCCGGCAGGATTGCCCGTTGCGCTGACGGTTGCACTGGCGATTGGGATGCGTCGGATGGCTAAGCGCAACGTTATTGTGCGCCGTTTGGTGGCGGTGGAGGCGTTAGGGTCGTGCACTTTCATTGCGTCCGACAAGACTGGCACACTAACGCGTAATGAGATGACCGCAGAACGTATTGTGCTGCCCAATGGCAAGCAGTTTAACGTCACTACTGGAGATTCGCCCGTGAAGGGGGAATGTAAGGAGGCAGAGGCATGAGTGAAGCGTTACTAAAAGAATACCCTGCATTAAAGCGCTTGCTGGAAGCGGCCACCCTCGCCAATGAGGGAACAATCGAAGAGAAAGACGATGAATGGCAGAGCCAAGGTGACGCAGTGGATGTGGCTTTGCTGTTTATGGCAAAAAAAGCCGACATGGATCAGCAGAATCTCAAAGAAGAGTTCCCAGAGAAAGACCGCATCGCTTATGAGTCCGAACAAAAATATGCAGCTAGTTTTCATAATACTGATGATAAACCGAAAGCTTGCGTTAAGGGAGCGGTTGAAACCTTGCTGGAGATGAGTTCTCGGCAATCAGATGAGAAAAAAGATGAAAAGCTGGATAGTAAGTCGATTACCAATCAGGAAAATGATTTAAGCAGCCAGCAATATCGTGTGCTTGCCTTTGCTGATGGAGAGGTGGAGGACAAGGAAAAGTATAGCGAAGATGACCTGAAAGAGCTTACCTTCCTCGGTATAGTGGGAATGCGAGACCCCATTCGCAGTGAAGTTGGTGATGCGATTAAAGCATGTAAACAGGCCGGTATTGAGGTGGCAATGATCACCGGTGATCACCCCGATACGGCGCAAGCCATCGCCAATGAACTTGGCTTGTGTGACAATGATGATGAAGTTGTGACCGGTCAGAAGATTGCCAATGCCGAGGAAGATGGACTGGATGAACTAACCCGCAAAACCCATGTTTACGCCCGCGTGGAGCCGAAGCAAAAGCTGGATATTATTAAATCACTCGCTCGCAATGGGCATTTCGTTGCCGTCACCGGCGATGGGGTCAATGATGCGCCTGCGCTTAAACATGCGCATGTAGGTGTGGCGATGGGCAAAAAAGGCACCGATGTCGCCAAGGAAAGCGCTGATATTATTCTCACGGATGACAATTTTTCGTCCATCGTTGCTGGGGTGGAAGAAGGTCGAGTCGCTTACAACAATATCCGCAAGATCGTCTTCTTCCTGTTGTCAACCGGCATGGCCGAAATTCTGCTGTTTATCAGTGCGATTGCTCTTAATATGCCAGTGCCGCTTTTTGCCACCCAGCTCTTGTGGCTCAATTTTGTCACTAACGGAATACAGGATGTTGCCCTTGCTTTCGAACCGCCGGAAGGCAATGAGCTAAAGGAAAAACCACGCGATCCAAATGAGCCGATTTTTAACAAGCTGATGATCACGCGGATAACCCTTGCCGCCATCACTATAGGCAGCATCAGTTTTATCGTGTTCTGGTGGTTGTTAAATAACGGTTATAGTGAGGCCGAAGCCCGCAACTTGACGGTGCTACAACTGGTCTTGTTCGAGAATGTGATGGCGATAAATAGCCGCTCGGAAAGCAAATCTTTTTTCCAACAATCTTTCATGAAAAACCCGCTTCTCATCTACGGCACTATTGCCGCGCAGCTAATCCATATCGGGGCAATGTACACGCCGTGGCTAAGCGATGTGCTGCACATCCAGCCGGTTACGTTTCACGAATGGTGCGTGCTGCTGGGGCTGGCGTTGATTTTAATGGTGGTGCTGGAAATGGAGAAATACGTGCGTAGAAATTGGATAAAAATTGAACAAAGGAGGAGGTAGATGATGACTATAAAGAAAACAGCCGTATTAGGTGCAGGCACCATGGGAAGCCAGATTGCCGCCCAGATGGCCAACGGTGGTGCAGAGGTGATATTGCTGGATATTGTGCCAGAAGGCGCAGATGACCGTAGCAAACTGGCCAAAGAAGCGCTGGAAAAGATGAAGAAATCCGGACGAGCCTTCACTCATCCAAAACATGCGGAGCAGATTACCCCCGGTAATCTGGAAGATGACTTGGATCGGTTGGGCGATGCCGAATGGATCGTCGAAGCAGTGATTGAAAAGAAAGAAGTAAAACGTGATTTATATAAGCAGCTTGATAAGGTGCGAAAAGAGAGTTGTATAATTTCTTCCAACACCTCCACTATTCCGTTAGAGCAGTTGAAAGCAGATATGCCCGAAGCGTTGCAAAAACAACTCTGCATTACGCATTTCTTCAACCCGCCTCGGCAGATGCAATTGCTGGAGCTGGTGAGCGATAAAGCCAATGACAATGAGGCGCTGAAAGATGTAACGGCCTTTATCACAAAGTGCATGGGCAAAACGATCGTGCCGGTGCATGATACGCCCGGCTTTATCGCCAACCGCATCGGTATTTTCTGGATGATGAGGGGGCTGGAGCAAGCAATCGAGCAGGAAATACCTGTTGAATTAGCCGATAGCTTGCTCGGCAAACCGCTTGGCTTTCCGAAAACCGGTATTTTCGGCTTGATGGATTTGGTCGGGCTGGATTTAATGCTGGATATTACCCAGTCCCTGCAGGACAACCTGCCCGAGCATGATCCGTATCAGCAGTTAGAAAAATCAGTCAGCCTGATGGGGGAGATGGTTGATAATGATCAGACCGGCAATAAGGGTGATGGCGGATTCTACCGCAAGGGCGATGATGGCAAGCAGGTATATGATTTGCAAAAGCGGCAATACCGCAAGGCTGAAAAACCGGATGATGAAGCAATCAACGCTGCAGGACGCAAAGGCTTACATGCCGCCTTGGAAACCGAATCGAAGGGCGGATATTATCTCTGGTGTGTTTTATCGGACATGCTGCGTTCTAGCGCATCTCTGGTGCCGGAAGTTGCTGATGATATTCACCGTGTCGATACGGCGTTGCAGCTAGGTTTCAACTGGAGCCAAGGCCCGTTTGAGATGATCGACGCCATGGGCAACACCCGTATTTCCGGCGCAAGCTTCTTTGCTGAAGCGCTGAAAGAAGACGGAAAAGAAGTGCCAAAACTGCTTGCTAAAGCGGCAGAAGCCAAAGGGTTCTATCAAGAGGAAGGTACAAAACGCTACCAGCTTACCACAGAAGGAGACTATCAGCCAATTAACGCGCCGAAAGACCATTGGAAACTGGCCGATAAAACCCGTGGCCAGAATCCAGTGCTGGAAAATGAGGCAGGACGTTTATGGGATATTGGTGACGATATTGCCTGTCTGGAATTTACCACCAAGATGGATACGATGGATTATGCCACCTTTGACCTCGTCGATCAGGTTATTGACAAAGTGCAGGCTAATTTCAAAGGGCTTATTATCGGTGATGACGATAAACATTTCTCCGCCGGACTCAATTTAAAGCAGGTGCTTGAATGGCGCGAGGAAGAAGACTGGGATGCTATCGAGGAGATTCTGGAGCGTGGCCAGAAAACGTGGCTTAGGCTGAAATACGCGCCATTTCCGGTGGTAGGCTGTGCTTACGGCAAAGCGCTGGGCGGAGCATGCGAACTTCTGCTACATTGCGATTGCATTCAGGCTCATATCGAAAGCCATATCGGGCTGGTGGAAACCAGCATTGGCGTGGTGCCCAGCTGGGGTGGGTGTAAAGAATTGCTATGGCATCATATCAAGGACGTGAGTGATCCGAGTGCGCAAGTGCAAGCTGCCGAACAGGTATTTAAACTGATTGCAGATGCTAAAACCTCCGCTTCGGCAGAAGAAGCCAAGGAGATGCATATTCTTCGTGATTGCTGTGGCATTTCCATGCATCGGGATGCCGTGCTACCTGACGCTAAGGCATTATGCTTAAAGAAAGTGGAAGGCTATACTCCCCCTAACGCAGATGATACGCAGATTCCGCTTGGTGCTACCAAATTAGTATTTAACAAGGAAATCGAGCTTAGAGAACAACAGCAAGATTTAGAACCCCACACCAAGCGCGTATTGCAATCGCTGGCATTCGTATTAAGCGGTG
The DNA here is from genome assembly GCA_964390025.1 of uncultured Rickettsiales bacterium. Classification (GTDB taxonomy): domain Bacteria; phylum Pseudomonadota; class Alphaproteobacteria; order Rickettsiales; family UBA998; genus CAYMGS01. Next base: position 2,104 of record CAYMGS010000107.1, on the reverse strand, counting down.
GCACAAGCAGCCCTGAGCTGATGCAACAGCTTGAACTAGACGTGATTGAAGATCGCCAGGATGACAGCGATGTACCAAGTCGTATTTCAGAATACGACATACTGGCGTTGGAACGCAAAGCCTTCATGGTATTAATCAAGTCCGAGGAAACGCAAGTTAAAATCAAAGAGGTGTTATGAGTAAGCCTAATTGCAAAAAACAGGATGATACACGTGGTCAATCCTTGGCCGATTATTGGCCACTCATCGCACTCATTCTGGTTTCTGCCACCGCAGGACTAGCGCTTTCCGGATGGGTAGATGTAGCGCTTAGGGAATGGATGCATTATTTTATGGGCTTCTTTCTGTGTGTGTTTGCTCTGCTGAAGCTGTTCCATCCCTCCGCCTTTGCTGATGGGTTCGAGATGTATGATATTCTCGCCAAACGCTCGCGGTTTTATGGCTATGTCTATCCTTTCATCGAACTGGGGCTTGGTTTGGCTTATTTTTCCTTCCTGTATCCCGTTGTCACCTATGGTGTAACAATTGTGGTTATGACCATTGGAACAATCGGCGTGATTTCAGCTCTCCGCCAAGGGCTAGACATTAACTGCCCTTGCATGGGCTCGGTTTTGGATGTGCCGCTTTCCACTGTTACGCTGACAGAAGATATCGGTATGGGTCTGATGGCGGCTGCTATGTTGCTGATGAATATGTATTGACGCATGTTTCTAAGGTGGATCGAAAAATCAACGGCTATTGCTTCCGCTGGTTTTGTTATTACGGCTATAAGCTTTGGCCCGGCACGTATGGGTTTTGGCCTCTTCCTTCCTATATTCCGGGAAGAATTTTCGATTTCCACTCTGCTGGCAGGGCAGATTGCCAGTTTGGGTTTTTTAGGTTTTTTGCTAGGCTTGCCGCTCAGTGGTGCGCTTGGAAAACGATTTGGACAGCGCGTGCCCATTATGCTTGGCGCGTTGTCTGCTACGTTTGGCTTCCTTACGGTAGTACAGGCGCAGTCTTTCTCGGTCCTTGCTTTGGGGGTCGCGCTGGCAACTGCTAGCGCGGGCTTTTGTTGGTCACCGTTCAATAATATTACAGAATATGTGGTGCCTGACTACAAGCAAGCCAATACGCTTTCTGCCGTTTCAACTGGAACAACCTTGGGTGTGACATTAACAGGCGCACTTTTTCTTGGAGTGACATTTGATTATTTCACATGGCGTTTTGCATGGGAGGCATTTTTTCTCATGAGTATTTTAGCTTGCATGTTAGTAGGGGTATGTGTGCCCAAAAGCTGTGCATATCGGAGATCCTATAGCTCGAGCATCGCAATCTTTTTTGGCCCAAAGGTTGTCCCTCTTTATATTGCGGCGATCAGCTTTGGAATATGCAACGCTGTGTATCTCTCCTTTGCTGCGGATTATGTCGTTCAGAAAGGCGGGCTTGTAGGAATTCCAGACCAAGGAGCAGCGGCAGTGATATACTTGAGCTATGGCATCTTTGGTGTGGCCGGACTCAAAGCTGGAGAGATAGAGGCAAAAACAGGCATCCCATTGCTCCTCGCAATCACTTTTTTTACCTTTGCGATTTCGCTGGTGCTGTTGGCTTTGATGCCTTCCACATGGTTTGGCCTTATTATGTCTGCGGCGTTGCATGGAATCGCTGTGATGATGATCAGTGCCACTCTCTCATTCTGGAGTTTGCGGCTTTTTCCCGGTCGTGGGTCGCAAGGGTTTAGAGTAGCATTGTATGGCGTGGCCCTCGGAAACCTTGTTGGGCCCGCTCTTTTGGGATGGCTGGCTAATACAACAGACCTCACCACAGCACTCCTTATCGCATCTGCCATTCCGCTTGCGGCCACAGGCATGTTTGTCACATTCATGTGGAGAGGCAGGGCCTAGCAAAGTCAATAATAGAACCATAGGTAAGACGGTGCGCTCTTTTTGCGGGTTAAGCCTGAAAAGTCCTAGCAAAATGCAACCCGATATACAGTTTTGGGTCTATTAGAACACCTCGTGCTGCCTGCTTATCTAGGTAATGCTCTATTCCGCTTAAAGGCACTTCATGCACTGTAATATCTTCAGATGCATTGCCGCCGCCTTCACCCGTTTTCTTTACCTTAT
>CAYMGS010000106.1:2699-7701 GCA_964390025.1 uncultured Rickettsiales bacterium | reverse complement strand
TCTTCTTTCAGTGCAGGCGTCACCGTTTCCGTGTCTACGTTTTCGCGACCCGGTAGTGGCGGCAATGGCTTCAGGCCTTCATTCTTCTGACGCACGAAGTCCAGCGCTTCATTATCGCTTCCCGGTTCCGTTGTCACGTCATCCAGCGACGGCAGTGGCGGTAATGCAGCATCCGCATCATCGTCTGAGAAATCCGGTAATGGTGGCAAGGCGTCTTTAGCTTTTTCTGCTGCCGGTGACGGTGCTACAGGCTCAGGCTTATCCAGCGTTTTGGGCGCAGGAATGTCCTCTGGCAGGGGCGGTAACGCGGCCAGCTCACCGCCCGGAGCGGGTGGTGGAGCCAGATCTGCTTTTGGAGCCGGGGGTGCCTTACGAACAGGCGCCTTACCTTCTTCCTCTTCATCACCGAGGAAGCCACCGATCATACCGGTAAGACCAGAGAACATCCCCTCATCCTCTTTTTCAGGTTTAGGGGTTGGCATCTCACGTTTTTTGGGGGCCGGAATATCATCAATAGATGGTGGCCCCGAAAGGGCGGGTGGCGGTGGCGGCAGTGTATCAGCAGCGTCAGCCATTTCAGGCGCAGGTGCTTTCGCTTTCACATCTGCAGCACTATCACCCGGCAGCGGCGGTAACGCGGCCAGTTCCTTTTCCATGTCTGCCTTTTTATCCGGCTCAGGCAAATCAAGCGGCGGTAATGCCTCAATTGGCTGGTCTTCACCGGGCAATGGCGGCAGCTCCAGATCAGCCACATCCGGCAGATCAGGCTTTTCAGGGGCCTTGATCACTATTTTCTTTTCTGATGCACCCGGTTTCTCTGCAGGAGGCTGTGGTTTAGGCGGCTCAGCCTTCTCTGCTTTCTTCACCTCTCTGGGCGGTTCCGGCTTCACGTCCGACTCAGCAGCAGGTTCATCCAGCGTCAGCGGAGGTAGTGGCTCCAACTCGTCCATGTTGGGTTCTGGCAGAGGTGGCAATGACTCCAGCTCTTTTTCGAGCGAGGCTACAGCCTTATCCATATTATCTGCCTTTGCCGGAGGTGGTGGCGGCAGGTCATCCATTGGCTTCGGTGTGGCCGCAGGCGTGGGCCTGGGCAACGGTGGCAGATCCAGCGGCGCTTTAGCCTGCTCTACCGGCTCAGGCGGCGGTGTTTTCAGTGGTGGCGGCGCAATAGTAACCGGCGCAGTCACTTTAGGTGCTGGCGGCGGTGTTTTTGCGACTTCTACCGGCTTAGGCCGAGGCACAGGTTTAGGTGTGGGCGGCGGCACTGGTTCCGCTTTCTTTACCGGAGCGGGTGCGGGCTTGGGTGCGGGGGGCGTTTGCCTGACCACCTTTACCGGGGGCTTCGGCGCAGGTTGAGGGGCTGCAGCCACCGCTGGTGCAGGGGGAGTCGTGCGTGCCGGAGCCGCTTGCTGCGCCGGCGGTTGTTCGGGGTAACCAACAGGTTTGGAGACAATCTGCCCCGGAGGCCCGGCAATCCAGCCGCCCGGCGCATAAGGCTGTCCCTGCGCCTGCACGGAATAACGTAATGCTTCCAGCGCTTCAAAATGCACTTCCACACTTGGCAGATCGGGCATAAGCCTCCGTGCTTCGGAGTGATAGGGCAGGCTCATAGCCACGGCACATGCCGTAGAGAGCAGCACCATACGCCGCAATGAACGTGAAATCAGAGGACGGCGGACAGAAGCGGGAGGTAGGTTCATAGCCACAAATACATTCAATAATAAGCCGATTGACGAATGACTCATACTCAAGCGTAAAACGAACCGCCACGCAAGCAGTTATTGCGCAACAGACCGTGCATGCTCAGCTTATTGACAGACTGTGGACATATCGCCGAGACTTCAACCCGGCCTTAGGCGGACAGATACGCTGAAAGTGCGGCATGCGCAGGCACCGTGGCAGCCATGATACACCCGGACTCATAGGGGTCGGCGTCATCCTCAAGGGCGCTTACGATGCCCCCCGCCTCCTTCACCAGCAATATGCCCGCTGCCATATCCCATTTATTAAGTCTTGCATACCATGCCGCGTCATAACGCCCTGCTGCCACATAGGCTAAATCCAACGCTGCCGCTCCGCCACGCCGTATTGTGCATTCCAGTGCCGCCGCCTCCCGCGTAATACGGGAATTCACTTCCTGATACGGGTTTTGCAGACGGGACGTGCCGGTAACAAAATAAAAATCTTCGGTACGCTGGTTGGCAACCCGCAGCGTACTCTCATTCATGAACGCACCCTTATCCTTCTCCGCCGTATACATCTCATCATGTACCGGATCATAGATGACAGCAGCAATAATTTCCGTGCCCTTCGGCGTCGTTTTTTCCGCCGCCAGTGAAATGCAGAAATAGGGAATGGCATGGATAAAGTTGGTGGTACCGTCCAGCGGGTCGATCACCCAGCGCATCGTCGCGTCTTCACCCGTTTCCTCGCCCCCCTCTTCCATCAGGAAACCAAAGCGCGGGCGCGCCTGCTTTAACTCTGTGTAGAGTATTTTCTCCGCACGCAGATCGGCAGCGGTGACAAAATTCGCCACCCCTTTCCGTGAGACCTGCAAATGATGCACTTCCTTAAAATCACGCATTAGCCCCCGCGCCGCCTTACGCACGGCAGAGACCATCACATTCATCAGTGCGGTTTTAATCGGATAAGGGTTTGGATCGATAGGCATTAGTCTTTTGCCCGTTCCACGTAAGTAACATCGTTCGTATTCACCACGATGCGCGTACCTGCCTCAATGAAGGGCGGCACCATCACCTTGACGCCGTTCTCCAGAATCGCCGGTTTGTAGGAGGAAGAGGCTGTCTGTCCTTTCACCACCGGCTCGGCCTCGGTCACTTCCAGCGTGGTCTGCTCCGGCAGGCTGATACTTAGCGGTGTACCCTCATGGAACTCTATGACTACCGTCATGCCTTCCTGAAGGAACGGCAGGCGCTCGTCCAGCATGGAGTTATGGAGATGAATCTGCTCGTAATTCTCCGGATGCATGAAAACCAGCTGCTCGTCCTCGGCATAGAGATACTGATAATCCACCTGCTCAAGGCGCACCTTCTCCACCGCCTCATCAGAGCGGAAACGCTCATTGAGCTTGGTGCCATCCGTGATACATTTCATCTCCACCTGATTGAAGGCACCGCCCTTCCCCGGCTTCACATGCTGAGTTTTGGTCACCACCCAGAGTTTGCCTTTATGTTCCAGCACATTGCCAATGCGCACTGATACGCCGTCTATTCTCATCGTGTCCCTCCTGAATATTGCGCCCTGATGTAGCAGCCGCCTCGTTGATTCACAAGGGTTTTATACGCGTATGTACCTTACTTTGCATGAAAATCTTCTGTTGTCATAAAACAGTAGTAATTTGATGATATTCTAGTGTGGGAAAGTAGTGCACTTGAAAGCGCAGGAATGAGCGAGGAAAAACAACAAGCCGATACGGGAATTACCGACGAGCAGAATCGGGCGTATACGCGCGTCATGCGTGAAGGGCTCGATCCGTTGTATCAGCTTAAAGCTCCGGGAGGACAGCCAGTACAATATGGCGGAGTGGGGCTCACCTATGTAGAAGTCAGCCTGAAGAACGGCACCTTCTATAGCGGTATGGTGGCAGCAGGTGCAGTGAAAGGACATGATGGTTCCATTACCGCAAGACTGTCTGGCGAGCTGGAAACAGTAACCGGTACCACGCCACACCCGCATTCCATTAAGCTGGATTCTACCATTACCTATGGTGCGGAAAACAGGGTAATAGAGTCTGATTCCTCACTAACGATCAAGAATGGTGAAACATTTACGCTGGACGAGCAAACCACCTACGATCTGGACTCGGGCAGCGTTCATAATAAGGCCAGCGCCAGCCTGCGCGACCATGAAGAAGGGGTGACTCTCAGTGCGAATGGCACAACGACGTATCATTCCGGCCCCAATAGAGTGGGATTCCGGGGTGATGTCAGCGCCAGTCTGGATGCCCAGCCGCATACCACGCTGAAAGCAAAAGTAAACACCGCAGAAATAGACCTCGATACTGGAAGAGCCAGTGCACATGTGACAGGCCTTGCCGAGCATAATCAGGCGAGCATGAGCGTAAATGGAAGCATTGTATCCAGCGAATACGGCGCCCCGGTGGAAGTCCGCGGCAATGCCCACGCAAAAGCAGGATCTGCCGAAGTTCAGGTCGACGGCACCGGTACATTTGACCCGGATACACTGGCGACGACAGCCAGCCTGACAGCCACCGGCTACCTTGAGGGTTATCGGGTGGATGTGAATATGAAGGGCAACGTAGACCCTGTCAGGGAATCGGGGCATCTGGAAGCCAGTGTCACCAGCCGGGAAATCGGACGCGGACAGCTCACAGTCGACAAACAGCAGGGCCAGAATGAGATCCGTATCGATGGTGAAGGCAATTTCAACAACCCCATGGTAAGCCGTGCTGACTGGGACGCCACCGTGCATCTCCCCGGGCAAGAGGGAGAGCCTGTTAGGGTCAAACATCATCAAGCCAGTGTCAGCGGCAACTTAAACATTAATCTCAAGGACGGTCAGACCGTCTTCGAGGACAATGCCATGAGCACCACCGGCAATGTGGATCTGTTATACCGCAATGGTAGCGAAACAGCACATGCAGAAGGCAGGATGTCAACCTCTTCTAAGATCACAGATCGCGCAGATGCCACGTTTGAGCTGGACAACATTGAAGGCGAAGTGCGAAGCGGCGTGGTGCGTGCAGATATTAATGACGGGTATGTCAGTGGGGCTTACAGCTTCACGGAACAAACCGCCTCCATGAAAGCAGATATAGAAGGCACTGCAGGGATCGGAGGGCTTCAGGTAGCCGACATAGACATTAAAACCGACGGCACCACCCACACGACGGATGGGCTAAGGCCTGCTATGGGCCGTTTGTCAGAAACAACAGACGCTAATGTGGATGTGGCAGGCATTAACGTTGCCGGTTATTCAGGCAGAGAGGTCAGCGAGAAGCTGGGCATCGATACAGCTCAGG
>CAYMGS010000106.1:0-2689 GCA_964390025.1 uncultured Rickettsiales bacterium | reverse complement strand
CTGATGACAGCGGCTGAGAAATACGACCAGGTGGTGGATCAGCAGGCGCGGGAAAACGCCGAAAAAATTGTAGATGATGCACATACGGTAGCTGCTGCCTTGCAGGAACTACCTGAAAAACTCGCCCGTATCAAACGTACGGCGGAAGATATTGCAAGAGATCCGGAAGCCGCCATGCGGGATGCGCTGGATCAGGTGGAACAAATTCATATTCAACCTTTGTATGTAGACGTTTACTCCCATGAAAAGAAAACGGCAGAGCTTGGCCCAATCAAAGTGACATACCTCAAAGAGGGCTGGATGAATCATGATGACTGGGCCTATGACGAGCAGGGCAACCGCATTCATACTGACCCGCATGCGCACGAGCGCATCACGCCGCAGCCCAAACCACAGGGCTTAGCCGAAGAGGCAGCCCAAAAAGCGCTGGCAGCCGGAAAAGATGCAAATGCTTCGGGAGCGGCAGAAGCCTTTGAGGAGCAAGGCAGTGACATACAAACGACGTTTAATACCCCCGTACCCAGACCCACTACGAACGGACAGGGACGAGGTTAGTCTGCACGCAACGCTTCATCTATCGCCCGGTTAAATTCCCCCACGGCGGCCTTGGGCCCGTCCGGATGCTTCCAGATATAGGTAATGGCCGCGATAAAATCTGCACCGGCGCGCACCAGCGGCGCACAATTCGCCGGGGTCATCCCGCCAATAGCCACGCATGGCACCGTGGTGTGGGTACACCACCACTCCACAAGATCAGGCGTCGGCACGCCGTATGCTTTCTGCGCCGCTTCGGTTTTAGAGGTGGTAGCGTAGAACGCACCGAATGCTACATAATCCGCCCCCTGCTCACCCGCTTCCATGGCCAGATGCCGGGAATCATGGCAGCTTACCCCAACTGCCAGTTCTTCCCCCAGTAAAGCACGCACCTCTTCCGCATTGCCGTCTTCCTGTCCGATATGCACCCCGTCTGCCCCACAATCAAGCGCAAGCTCAGGGTTGTCATTGAGCAGGAAGGCCACATTATGTTCATGGCATATCGGCAGCAACACCTGCGCTGCCTGCAGAATTTCTTCTTCCGGAGCCGAGGGTAATGTCAGCTTTCCGGCTTCCGGCATTACAGCATCAGCTTTCAGGCGCAGCTGAAATGCGCCTACACCGCCTGCGTTCAGTGCATATTCCAGCTGGGAAGCAAATGCCGCCAGATCAGCAATATGCGGTGGAGAAATCAGGTAAAGCTGGCAGGGAGGTAAATCGGAATTGTCGAAATTATCATCAGTCATGGGGTAGTGTTTTCAGGCAAGCGGAATAGAAACACAAGCAAAAACTACGCTCCCACCGCCTGTGTTTAGCATAACAAAAATCCGTTCGTGCTTTAATCAGTCAGAGTGGCGCTTAAAGGCTTAGGCAACATCCCGATAAATACCTACCACCTGCGAGAACAACTCCAGCGCATCTTCCCGCGAACGCTGGAAGGAGTTGCGGCCAATGATAGACCCATCCCCACCGCCCTGCGCGATACCTCTGATCTCATCCAGCACGTCTTCCGTATCCCGCGCACCGCCGCCGGAGAAAATCACCAGTCGCCTGCCCGCAAACGCTGCCTGCTTCACATGAGCAATGCGCTCCGCCAGTGTTGAAATCTCAAGGTCAGCCAACTCATACGCTTTTTTGGCTTCCGGCTGTTCCAGATGATCGCTCGGTGCTTTTACCTTGATGATATGCGCCCCGAGCAGCGCCGCCATATGCGCCGCATACGCGGTAATATCCAGTGCATTCTCACCCTTTTTGCTCAGATCACCACCCCGTGGGTACGACCAGATCACCACCGCCAGCCCTGCCGCTTTCGCCTCCGCCGCCATCTCGCGTATTTCCTCCACCATATCCAGCGCTTCGCCGGAGCCGGGATAAATGGTAAAGCCAATAGCAGAACATCCCAGCCGCAGCGCATCGGCCACGGTGCCGGTGACCGCCTGATCGGGCTGGCATGCCACACCGCGCAGTGAATTGGAGGAATTGACTTTCAGGATAGTAGGGATGGCCCCGGCATACGTATCCGCCCCCGCTTCCAGCATGCCGAGCGGTGCGGCATACGCATTCAGCCCGCCTTCAATCGCCAGCTCAAAATGATAATGCGGATCGTAGGCCGGAGGGTTGGGTGCGAAACTGCGGGCAGGCCCATGTTCAAACCCCTGATCGACCGGCAGAATGACCAGCTTCCCTGTCCCTGCCAGCTCCCCGTGCATCATTATACGGGCGAGTTGAGACTTGGTGCCGGGATTATCGCTCTCATACCAGCTAAGTATGTTTTTGACCGTATCCGTAATGCGCATAGAAGCTCCTTTAACTATTATGCCTACTAATTATGATCCCGTTTTAACCTCATTCTGCCGGTTTTCCCATTGCGCCAATGCCGCAATGCCGGGTAGCTCTTTCCCTTCCAGCCACTCAAGGAATGCCCCGCCAGCGGTTGAAAGATATGTAAATTCTTCATTCAGCCCTGCATGTCTCAGGGCCGACACCGTATCCCCGCCCCCGGCAATACTTTTCAGTGAACCATTCGACGTATTTTTAGCGATAATACGGGCCAGCTGCACGGTAGAAGTATCAAACGGACGCGTTTCAAACGCGCCCGGCGGGCCATTCCAGACGAGCATCTTACAGTCTGCCATCTCACGTGAGAGCATATTGA
>CAYMGS010000105.1:2595-7750 GCA_964390025.1 uncultured Rickettsiales bacterium | reverse complement strand
CACATACGCCGGAGGTAGTCGGCTGTTTATAAATGTCATGATACCCTTCACCGCATCCGGCGCAGGAAAATCGCCCGGAAATACGTTCCACCAGCGCCGCATCGTCGACTTCCAGTTCAATCACATGTTTAAGGTCGCGGCCCACTTCTGCCAACATGACATCCAGTGCTTCCGCCTGTGCCAGCGTGCGCGGGAAACCATCGAGAATAAACCCTTTGGCACAATCGGGCTGTGCGATACGCTCACGGATCAGGTTGATCATCAGCTCATCATCCACCAGCTTACCGGCGCTCATAATTTCTTGCAGCTGCTTACCCAAAGCAGAACCGGACGCCACTTCCGCACGGAGCATATCGCCGGTGGAAAGCTTGGCCAGACCATATTCCTGCGCGATAAAACTCGCTTGCGTTCCCTTGCCGGCACCCGGAGGGCCAAGTAAAATCAACTGCATGGAGGGTTCCTTTTTATTTGCCCCTGCTCCGGGCTACTGCCCTCCGCAATAGGCGACGCTTCGCTGGCTGATGGCTCGCGCAGACATACTGTCTGCGTTTCCCGTTTCATATTTTTTCCGATGATCGACCTAACTAACATCGATGATTCTTTATCTCCTGCTACGCAACTTCGCTTTCTTGATCAGCCCTTCATACTGGTGGGCAAACAAGTGAGACTGCACCTGCCCGACAAAATCCATCATCACATTGACCACAATGAGCAGGCTGGTACCTCCAAGGTAGAAGGGAACGGAATATTCCGCAATCAATAATTCCGGCATGGTACAGACTAATGCCAGATAGAGTGCACCGACCACCGTCAGGCGCGTCAGTACGTAATCAAGGTAGTTGGCCGTGTTTTTCCCCGGGCGAATCCCCGCGACAAAGCCCCCGTTTTTCTTCAGATTATCGGCCGTGTCTTCCGGGTTGAATACCACGGCTGTATAGAAGAAACAGAAGAAAATAATGATCGCGATGTAGAGTACGATATAAAGCGGTTGCCCATGTCCGAGATAGGAGGTGACCACGCTCAGCCATTCCGGCCCGCCTTCGGCATTAAATCCGGCAATCGTCAGCGGGAACAGCAAAATAGAAGATGCAAAAATCGGCGGTATCACCCCGGCAGTATTGAGTTTCAACGGCAGGTGTGTCTGATCACCGGCAAACATTTTATTCCCCATCTGTCGCTTGGGATACTGCACGATAATCCGCCGTTGCGCCCGTTCAACAAAGACGATCAGCGCAATAAGGGAAAGGGCAATGGCCAGCACCATCAGGATGGTGCCCGTCGCCAGCGCACCCGTGCGGCCCAGCTCAAACACACTGGCCAGCGCACCCGGCAACTCTGCCACGATACCGGCGAAAATGATCAGCGAAATACCGTTACCAATACCGCGGGCCGTCATCTGCTCACCCAGCCACATCAGGAACATGGTGCCACCTACCAGTGTCACCACCGTGGTGAAACGGAAAAACGTGCCGGGATCGATCACGGCAGAACCACTGGAGCCCTGCGTGCCTTCCAGCCCTACCGCAATCCCATACGCCTGAATTGCTGCCAGAATCACCGTGCCATAGCGCGTATACTGATTGATCTTGCGCCGCCCCTGCTCACCCTCTTTTTTGAGCTGGGCGAGATGCGGCACCGCAACTGTCATCAGCTGGATGATAATAGACGCCGAGATATACGGCATGATCGCCAGCGCGAAGATGGTCATCCGCCCCAGTGCGCCACCGGAGAACATGTTAAACATACCCAGCACGCCACCCGCCTGCTGCTGAAAAATCTCACGCAGGATCTGGGGATCAATACCGGGGATAGGAATATAGGTGCCAATACGATAGACAATCAATGCTCCCAGAACGAAGAGCAGGCGTTGTTTCAGTTCTGTGGCCTGGGCAATCACCCCCATATTCAGGTTGGATGCCAGACGCTCCGCTGCAGAAGTCATGCGCAGATAATCCGAGTAAGAGTTGACTCAAAGAGATGAGAAGATAGTGACTTGTGATCGCTTATGCAAGCGTCACGCTGCCACCGGCTTTCTCGACCGCGTCAGTAGCGGCTTTGGAGGCTTTATCAACCGTGATATTCACCTTGGATTGCAGGCTGCCGCTTGCCAGAAGCTTCACTTTGGCATCGCGTTTCTTGATCAGACCCGCTGCGATGAGCGCATCACGATTAATTTCTTTTTTAGCGTCCAGCTTTCCACCGGCAAAGGCACGCTCTAAGTCTCGCAGGTTCACAGTGGCAAATTCCACACGGTTCGGATTGTTAAAACCGCGCTTTGGCAGTCGCCGGTGAATCGGCATCTGACCGCCCTCAAACCCGTGGATGGATACACCACTACGGGACTTCTGGCCTTTCACACCACGTCCAGCGGTTTTCCCTTTGCCGGAACCCATACCACGGCCCACACGGGTACGTGACTTGCGTGCACCCTGATTGTCTACGATTTCGTTCAGCTGCATAATTCTCTCCGTTTATTCCGGACTCTGATTACCAGATTCCAGATACTATTCCACCACCTTCACCAGGTGCTTCACCTTGTTAATCATACCGCGTACGGCAGGCGTATCTTCCAGCGTCCGTGTACGATGCATTTTATTCAGTCCCAGCCCTACCAGCGTAGCACGCTGGTCGCGTCTGCGACCGATCGGGCTGCCAATTTGCTCTACCGTCACTGTTTTTGCTGCTGCCTTCGCCATCATCCTGCTCCTGTGTATCTTCTGTTACGCCGCGTCTTCGTCGAGCTTGCTGGCGCTATTACCATAGGCTTCTTCACGACGCGAAATCACATCGCTGATTTTCAGGCCACGCTTGGCCGCAACATCGCGCGGCGCACTCAGACGCTTCAGCGCATCAAACGTCGCTTTCACCATATTATGCGGATTGGCGGAACCTTTGGACTTCGCCACCACATCATGCACGCCGAGCGATTCAAAAATTGCACGCATCGGACCGCCGGCAATGATACCTGTACCGGAAGGAGCGGAACGCAGCGTCACGCTGCCTGCACCGTAACGGCCTTCCACATCATGATGCAAGGTACGCGCCTCACGCAGCGGCACACGGATCATCGACTTTTTCGCAGACTCAGTTGCCTTACGTACAGCATCCTGTACTTCCTTGGCTTTACCGGTGCCGTAACCCACGCGGCCTTTACCATCGCCTACCACGACCAGTGCGGCAAAACCAAAACGGCGGCCACCTTTGACCACTTTAGCCACACGGTTGATAGAAACCAGACGATCGACCAGTTCGCCGTCTTTGCCCTGTTCCTGCTGTCCTTGCTGTCCCTGTGCTTGCAACATGCTATGTATCCATTCTTTCCTAAAAATTCAGTCCGGCTTCACGGGCACCGTCAGCCACAGCCTTTACCCGGCCATGAAATACATACCCACCGCGGTCAAATACCACGTGTTTCACTTTCGCGTCTTTCGCACGCTTCGCGATCAGCTCACCCACGGCCTTCGCCGCATCGATGGTCGCTGTTTTCTTCACTTTCACGTCTTTATCCAGTGTCGATGCACAGGCAACGGTACGGCCTTTGGCGTCGTCAATCAACTGGGCATAGATGTGCTTGCCTGAACGGAAGACAGACAGACGAACCCGGTCACCGCTGCGCTTACGCAGTGCAAACCGATTGCGCTTTTTTCTGCGCTCAAATCCTGTAATGCGTTTCATTATTTCTTCTTCCCTTCTTTCATCCGTACATGCTCATCACTGTAACGTACACCCTTGCCTTTATAGGGCTCCGGCTTACGCAGGTCGCGCAACTCAGCAGCCACCTGACCGACACGTTGCTTGTTTGCCCCTTTAATGATGACCGTGGTTTGCTTATCCACTGAAATATCGATTCCCTCGGGGATGATATATTTCACGTCATGGCTGAATCCGAGTGACAGCGTCAGTACGTTGTTCTGAACGGCCGCACGAAAACCAACGCCTTTCACTTCCAGTGTTTTGGAGAACCCTTCCGTCACGCCCTGCACCAGGTTGTTGATATTGCTGCGCACCGTACCCCACATCGCGCGGGCACGCTTACTGTCATTAGCGGGCTTTACCCACACCTTGCCGTCATCAACCTTCACATCCACATCACCCGTGATGACCGTGGACAGCTCAACGTTACCTTTTTTGACCGTGCAGGATGTGTCGTTCAGCTCCACCTGGACCTGAGCCGGAATCTCTACGGGCAGTTTACCGAGACGTGACATGGTTTAATCCTCTAGAATACGCTGCATAAATATTCACCGGCGACATTCTTCTGACGTGCTTCATAGTCAGAGAGCACACCGGCCGATGTTGACAAAATAGCGATCCCCAGCCCGTTATTCACCGGCTTCAGATCGGATACGCTGGTATACACACGACGGCCCGGCTTGGACACACGCTTGATTTCGTGAATCACCGGCTCACCTTCATGGTATTTCAGCTCAATATCATAGCTCACTTTTGCGCCATTCTCCTGACGCTCAAAACCGCGGATAAACCCTTCACGCTTCAGCACGTCCAGCACATTGGCGGAAAGTTTGGAGCCCGGGGTGCTCACACGTGCGAGACGCGCTTTTTGACCGTTACGGATGCGGGTCAGCATATCGGAAAGCAGATCATTCATTGCCATGGTACTATCTCCTTACCAGCTTGACTTCACCAGACCCGGAATCTGGCCAAATGAACCCAGTTCCCGCAGTGCAATACGTGAGAGTTTGAATTTACGATATACACCGCGCGGACGCCCCGAAAGCTCGCAACGGTTACGGTGACGCACTTTTGCAGAGTTGCGCGGAAGTTTTGCCAGTTTTGCCTGTGCTTCCAAACGCTCTTCAAATGGCAGCTCGCGGTTCATCACCACGTCTTTCAGTGCTGCACGCTTGTTCGCATAGCTTTTGGCCATACGCTTACGGCGGTTATTTTTTTCTACGGAACTCTTCTTAGCCACGTCATTCTCTCCTTACTTACGGAATGGGAAGTTAAACCCTTCGAGCAGCGCACGCGCTTCCTCGTTGGTCTTCGCCGTTGTGGTGATGCAGATGTCAAATCCACGAATATTCGCCACCTTGTCGTAATCGATTTCCGGGAACACGATATGCTCCTTAATGCCAAACGCGTAATTGCCGCGCCCGTCAAAGCTCTTGGGCGAAATGCCGCGGAAGTCACGAAT
>CAYMGS010000105.1:0-2585 GCA_964390025.1 uncultured Rickettsiales bacterium | reverse complement strand
GGCATAGCGATATTCACCAGGCGATCCATGAATTCATACATGCGTTTCCCGCGCAGCGTCACTTTACAGCCAATCGGCATATTATCACGAATTTTAAACCCGGCTTCGGATTTCTTTGCACGTGTTACCACGGCTTTCTGACCGGCAATCAGGGTCAGCTCTTCAGCCGCAGCACTTGGCGCCTTGCTGTCCTGCGTGGCTTCACCGACACCCATATTCAGCACGATTTTCGTCACGCGTGGCACTTCCATGACATTGGAGTAGTTAAATTTCTCCTGCAATGCCGGACGTACCGTTTTCGCATACATTTCCTGTGAATGTGACATGGCTTAATTCCTGTTCCCGTCTATTCGCTAATCGTTTCACCGGAGCGGCGGGCAACCCGCACCTTGCTACCGTCTTTTAAAAATTTATATCCTATACGCGTTGCACCGCCCTGCTTGGGGTCTACCAGCGCCACGTTGGAGACATGCAGCGCTGCCTCCTGATTGACGATGCCACCTGGCCCGGCTACGCCCGGCTTCTGGTGTTTTTTCGCCATGTTCACCCCGGAAACAATCACGCGGGATTCACGCGGCAGCACTTTCAGTACCTTGCCCTGCTTACCTTTGTCCTTGCCGGTCAGTACGATGACTTCGTCATCTTTTTTAATTTTCAGTTTCGGCTGCGTCATGATGCTAACCCTTGTCCTTTTTGCTCAGTTCCGCCTACAGCACTTCCGGTGCGAGGGAGACGATTTTCATAAAACGGCGGGCGCGCAGTTCACGCACCACCGGGCCAAAGATACGCGTACCGATCGGCTCCTGTGATTTATTGATCAGCACCGCAGCATTACGATCAAAACGAATCGCACTGCCATCCGGACGCTGAATATCCTTTGCGGTACGTACGATCACGGCACGATGCACGTCACCCTTTTTTACCTTGCCGCGCGGAATCGCTTCCTTGACGGAGACGACAATAATATCGCCCACACCGGCAGTTTTACGCTTCGATCCGCCCAGCACCTTAATGCACTGCACCTTACGGGCACCGGAATTATCTGCGACTTCAAGAACCGATTGCATCTGGATCATAACTGACTCTCCTATACTGCCGCTTCGGCAACTTTTTCGGTAACCTGCCAGCTTTTCGTCTTGGAGATGGGACGGCATTCCTGAATGCGCACCACGTCACCGGTCTTGTACTGGTTGGTCTCGTCATGCGCCGCATAACGTTTGGAGCGGCGAATGGTTTTCTTATATAGAGGGTGCGTCAGGCGGCGCTCGACCTTCACGATCACCGTCTTCTCCCCTTTGTCGCTGACGACTGTTCCCTGCAAAATACGCTTTGGCATTGTCTGTCTTCCTTACGCCGCTTGTTGTTTCAGTGCGCTCAGAGCGGTTTTAGCGCGCGCAATATTGCGGCGCACGTCTCTGAAACGTGATGTATTTTCCATCTCACCGGTCGCCTGCTGAAAACGCAGATTGAACAGTTCACGCTTATATTCCGCGATCAGACCGTTGAGCTCTGTCTCCGACTTATCGGAGAATACCTGTGTATCTTTTGCCATGTTACTCTCCTACCCGCGCGATAAATTTCGTCTTAATCGGCAGTTTGGCGGCACCGCGTTCAAACGCTTCACGGGCCAGCTCGGCGGGCACGCCGTCAATTTCAAACAGCACGCGGCCCGGCTTCACCCGGCACGCCCAGTATTCCACGGAGCCTTTACCTTTACCCATCCGCACTTCCGCCGGCTTGGAGGACACAGGTACATCCGGGAACACACGAATCCAGAGTCGACCCACACGCTTTACATGGCGGGTAATCGCACGACGGGCGGCCTCAATCTGGCGTGCCGTAATACGCTCAGGCTCCAGCGCCTTCAGACCGTACTGACCAAAGTTGAGGTCATACCCACCTTTGGCATTTCCGTGGATCCGGCCTTTATGGGCCTTCCTGTATTTTGTTCTCTTCGGACTCAGCATGGTCAGCTTCCCGTTATCTCTTTACCGTTATGTTTCGCCCCGAATTTACGCGGCAGCCTTTTGTTCATTTTTCTCGTCTTGCTGGTCTCCAAGGATCTCACCTTTATAGATCCAGACCTTCACGCCAATCACCCCATACGTGGTGTGGGCGCTCGCTATACCATAATCTACATCGGCACGCAAGGTATGAAGTGGCACTTGTCCTTCACGATACCATTCCATGCGCGCAATCTCAGCACCACCCAGGCGTCCCGAGCAGTTGATACGGATACCCAGCGCACCCAGACGCATGGCAGACTGGACGGCGCGTTTCATCGCACGGCGGAAGGCCACGCGGCGCTCCAGCTGTTGTGCAATGCTTTCGGCTACCAGTGTGGAATCCAGTTCAGGCTTACGAATTTCCACGATATTGATCTGAATCTCGTCTTTCGTAAAACGGGACAGATCTTTTTTCATTTTCTCAATATCCGCACCTTTTTTCCCGATCACGATACCCGGACGGGCGGTATGAATGGAAATGTGCGCTTTTTTCGACGGGCGCTCGATCACGATCTTACTGATACCTGCCGCATTCAGCGTTTTCTTCAGATACCCGCGAATCTTCAGGTCCTCATGCAG
>CAYMGS010000104.1:0-7802 GCA_964390025.1 uncultured Rickettsiales bacterium | reverse complement strand
ACAAAAAAAAATAAAAAAAATAAATAAAAAGAGATATTCGAGGCATTGATGGCACGAGAACGCCTGGGTAGCACGGCATGCGGTGGCGGCGTGGCGATTCCTCACGCACGCCTGCAAGGCCTGAAAGAGGTCTTATGTGAATTTATACGGCTTAAAAACCCCATTCACTTCAATGCTCCGGACGGCAGGCCGGTGGATTTATTATTTGTGCTGTTTGCCCCGGCTGAGAGCAGTACGGAACATCTGAAAATGCTGGCGCATATTGCCAGGATGCTCAGAGACCGAGAGTTGTGTGAAGCCCTCCGTTTAGCATCAACCCGTGAGGGGATGCATCGCATACTGATCGATCATGAGTAAACTCACCTCATCGCTTGCTGAACAGGTGCATGGCAGTTGTGTCAGCATCAATGGCTGTGGCGTCCTTATGATTGGGGCATCCGGCAGTGGAAAATCAGACATATGCCTGCGCCTGATCGATACGGGCGCCGAATTGGTTGCCGATGACCGCGTGATTCTCGAAAAATCAACGGAGGGCATATTAACGGCACGCGCCCCGGAGCGATTGCAGGGAATGCTGGAGGTCAGGGGACTGGGAGTTATGCATATGGTCTGTGTCCCATTATGTCCTGTTGGGTTTGCAGTGGAGAATAGCGCGTCACCGGAGCGCCTTCCTGAAGATGTGACTGCTTCGTATCTGGGAGTAGAGCTGCCATTACTTCGCTTAAATCTGTTGCATGCTTCCTCCTGCGCAAAAATACGCTTGTGGATCGCACAGCATCTTGCCCGGCAGCTTAAAACACGGCATGCTGCATCCTTATGAAACATCTGGTCATCATTAGCGGGTATTCCGGTGCAGGCAAAAGCGTGGCGTTGCGCGCGCTTGAAGACGTCGGCTATGAAGTCATGGATAATATACCGTTAAAGGCGCTGGCCTCCGTAGTGGAATCTCTGGAATCGGAAGCGGACTACCTTGCAATTGGTTCGGATATACGGGCGCATGGTTTTACCATGGAGCAGTTTACTGCTGTCGTGGAAGCCTTGCGCTCCCGCTACGGCAAAAGCTTTGATCTGGTGTTCCTGAGTGCTGACGTGGATGTGTTGTTGGGGCGTTTTAAGGAGACGCGTCGCCCGCATCCGCTGACAGCTGACCGGCCGGTATCCGACGCTGTACAGGCCGAGATCACGCTGCTGAAGCCAATGAAAGATATGGCGGAGGATGTTATTGATACGTCCGGCCTGACACCGCGTGAGCTGCAACGCAGCATTCAACAGCGTTTTGCTGCGGAAGAGGCTCCGTTCCATGTTGAGGTGATTTCATTCTCATATAAGCACGGTCTTCCACGATCAGCTGATCTGGTATTCGACGTGCGGTTTTTGCGTAATCCTCATTATCATCCGGACTTGCGCCCTCTTACCGGGCTGGATGCGGCGGTAGGTGAGCATATTATGCAGGATGAGCGTTTTGAAGATGCGTTTAACCATATTTCTACCTTAGTACTGCAAACGCTGCCATGGTATCGGGAAGAGGGAAAACGTCTGCTAACATTGGCATTTGGCTGTACCGGCGGCAAGCATCGTTCGGTGTTTCTGACGAAGCGTATGGCGGAGTGTCTGGCTGAACAAGGCGTTGCCGTTACGGTGCGACACCGGGAAATACGCGCTTCCTGAGGCCCGGAAATCATTATTTACTTGATAGATAGGGTAAGGGTTATTAAGGGTTATAGCCTGAGGAATCTATGATTGGTATTGTACTTGTCACACACGGCAATCTCGCAGAAGAGTTTGTCAAAATCGTCGAACATATCATGGGGCGGCAGGAGCGTATCGCAACGGTATGCATTGAGCCCAATGATGATATGGAAAAATGCCGTGAGGCAATCATGAATGCCGTGGAGTTTGTAGATAAAGGCACAGGCGTAGCCATTCTAACCGATATGTTCGGTGGCACACCCTCAAACCTGTCTATCTCGGTGATGAACAGCGATTCCATTGAAGTGTTAGCGGGGCTGAATCTCCCCATGCTGATCAAGCTGGTCAGCATTCGCAATGCGCTGCCATTATCACAGGCTGTCCTGCAGGCGCAGGAATCGGGGCGTAAATATGTCAATATCGCCCGTAATCTGCTCAAGCCGTCTGAGTAGCTGGCTATGCGGCAAAGTCTCCGCGTTACGATCTGTAATAAAAAAGGGCTCCATGCCCGTGCGGCTGCCAGATTTGTCAAAACAGTGGAGCATTTTGGTGCTGAAGTCACTGTTCAGAAGGCAGATATCGAGGAACTGTCACCTGAAGATGCAGAGCATGCCGGGCCGGTAGGCGGTAATTCGTTGCTGGGGCTGATGATGCTTGGAGCTGATAAGGGCACGGAACTGGACATATTCGCTTCCGGGGAGGATGCAGAGGCGGTGCTGGGTAGCCTGCAGGAACTCATTGAGAATCGCTTTGAGGAAGACGAATAATTATTGCATATGATGTCTGGCAGGCCTGCGATATGTAAAGGTATTTTTAACATATGCATGCTATGCTGAGACTGCTCAAAATTGCGCGTAATAATGGTGTGTGAATGCTAGCGGTTAATCATCAGACAAAGGCCAGTGAATTGGATAGCGAAAAGAAAAAAATCCTTATTGTGGAAGATAATGACCTGAATCTTAAATTGTTTCGGGATCTGCTGAACGCAAATGGATATGAAACGGTGGAGACCAAAGAGGGCTATGAGGCGATCAATCTGACGCGCAGCATTAAACCTGATCTTATCCTGATGGACATTCAGCTTCCGGAAATTTCAGGTCTGGAGGTGACGGAGCGTATCAAGGCCGACGAAACGATTCGCCATATTCCCATCATTGCTGTGACTGCTTTTGCGATGAAGGATGACGAGACAAAGATTCTTCGTGCGGGCTGTGAAGCCTATATTTCTAAACCTATTTCCATCAGTGACTTTCTGGGTGCGGTGCGTAAGTTTCTCGATGAAGAACACGCAGGAGCCTGCTAATGACCGCACTGATACTGGTAGTGGACGATGTCCCGGCAAACGTCAAATTGCTTGAGGCCAAGCTATCTGCGGAGTATTACGATGTGGTCACGGCCCGTAATGGTTTTGAGGCGATAGAGCAGGCCAAACAACATAAACCTGACCTGATATTACTGGACGTCATGATGCCGGGTATGGATGGCTTTGAGGCGTGCCGCCGTATGAAAGAAGATGTCTCTATTTCGCATATCCCGGTTGTGATGGTCACGGCGCTGTCCGATGTCTCTGATCGTGTTCAGGGGCTGGAAGCGGGCGCGGATGATTTTATCACCAAGCCCATCAATGATACGGCGCTTTTTGCACGTGTACGCTCTCTCATCCGTATCAAGGTGTTGCTGGATGAACTGCGCATGCGAAACAAAACCGGTCAGGAAATTGGCGTGATCGGTGATGATGAAAATAGTTTTACCTCGGATGTTTCCGGCTCCAGCGTATTGGTGATAGATGATGATGTGGTGCAGACGAAACGCATCAACGAAACATTATCGCAGTATTACAAGGTAGAGGTTATAGAAGACCCGGAAGAAGCGCGCGCGCATGCTGAGAGAAAAGCCGAGGAGATTGATCTGATCATCATCAGCACCGAGTTGATGGAGATAGATGGATTACGGCTGGCAACACAACTTAAAACAGTCGAGGAACTTCGGCATATTCCGGTCATCATGCTGGTGGATGAGCATGAAGACCAGCTCATGTTAAAAGGTCTGGAGCTTGGTATTAATGACTACCTCATTTTGCCCGTCGATGATAACGAAATGATCGCCCGGCTAAAAACCCAGATACGTCGTAAAAAATATCAGGAAGCGCTTAGAGCGAATTACCAGACCAGCCTCTCCATGGCGATTACCGATAAGCTGACCGGCCTGTATAACCGGCATTATCTGGACACGCACATCATGAACGTGGTGCAGCAGGCGATGGAAAACCACAAACCGCTCGCTCTGATGATTATGGACATGGATCATTTTAAACCCGTCAATGATACCTATGGCCATGACGTCGGCGATGAGGTGCTAAAACAACTGGCAGACGTGATTGTAAACTCCACACGTGGTTCCGATCTGGCGGCGCGTCTGGGTGGAGAAGAATTCGTAGTGCTAATGCCCGAGACCAATGAAATTGCCTCCTATGAGATGGGTGAGCGGATGCGCCGCATGGTTGAGGAGCATGTGTTTAAGGTGTCGCATGAGGTTGGGCAGATTCATAAAACGGTAAGTATCGGTGTATCGAATCTGAACCTCACCGGTGATACGGCAGCAGAATTGGTAAAGCGGGCTGATGTGGCGCTGTATGATGCTAAGAATTCAGGACGTAACAAAGTGCTTCCATTACCTACGGCCGGAGGGCAGGGAGTGTTTTCACAAACGCGTGCTGTTCAGGCAGAAATCGGGGGAGAGGCACCCCCCATGCCACAGTCCGCGCCGCCATCGCAACCAACGCCTGCGCCTCAGCCCGTGCAGTCTCCTCCGACGGCGCATCCCCAGCAGCCAGCACCAGCGCAACAGCCAGTTCCACCGCAGCAAACACCGGCTAATGCGCAGCCGCAACCACAACCGCCACAACCAGCACAGCGGCCTGAGCAACGTCCGGAACGTCCGGAGCCGGTCGATACCGGGTTTTAATTTAAACGCTTAATTCCGCTATCACAGGTATATGGTCCGACGGGTTTTCTTTGCCGCGTTCGTCCCGCAGCATCACGCAGCCACTCATGGCATCCAGCGCCTCAGGTGAAGCCAGCAGGTAATCGATGCGCATGCCTTTATCATGCTGGAAGCCGCCACCACGATAGTCCCACCAGCTATAGGCCTGCGTATTCGGATTCAGTGCACGCCAGCTGTCATATAGTCCCAGATGCAATAGCCTGCGCAGATGTTCACGTTCTCGCGGGTGAAAGCATACTGTATCCTCCAGCCCCTTAGGGTCGTAGACATCGTCCGCTGTTGCCGCCACATTATAATCCCCGCCCAGCACCAGCATTTCCTCATGTCGGAGCAGGGCTTCTGCATGCTGTTGCAGACGCTCAAAGAATTGCATTTTATAGGCAAATTTGTCGGAGTCAGGGGCTTGCCCGTTAGGTACGTACACGGATGCTACACGTATTGCACTGCCGGGCAGGGAGGCGACCGCTTCAATGTAACGGCACTGCACGTCTTCCTCATCACCGGGCAGTGCGGTGATGATATCATCCAGCGGATAGCGCGAGAGGATGGCCACCCCGTTAAATGTTTTCTGGCCATGGATCGCGAGATTATACCCGCGCTCCTCAATCTCCATCACCGGGAATTTATCGTCCGGTACCTTGGTCTCCTGCAGCAACACGATATCCGGCGACTCGGCATCGAGAAAGTCCAGCAGATGCGTGATGCGCTGACGAATGGAGTTGATATTCCAGGTGACGATTTTCACGGACGGTAATCCTTGACCCTAAGGCAAAAGGCTTCCTTACTCCATGAACTGACCACCATTGATCGACAGTGTTTCACCGGTAATGAACCCGCCTTCATCGGCAATAAGGAACATCACCGCACGTGCAATCTCTTCCGGCTCACCCATGCGGCCTACCGGAATCCCGGCGATGATCTGTTCCATCACCTTATCCGGAACGGAAGCGGTCATATCCGTACTCACATACCCTGGCGCAATGGCGTTCACCGTAATGCCTTTGGCCGCCGTCTCACGTGCCAGCGCTTTGGTAAAACCCAAAATCCCGGCTTTAGCTGCGGAATAGTTAGTCTGCCCCAGCTGGCCGAGCTGTGCGTTTACTGAACTGATATTGACAATCCGGCCGAATTTATGCTCGCGCATGCCTTCAATCACGTTACGGGACATGTTGTAGCAGGAGTTGAGGTTGGTATCGATCACCTTACCCCAGTTCTCCGCGTCCATTTTGTGCATCATGCCGTCACGGGTAATGCCGGCATTATTAATCAGCACCTCGACTTTCTTGCCGAAGTCCTGTTCCAGACGTGCAATGCCTTCCTTACAAGCTTCAAAATTTGAGACATCCCATTTATAGACCGCGACACCGGTTTTCTCTTTAAAGGCATTGGCTGCCTCATCACGTGATGCGTAGTTGGCGGCTACGTCGTAGCCCGCTTTTTTCAGTGCCAGACAGATGGCTTTACCAATACCGCGAGTGCCCCCGGTAACCAATGCTAAACGACCCATAATATAGTTTCTCCTTTGTTACTTAATACACTACGTGCGGGCCTACCGGCCTCCCAATATGTTATAGTTAAATATTAACGTTCTACGCAAAGTGCGACGCCCATACCCCCGCCGATACACAGCGTGGCCAGACCTTTTTTTCCGTCACGGCGTTTCAGCTCATGCAGCAGGGTAGTCAGCGCACGTGCGCCGGAAGCGCCAATCGGGTGGCCCAGCGCGATCGCTCCGCCATTCACGTTGACCTTCTCCGTATCCCAGCCCATATCTTTATTCACGGCAATGGCCTGCGCGGCAAACGCTTCATTGGCTTCGATCAGATCCAGATCACCGGCGCTCCATCCGGCACGCTCCAGCGCTTTTTTGGAAGCCGGAATCGGGCCGGTGCCCATA
Source organism: uncultured Rickettsiales bacterium (assembly GCA_964390025.1). Taxonomy (GTDB): domain Bacteria; phylum Pseudomonadota; class Alphaproteobacteria; order Rickettsiales; family UBA998; genus CAYMGS01. The sequence continues at coordinate 1,213 of CAYMGS010000104.1, read as the reverse complement.
ATATCGGGGGATACGCCTGCATGTGCCCAGCTACGGATGGTAGCCAGTGGCATCAGACCACGTTTTTCGGCTTCGTCTGCGCTCATCAGCATCACGGCAGCGGCACCGTCATTAATGCCGGAAGCATTACCCGCCGTTACCGTGCCTTCTTTATCAAAGGCAGGGCGCAGTTTGGCCAGTCCGGCTTCGTCGGTTTGCGGGCGGGGATGTTCATCCGTATCTACGGTAATATCACCTTTACGGTTCGGGACAATGACCGGTACAATCTCATCGTTAAACTTACCCGCTTCCATAGCCGCCCCGGCTTTCTGCTGGGAGGCCAGTGCAAATGCATCCTGTTCCTCACGGCTGATGCTGTACTTCTTAGCCACGTTCTCTGCGGTAGTGCCCATATGGTAGTTGTTAAAGGCGTCCCATAGTCCGTCCACGATCATGGTATCGGCCAGCGTTGCCGGGCCCATTTTCTGACCGGTGCGTATGGTGCTGGCATGCGGTGCCAGTGACATGTTTTCCTGACCACCGGCAATCACGATGGAGCTATCGCCGTTATAGATCGCCTGCATGCCCAGCGCGACGGCGCGCAGACCTGAGCCACATACCTGATTGATAACCCAGCCGGGAACGCTCTCGGGCAGACCTGCTTCGATCACAGCCTGACGTGCCGGGTTCTGGCCTTGTGCAGCGGTCAGCACCTGCCCTAAGATCACCTCAGAAATATCCGCACCGTCCACGCCGGTGCGCTCCAGCAATGCTTTGATCACTGTCGCGCCAAGCTTATGCGCACTTACCGTAGACAAGCCGCCCAGAAAACCGCCAACCGGTGTCCGTACGGCATCGACAATCACAATATCAGGATGATGTTCGCCCATGTTTCCTCCTTTAGGTAAGAATCAGATGCCAAAGTTTGTATTAGCTCAGGGCGTGCTTGTCCAGCCCTTCTTGCATGCTGCAATGCAGCAATTTACAAGGTCGTACACGTGTTTGAGCCTGAAACGTTTTATGCCGCTTCTTCTTCCAGGTCGGGGAGCATGCCAAGTGCCTGTTTGTAGAGGTCAAGCATGTGTTCCTGCTCATCGCGGTCGGCGGCATCCAGTTTGCGCAGAGATATCACTTTACGCATGGTCTTAGTGTCGTAGCCGTTCGCCTTGGCTTCGGCAAAGACTTCGCGGATATCGGTGGCAATATTGTTTTTTTCTTCTTCCAGCCGTTCGAT
>CAYMGS010000103.1:2711-7853 GCA_964390025.1 uncultured Rickettsiales bacterium | reverse complement strand
AGGCAATTAATTTGCTATCCGGATAGATACAGATTCTCTTCACAATAAATCGGAAGTTTCCTTATTATCCAAAGGGGAAACACCTCACACATATCAACACCATTTCCGGTATTATATTGCCTTATTAACCTTTGTAGATTATAAAGCGCGCGAACCATGGGTGTGATTAGGTCATCAGGAGTAGGCATGAAGGTTGCTGTGATTGGTACAGGGTATGTGGGGCTGGTAAGCGGCACATGCTTTGCAGAGATGGGTATGGAGGTTACCTGCGTAGATAATCAGCAGGATAAAGTAGATGTCCTGCTACGCGGGGAAATGCCAATTTATGAGCCGGGACTGGCTGACATGGTGGCGCGTAACGTGGAAGCTGGTCGTTTGCATTTTACCACTGACCTGAAAGACGCCGTGGCCGATGCAGAAGTCATCAGCATTGCCGTGGGCACGCCTACGCGCGCCGGAGATGGTTTGGCCGATCTCAGCTACGTATACGGTGTAGCCGAAGAAATTGCTAATACCCTTGATCATTATGCTGTGGTTGTGACCAAATCCACCGTACCTGCCGGCACCGGCCATGAAATTGCCAAAATTATCACACGTGAAAACCCGGCCCTGGAATTTGATGTCGTCTCTAATCCGGAGTTTTTGCGCGAAGGATGTGCCGTTGAAGACTTTATGAAACCGGATCGCGTGGTGGTTGGCACGGACAGTGAGCGCGCGAAGGAAGTGATGGAGCGTCTGTACAAACCACTTTCAGATCAGGGGGTGCCAGTCTTTTTCACCCGGATCATTTCCTCCGAACTCATTAAATACGCCGCCAATACGTTTCTGGCAACCAAAGTGAGTTTCATCAACGAGATTGCCGATCTGTGCGAAAGCCTGGGTGCTAATGTCGAAGACGTTGCACATGGCATTGGTCTGGACAGTCGCATCGGCGCCAAATTCCTCAAAGCCGGGCCAGGTTATGGTGGTTCCTGCTTTCCGAAGGATACTTTGGCGATGGTGGGCATCGGGGAACGTGCATTATCGCCGGTGACGATCGTGGAAGCCGTGATTGGCGTAAACCGTCAACGTCAGCACCGTATGGCTGCAAAGATTATTGAAGCGGCAGGAGGTGAGGTGGAAGATAAAAAGATCGCTTTTCTTGGTGTCGCCTTTAAGGCAGAAACTGACGATGTGCGCGACAGCGTGGCGGTCTCCATCGCGGAAGCGCTTGCGCGTCAGGGCGCATATGTAGCCGCGTATGACCCCAAGGGTATGGCAAATGCTAAGAAAGTGACCGGGCCGATTGTTGACTATGTTGACAGCAAGGAAGACGCCATACGTGATGCGGATGTGCTGGTGCTTGCCACCGAGTGGCAGGAGTTTGTCACCATGGATATGGCAGCAGCGAAAGTACAGCTGAAAGCGCCAGTGATTGTGGATTTGCGTAATGTCTTCTCACCGGAGGAAATGGCCACGCTTGGGTTCACTTATTACTCTATCGGACGCCCCCTTGTATTGGCTAAAGAGCCGTTACCAGCACTGAAGAAAGTAAAGGGATAAAAGCTGACCTGCCCCGGTACACCGATCCAGATTGTCTTAGAGTCTACCTTTTAATTTTGAAGGAGGAGACTCACATATCAACGTTTGGCCTATTAGTTTATTGCTTTAGATTAGCCCATGAGAGTGCCATCATTTGTCGTCCGGGGCGTTACCATGGGAGTTTAGGGGTACATTTGGGGGTATAAGATCCGAATCTATCTCTATCTATCAATGAAAGACAGTAGCCTAGCAGGAGAACGTGATAGCTGTCGCCCCTGCCATTCCTTCGTATGCAAGCGTCTATTTGCATCATTGCCTTCTTTTCCGCAACTTGTTATCGTCTTGTATATGAATGATGATCAGCCGGGCGGCTATTATTATAAAAAGTGAAAGAGGGTAAGGGTAAAACCCCTGTCTATACCTATATCGGAAACACGGTTCCATGTTACAGCACCCTGCACGAGCCTCAGCCAGAGGGAGCACCTCTGGTGCGTGACATAGAGATGTTTGATACGGTCATCTATCTCAAGGTCAATGAGCGTCATAGTGCGCAACCGGAGCGCCAGCTGAACCCGGCTTTTGAGAAAATAAATCAGCAATGGGGCAAGTTGATTCAGTTTCCCGAGCCGCTGAACAACCCGGAAATGCCGTACGAATTGCACCGTAAGCAGTTGCAGGATGAAGTGCGTATTACGGTCAGTGCAGCAGATGAGGAGGCGTCCAGAGCGATTGCCACACATCTGATGCAGTCGATAGCCAATCACCTACAATGTGATGTGCGAGAAAAACGCCCAATGGTGGATATGCGCGGTCGCTCTTAAGCATATACAGGGTTCATTCACCGGGTATCTGTACGACCACCTGTTGCATCGAAAAAGGGACAAGAATTTGCTTGAGCACGCCCCGTGAAGCTGCTATGTAGCCCCTCTCACTTCCCCTTATGTATAGATTCTCTGGCCCGGCAGCGGGACACAGGGGAGGAATGAGGAAAATTAGCTCTGAAGGAAGCAGGCATGGCAGAAATCAACCCGGCGAAATTTATCCGCGAAGTGCGTCAGGAAACTAGCAAGGTGACGTGGCCGACCCGTAAGGAAACGACGATTTCCACGGCGATGGTGCTGGTGCTGACCGTCATTATGGCGATCTTTTTCCTGCTGGTGGATAATATCGTGCGCTGGGCGGTGGAGCTGGTTCTCGGCATGGGTGGCGCGTAACAATATGACTGAACACAACAAGGAGACAGCGGTGGCAGACGCAGCAGAAAACAAGACAGAAGAAGCAGGCGCAGAGGTGGCGGCGGTAGCGGCTCAGGATATGGCGGAGCAGCCGAAGCCGGAAGCAAAAAAAGGTAGTAAGGCGCGCTGGTATATCGTGCATGCCTATTCAGGCTTTGAGAAGAAAGTGGCGCTGGCGATTGAAGAGCAGGCGGCGCAGAAAGGCCTGACCGAGAAGTTTGAAGAAGTGACGGTACCGGTGGAAGACGTGGTGGAAATGCGCCGCGGCAAGAAAGTGGCCACCGAGCGCAAGTTTTTCCCTGGTTACGTGCTGGTGAAAATGGTGATGAATGACGACACCTGGCATCTGGTGAAGAGCATTCCGAAAGTCACCGGTTTTCTCGGTGGTGGCGGCAACAAGCCGCAGCCTATCTCCGAGCGGGAGGCGGAAGCGATCTTTGCGCAGGTGCGTGAAGGGCTAGAGCGTCCGAAGAATACCGTGGTCTTTGAGATCGGTGAGCAGGTGAAGGTGGTAGACGGTCCGTTCGATTCCTTCGTTGGTATCGTCGAAGAGGTCGAAGAAGACAAGGAACGCCTGAAAGTTTCTGTGACGATCTTTGGCCGCCCAACCCCGGTAGACCTGCAATACACGCAGGTGGAGAAGGTCGGATAATCCGTAGCAACGGCCATGTCCGGTGTGGAATGGCTGACATCATGAAAAAAACACTTGTTTTTTGCGGGAAGTGGTCTATATTCCCGACCCTCGCGCAAGAAACGCGGCACTAGAAGAGGCAGCAATGGCTAAGAAAATACAAGGATATATCAAACTGCAGATTCCTGCCGGGCAAGCCAACCCGTCTCCCCCCATCGGACCCGCTCTGGGTCAGCAGGGTGTGAACATTATGGAGTTCTGCAAAGCCTTCAATGCGGCAACGCTAAAGGAAACTCCGGGTGTGCCGATTCCGGTGACCATCACGGTATACGTGGATCGTTCGTTCAGTTTCATCATGAAGCTGCCGCCGGTGTCTTACTTTATCAAGCAGGCGGCCAAGCTGAAAAAGGGCGGCTCCAATCCGGGTAAGGAAGTGGCTGGAAAAATTAACATGGCGCAGATTCGTGAGATTGCCGAGAAGAAAATGGCTGACCTGAATGCGCATACCATTGATGCAGCCGCCCAGATGGTGCGCGGCTCTGCTCTTTCAATGGGTCTGGAAGTAGTGGAGTAGGGATCATGGCAAAGCAAGGCAAGCGTATTCGTAAGGCATATGAGGCAGTAGAAGCGGCAAAAGCATATCCGCTGGCGGAAGCTGTGAAGCTCGTAAAAGGTAATGCATCCACCAAGTTCGATGAGACGGTGGAAGTCGCCATCAATACCGGTATTGATGCCAAGCAGTCCGATCAGATGATTCGTGGCTCCGTGGCCATGCCGAACGGACTTGGTAAAGCGGTGCGTGTGGCTGTTTTCGCCAAGGGCGACAAGGCAGAAGAAGCCAAGAAAGCCGGCGCTGATATTGTGGGTGCGGAAGACCTGATGGAGCGTATCCAGAAAGGCGACATGGATTTTGATCGCTGCATTGCGACGCCGGATATGATGGCGCTGGTGGGGCGTGTCGGTAAGCTGCTTGGCCCGCGCGGTCTGATGCCTAACCCTAAGCTGGGCACGGTAACACCGAATGTGGCAGAGGCAGTGAAGTCCTCTAAAAGTGGTGAGGTGGAGTTCCGTGTTGAAAAAGCCGGGATTGTCCATGCCGGTGTGGGTAAGGCGAGCTTTACCGAGAAAGCGCTGGAAGAGAATATTCGCACCCTGATGGATGCTCTGAACAAGGCAAAGCCGTCGGCGGTCAAAGAGGCTTACATTCGTAAATTACATCTTTCCTCTACCATGGGGCCGGCTGTGACAGTGGATGTGGCCAGCCTTGCGGCATAACGGATAGATAAAACGGAGAGTGATCAGTGAATCGCGCAGAGAAAAAAGCATGGGTTGAGACGATGAACGGACATTTCGGTGGTGCCGAGATTCTGTTGGTCGTTCATTACAAAGGGCTGAACGTCGCTGAAATGACAGACCTGCGCGGTAAGGTGCGCGAAGCAGGTGCCGGTCTGAAAGTGACGAATAATCTGCTGACCAAGCTGGCACTGAAAGATACGAAATATGATAGCCTGAGCGATATGTTTACTGGCCCGACGGCGGTGGCATATGCCAATGATCCGGTGGCGGCAGCGAAGGTGATTGCGGAATTCTCCAAGGAGAATGAAAAGCTGGTACTTGTTGGCGGCGCGTTCGGTGACAAGGTGCTCGATATTAAAGAAATTCAAGCGTTGGCGAAACTGCCGTCGCTCGATGAACTGAGAGCGAAGATTCTTTCGCTGCTCGTTACTCCGGCAACGCGCATCGCCGGGGTGGTGC
>CAYMGS010000103.1:0-2701 GCA_964390025.1 uncultured Rickettsiales bacterium | reverse complement strand
CGCCTGCCGGACAGCTGGCGCGTGTATGTGGCGCTTACGGCGCTTCGGAATCCTAGGCAGGGTGCATGGATTAATTGCGTAGAATTTAATTTGGTAACATAAGGGGACTAAACATGGCTAATCTGGATAAAATCGTGGAAGATCTTTCCGCACTGACCGTTTTGGAAGCGGCAGAGCTTTCCAAGCTGCTTGAAGATAAATGGGGCGTATCCGCTGCTGCTCCGGTTGCTGTTGCAGCCGCTGGTGGCGCTGCTCCGGGTGCGGCAGCTGAAGAAGCAAAAGATGAATTCACTGTGGTACTGGCAGCTGCCGGTGACAAGAAAATTGAAGTCATCAAGGAAGTGCGTGCGATCACCGGTCTGGGTCTGAAAGAAGCAAAAGACCTGGTGGAAGGTGCACCGAAAGACGTGAAAGAAGGCGTCAACAAAGAAGAAGCCGACAAGCTGAAGGCTCAGCTCGAGAAAGCTGGCGCCAAAGTTGAACTTAAGTAACGTTCTGGCATAAGCGTAACGGGGCATCGCAGTGGTTGCGATGGCCCCGTTGGCGCATGACGTCTCCCTGTTCTTTTGTAGAGAAGAGGGTTCCTGTGAAATGCCAGCAATAACTGGCGCATATTGATTGTATAGCAAGAGGGTCTGATGGCTAAAAAGGCAGCAGCAACGTCCGCGCATACCTTTACCTCCCGTAAGCGTATTCGTAAAAACTTTGGTAAAATCCGTTCGGTCAGCAGTATGCCGAACCTCATTGAGGTGCAGAAAACCTCGTATGATCAATTCCTGCAGGCAGAAGGCACCGCTGCAGAGCGTTCCGATACCGGGCTGCATTCCGTGCTCAAGTCTGTCTTTCCGATCAAGGATTTTTCGGATACCTCGACGCTGGAATATGTTTCTTATGCTTTTGATACCCCGAAATATGACGTAGAAGAATGCCGTCAGCGCGGCATTAACTTCTCCGCGCCGCTGCGCGTGACCCTGCGTCTGATCGTATGGATCGTTGATGAAGATACCGGTGCCCGTGAGATCAAGGACATCAAGGAGCAGGACGTCTACATGGGTGATGTGCCCCTGATGACGGAGAACGGAACGTTCATCATCAACGGCACCGAACGTGTGATTGTATCGCAGATGCACCGCTCCCCGGGTGTGTTCTTCGATCATGATAAAGGTAAGAGCCATTCCTCAGGCAAGATTCTGTTCTCTGCACGTGTGATTCCGTACCGTGGTTCCTGGCTGGATTTCGAGTTCGATGCCAAGGATCTGGTCTATGCCCGTATTGACCGTCGTCGTAAATTGCCCGTCACCTCGCTGCTGCGTGCCATTGGCATGGAAACGGACGAGATTTTAGGCACATTCTACGATACACTTATTTATGCCAAGCACAAGAATGGCTGGGAAATCCCCTACAACCCGGACAGTTATCGTGGCGTGAAGCTGATTTCTGATCTGGTGGATGCTAAGACCGGTAAGGCTGTTGCTGAAGCCGGTACCAAGATCACCCCGCGCAAGGCGAAGAAGCTGAAAGAAGACGGGCTGAATGCGCTGTTGATTTCCCGCGATGAGATGCTGGGCAAATTCATTGCGCAGGATATTGTCAACACCTCCACCGGCGAGATCTATGTGGAAGCCGGTGATGAGCTGACTAAAGACACGCTGGCCATGCTGGAAGAGGTGGGGCTGACGGAAATGCCGGTACTGGCGATCGATGATATTCATGTTGGTCCGTATATCCGCAACACTTTGCTCGCCGATAAAAATAACAGCCGGGAAGAGGCGCTGCTGGATATTTACCGCGTCATGCGCCCGGGTGAGCCGACCACGCCGGAAGCAGCGGAAGCATTGTTTAACTCGCTGTTCTTCGAGGCGGAGCGGTATGATCTGTCCGAAGTTGGCCGTGTGAAAATGAATTCACGCCTGAATCAGGAGACCGACATTGATACCGGTGTGCTGATCAAAGAAGATATCGTTGCCACCGTGCGTCAACTCGTAGACCTGCGTGATGGTAAAGGTGAGATTGACGATATTGACCATCTCGGCAACCGTCGTGTGCGTTCGGTCGGTGAATTGATGGAAAACCAGTTCCGTATCGGCCTGCTGCGCATGGAGCGCGGTATTATCGAGCGCATGAGTTCGGTCGATATCGACACGGTGATGCCGCATGATCTGGTGAACTCCAAGCCGCTGGCTGCGGCCGTGCGGGAGTTCTTCGGTTCCTCGCAGCTCTCCCAGTTTATGGACCAGACCAACCCGCTGTCTGAGATTACACATAAGCGCCGTCTTTCAGCGCTTGGCCCGGGTGGTCTGACCCGAGAACGCGCAGGGTTTGAAGTGCGCGACGTGCACCCGACGCATTACGGTCGTATCTGCCCGATTGAAACGCCGGAAGGCCCGAATATCGGTCTGATTAATTCGATGGCGACCTATTCCCGCGTCAATAAATACGGCTTTATCGAGAGCCCGTACCGTAAGGTAGTGGATGGTAAAGTGACCGATGAGGTGATTTATCTCTCGGCCATGGAAGAAGGCCGCTACACGATTGCGCAGGCTAATGCCGAACTCGATAAAAGCGGTAAATTTACTGATGACATGATTTCCTGCCGTAAGGCCGGGGACTTTGTAATGATTCCGCCTGAGCAGATCGACTTTATCGACGTATCGCCCAAGCAGCTTGTCTCCGTGGCGGCGGCGCTGATTCCGTTCCTGGA
>CAYMGS010000102.1:0-8011 GCA_964390025.1 uncultured Rickettsiales bacterium | reverse complement strand
CAGATCAAGCCATGCCTCGTGCCCGAGTGCCCGTACCCGGGTAATTTGCTGCTGAAGTTCAGATGCGTATGGGCTGAAGGACAGGCTCACCGCCTCCGGCATTTTCACCGCACTGGCCAGTGCACTGTGGTTCATACCCAGCCCGGTCACGATAATGGCAATCGCCGGCAGCTCTTTATCACTGACAGCTTTCTTGCCGTAATATTGCCACGGCTCCATACCCCCATCACTGATCACGGGTAATTTGCCCTTGGGCGAGGATTTATACAGGGAGGGATTCAGTGCACCGTTAAGCGGCACGGCTACATCTTTGCTGGACGGCACGACCGCTGCCTTGTCGGATTGTGGCTGTCCGGGTGGAGGAATATCCTTACTGTGAATTTTAGAAACCGCTGTTGGCGGGGCATCGGGGTTTTCCTGATACGCTTCTTCCTCTGTCGTCACCTCAGGATCAGGCGCCTGCTCTTCCTGCACTTCACCGGTTACCGGATCATCTTCCGTTGCAGGGGGCGTTGCTTCTTCAGGTGCAGCAGGGGCTTCTTCAGGCGTTGCCTTCTCCGCTTCCTGTGCCGGCTCAGACGTTACCTCGTCCGGTGAGGCAAGGTTTCCTTCCACTTCACCGGTTGCAATCAGGATGCGGGCATATTGCCCTTTCGCAAATGCCTTGTCCTTCAGAGAGGCTCCACCATCAATAAATAAAAGGACGATCAGTGCCAGACCTGCCAGCGTAAAGACACCCGCCAGCACAAACAGCACAAGGCGTCCGATGCCCTTCTTAGCAGGTGTTTGCGCTTTATCTTCCGCCATCTACGCCTTCCTGGCTGTGTTCGTTTATCCCGTTACTGCGCTGTCGTCGCACGGTAGACTGCCATGCCGCGCAGCAAGTCCAGCGCACGCGCCAGCTGGAAATCTTCTTTTGCCTTCAGACCCCCACGCAGGCTCCGCTTACTGTCCCCCTCGTCTTCATCATCCTGTTTCTGAATCGCTTTACGCTTCAGATCCTGCTCATTCTTCAGACTGCCCCTCAGGTCTGCTTCTTTCCGATCTGCAGCCTCAACAGGCGAGATTTTTGCCTGCTCTACAATAATATTCGGCTCAATCCCCTTCGCCTGAATGGAACGACCGGAAGGCGTGTAATAACGGGAAGTGGTCAGGCGCATGGCCCCGTGGTCTTTCAGCGGAATCACCGTCTGCACCGAACCTTTGCCAAACGATTTGGTACCCATCACCACCGCACGCTTATGATCCTGCAGCGCGCCTGCTACAATTTCCGAAGCGGAGGCCGAACCGTTATTGATGAGCACAACAATCGGCAAACCCGGCACCAGTTCACCCGGCTTGGCGGAATAGCGCCGGGTATTATTCGGGTCACGTTCGCGGGTGGAAACCACTTCACCATGATCGAGAAACCCGTCTGCTACGGCAATCGCCTGATCGAGCAACCCACCGGGGTTATTTCTTAAATCCAGCACCAGCCCCTGCATGTCAGGAATTTTCTTCTTCAGGTCGACCACTGCATCCTCGAGCCCCTTGTAGGTCTGCTCGGAGAATGACGTGATACGCACATAGCCGATATCATCTTCTTCATGAAAGCGTACAGACTGGATTTTAATCAGGTCACGGGTAATGGTCACTTTCAGTGGTTCCGGTTCCGTCTCGCGCAGGATGGTGATGTTGATGTCGGTGCCTACCGGCCCGCGCATCTTTTCGACCGCCTCCGAAAGTGTCAGACCCAGCACCTGCTCACCGTCGATATGGCTAATGTAATCGCCTGCTTCCACACCGGCGCGGTAAGCCGGGGTATCGTCAATCGGCGAGACGACTTTCACCAGGCCGTTTTCCATGGTCACTTCAATGCCCAGGCCACCAAACTCGCCCTTGGTCTGCACCTGCATTTCCTCGAAATTCTTCTTGCTAAGATACCCGGAATGCGGGTCAAGCGACGTTAACATACCGTTGATCGCGTTTTCGATCAGCTGGTCATCATCCACCTCTTCCACGTAATCGTTCTTCACCCGCTCATACACATCGCCAAACAGGTTCAGTAATTCATATGTTTTTTCATTGCTCTGCGCTGTTGCCGATTGCGCATGCGAGACACCGAACGGGGCAACCAACAGGCCTAATATAACAATACCGCTATACAGATACGTGAATCTCATGCAGCTACTACTCCCTGCTCTGGATATGTGCGTGATACGCTGTCAAAGAGAATACAATGTTGCGCGAAGTTTTAAAGCACTAATTCTTGGCTACATATGTCTCAAAACCGGCAATCCAGGGTTTAGGGTTGGTTGGTTTTCCACCATGCCGCAGCTCAAGATACAGCCTGCGTGCTTCAAGCGTCTCCCCCATCAACCCTACCGGCTCTCCCTTACGCAGACGCTGACCCGGCACACAGTCCAGTGCGCTTAAGCCCGCCAGCAATGTATGATAATCATCACTGTGGCGCAGAATCACCATATTGCCGTAATCCCGAAACGGCCCGGTAAACAGCACCTCACCATCATAAGGAGCAATCACCTGCGCATCCGGGCGCGTGGTAATCTCTAGCCCTTTGAGCGTGTCATTGACCCCGCGGCGTTGCCCATACTGGCCGATCACCTTACCCCCGGCAGGCATGCGAAGGCGCCCTTTTGCCGCTTTGAAGGAAGGCAGTTTTGTAGCCGTGGCGCTCGCTGTACGCACCGGCTCTGCTGAGCGGGAAGCCCTCTTGCTTCCGCCGGGAATTGCAGGTTTTGTCATGGGCAATCCGATACGGCGGAACTGGTCATTCACCTGGTCAATACGTGCCTGTTCCAGTGTTCTCACCAGCGACTGCAGATCTTCCGAGCGCTCTACCAGTGCCGCAATGGATTTCTGCTGTTTCCGGTTCTCACTGTAGAGTGCCTCCATCATACCTTTACGCTGCGTTACCACACGCCGCAATTCCTTCTGCCGCTTTAGCAGGCGCGCTGTACGGTTCTCTACATCATCACGCTTATCAGCAATCGTTTGTTCCAGATCTTTGAGTTCTTCGATCTTGGTATTCAGGGATGCCATTTCGTGCTTCAGGCCGTCTGTGGTCATACTAAGCGTGCGGGAGACACGTAATTTCTCAACAAAGCTGACCGGCATCACCAGCGCGGTTTCTTTGGGAAACTGCCCGAGTCGTACCAGCGTAGAGAGCATCGTACCAATCTGGGATTTACGGGTTTCCAGTTCCCGGTAACGCTCAAGCCGTTCGCGTTCCAGCCCGGTGAGCTTCTCTTCAATATCAAGCAGTTCCTGCTCTCCCACCTGCAACTGCCCTGCCACCAGCGTGATGTCCTCCGCCAGCTTCGTCATTTCACGCTCCATACGCTCCAGGTTGCGTGTGGTTTGTTCGTGCTTCTGACGGGATGCCTCAATCTGCTGGCGGGTGCGTTCCAGCTCACGCATGCTGTCATCCAGCTCGGCGTAGGCAGGCCATGCAACGCAAAGACAGCCTGTGAGTGCGAGCAGGAGGCGCATCTCAGGCATCCACAATAAGCGAGGTGCCTGTCATCTGGGAAGGCTGCTCAAGGTGTAGCAACGCAAGGATGGTCGGTGCGATGTCAGCCAATCTGCCCTCTTCCAGTTCCGCGTCACCCTGATAGCCCGCCATTACCAACGGTACTTTATTCAGGGTATGCGCGGTATGGGGCTGACCCTCCTCTTTATCATAGAGCTGCTCAGCATTGCCATGGTCGGCGGTAATCAGCAGTACCCCGCCTTGGGCCGCCACCGCTTCCCACAAACGCCCAAGGCAGGCATCTACTGCTTCCACTGCCTTTACCACCGCGTCAAATTTACCGCTATGGCCAACCATATCCGTATTGGCGTAATTGACTACAATCAGATCAAATGTGTCACGCCCGATGGCATCGACCAGCGCATCAGTCACTTCCGGCGCGGACATTTCCGGCTGGAGGTCATAGGTAGCCACTTTTGGTGAGGGAATCAGAATGCGCTCTTCACCGTCAAACACATCCTCACGTCCGCCGTTAAAAAAGAAGGTTACATGCGGGTATTTCTCCGTCTCAGCGATACGCAGCTGCGTCAGCCCGGCATCTGCGACCACCTCACCCAGCGTGTGTTCCGGTACTTGTGCCGGGAACATCGCAGGCAGGTAAGGGGTGAGCGCATCAGAGTATTCCACCATGCCCAGCACGACCTGTATCAGCGGGAACGTATCGCGCGCAAACCCGTCAAAGTCCGGATCGACCATCGCATGCATCAATTGACGCGCACGGTCAGCACGGAAATTTGCCATCAGCATACCGTCCTCGGAATGCATGCCCGCATAGTTGCCAATCACATGCGGCAGCACGAATTCATCCACCACATCGGAAGCATAGCTTTGTTCGACAGCGCTCTTGGCATCAGTAGCCGTCTCGCCTTTTGCATGGACTATTGCCTGGTACGCTTTTTCCACCCGTTCCCAGCGCTTGTCCCGGTCCATAGCGTAGTAACGCCCGCTTACAGTAGCGATGCTCACGCGCGGGTTCCCGGCAAAGCGTGACTCCCACTCCGTCAGATACTCCATAGCGCTTTGCGGTGGGGTATCCCGTCCGTCGAGAAAGGCATGGACATATACCATAATCTCCTGCTCAGAGAGCAGCCGCGCCAGCGCTTCCAGATGCGCGATATGCGAATGCACGCCACCATCCGAGAACAGGCCCATCAGGTGACAGACACCACCGCTGAGTTTCAGTGATCCTACAAACGCAATCAGAGCCGGGTTTTCGCTGATCTCATCCTCGGCTATCGCCCGGTCAATACGTGGTAAGTCCTGCATGACGACGCGGCCAGCGCCAATATTCATATGCCCGACTTCAGAGTTTCCCATCTGGCCGTGCGGTAACCCCACTTCCTGCTCGGAGGCGTCAATCAGCGTGCCCGGATACTTGTTGCATAACGTATCCCAATGCGGTGTGCTCGCAGCGGCAATGGCATTATGCTCTGTCTCCTGCCGGTGCCCCCAGCCATCCAGAATAGCCAGCACTACGGGTTTGGGGCGATCACTCATAAGTCTTCCAGAATACTCTTGCGGGGTTTTTCTCCGGTGGTGATGTAATGCACTGTTTTGGCGATGCTGGTGGCATAGTCCGCGATACGCTCAAACTGCTTCACAGCAAACAGCGCGTCCACCATGCCGGATTCCTGCCCCGGCGTATCTCCCATCTGATCCAGCAATGAGGAAAACACGTCGCGGCAGAGCGCGTCTGCCTCATCGTCACGCTTCCAGACGGCGAGCGCCCCGTCGTCATCCTGATCGCGGAAGGCCACCAGCGCGGCGCGCAGCATGGCGGTATCCACTTTCACCAGCTCCCCGATCTGCGCTTCAATGGCATCGGAAAACGGCACCTCACAACGTACCAGCCGCTTTGTGGTGTTTTTGGCCAGATCACCTGTGCGCTCCAGCGTATTGGCAATTTTGAGGGCGGAGAGAATAAAGCGCAGCTCCGAAGCCATCGGGCTTTGCTGGGCCAGCATCTCAGCGATCTGCTGGTCGATCTTTTCCTGCAAGGCGTTGATGTCTTTGTCATTGGCTTTGGCCTGCGTGCGCAGCGTGGTATCGCGTTGCACCGCTGCACGCCCGGCAATGGCAATCGCATCGCAGACCAGCGCACCCATTTCTTCAATGCTGCCGACGATGCCATCCATCTGCTCGGCGTAAGATTTAACCGTATAAGGTTGCATAAGTGTGTACCCCCGTGAAAGGGCGACGTTAGCGGGTTTTGCCGCCGGTTTCAATCCCGATGGTAAGGGTGACCGCTGATAATGCTCTGGGCGCGGTAAAGCTGTTCGGCCAGCATGGCGCGTGCCAGCAGATGCGGCCATGTCAGTTTACCAAAGGAAAGCAGCAGATCGGCCCGGGTGCGCAGCGCCTCCTCCAACCCGTGGTGTCCACCGATCAGGATGGCAACCTTGCTGTCTCCCGCGTCCTGCCAGCGCGCAAAGGTTGCCGCCAGTTCTCTGCTACTCAGGTTCTTCCCGCGCTCATCCAGCGCGATCACGTGATGCGGCGCAAAGCGGGCAAGCGTTGCCGTCATTTTCTCCGCCTCTGCGGCCCGGTCTTTATCGGTATTGCAGGTCGGTTTGCAGATGATTTCCTGAAGCTCCACCTTCCATGGCAGACGTTCAAGATACGTATCGAACAGGGATTTCTCTGGTGCGCGGTGCCAGCTACCGGCAGCGGCAATCAGAATCTGCATGAGGGTCTAGGCTCTAATGAGAAGCATATGAATGTTTTGTTGCTGACAAAAATTTTTGTCTCGCAAGGAGTAAATTGCAGCGCATAGTGGTACTATGGGCAATATTTTCGACGCTGCGAGCGAGAATTTTTGACGCAATTCGAAGAACCATGACTGATTTTGCCGATAAACGGCGAAAAATTTCTCCAGCGTAGTACCTGCTACGATGTAAAAATTTCTCTTGTTTCTCGGCAAAATCAGTCTCATGGCAAAATCTTTAATATGTTTCTCATTAGAGCCTATAGCGCCAGTTCTACCGGCGGGGCGGATACGGCCCACATTTTCTCAAGATTATACAGGTCGCGTACCTCGGGACGGAAAAGATGCACCACAATGTCACCGGCGTCGATCAGCACCCAGTTACAACTTTCTTTTCCTTCAATATTGATGAACTCATGGCCGATCTCTCTGAGCTTCTCGGCAATATGATCCGCCATGCTCGCCACATGACGCTGGGAGCGTCCGGTAGCGACAATCATCAGGTCTGCAAAACTGGATTTTCCATCTAAATCGACGACGGAGATGTCTTCACCTTTGTCGTCATCAAGCGAGGTCACAATCAATGACTTGAGAAAGTCTGTTCCTCCTGTTGGCGTGCTTTGAGCAGAAATACGTCAGTCTCCCTTATCTGGTTTGTTTGGTTGTCCTTCTGCACTTTAATTATGCCGTATTTGCGGCTATTTTCCAAGCGTTTTTCGTATCTCTGTAGCCGATGCATGATGCGGCGGAATGAAGCAATACCCCCATGCAGGCGAGGTTTTTGCCGCTAAATTCCGCAGGTTAGATTCGGGGATGCGCGCCTTCGCAAACCGCACCGCAAAGCGACTTGCTAATGCATGATGCTGGTAGGGTGCACGGTCAAATACCGCGATCGGGATGCGCGTGGCAATCTCTTCCCAGCGCCGCCAGCGGTGAAATTGCTGCAGATTATCTGCCCCCATCAGCCAGACAAACCGGGTGGCAGGGAAGCGTTGTTGCAGCGCGGCCACGGTATCGACCGTATAGCGCGTGCCCAGTCGCTGCTCAATGTCACTGACCTGAATGCGCGGATGCTGCGCCAGCGCCCGCGCACTCTCCAGACGCTCGCTGTAGATCGCCAGCGTCGCCGGGTCTTTCAGCGGGTTAGCCGGAGAGACCAGCCACCAGACCTGATCCAGCCCCAGACGCTTCATCGCCTCCAGCGAGATATGCCGATGCCCGGCATGTGCCGGGTTGAATGACCCGCCAAGGAGACCAATATTACGCGCGTGAATGCACTTTACAGAGGCTAAGGCAACCATGGATGATCCAACACTTTCACATGTTTAGCTAACATCTTTTTAAGTTCGTTCTTTGTTTCTTTAACGTGACATCCGCTTCTACAGCTCCCTTGTCCATCTTTAAAAACAATTTTTACACATGGACAACTATTTCGAGATTCAAATACATACACGGATTCTATGTACTGCCACTCAATAAAATACCAACGTTTAAGTATTGATGGACGCAATAAAATGCCTGTATTATTTAGCCCCATCCATAACGTTTTCTTATTGCGCTTGGTAACAGGAGTATAACGAATAATCAAAAGCAACAGAAAGAATATCGGGATTATTGTTCCTACTCCCAAAACTTTCCAAAACACTATAAACAGTATAATCAGCGCTATCAGTATACGCCTCATCACAGGCGATATATATCGGAAGACACAGATATCGTAGTCCTCAAGAGCAACACTATCATATGGTATTCTTTGCATAGGGGGTGACTTAATC
>CAYMGS010000101.1:0-8011 GCA_964390025.1 uncultured Rickettsiales bacterium | reverse complement strand
AATAGTGATTTCAAACCCTTCTTGCTCCAGATCAATAAAGCTTGTGAGTCTGTATCTGCCGCAGCGAGACAGCTTCCGGCAATCGCACGGTTTACCGCCTCCTAATAAAAAAGTAGCCCTGAGCGAATCACCCAGAGCTACTTTATCGGGTGGCAATTCAAGAAGGTTGGTTACTTGTCTTTTTTGACTTTCTTTGTTTTGTCTTCCACGAGAACGGTAATAGTAGATGCAGCTAATTCATTTTCGTCGAAGATACCGACATCAACTTTACCAGAGACATAGATACGGTCACCTTCATCAATCTGCTGGTAACCTTTGTCGTCGAGCGGATTATAGGCCATTCCAATTGTATCCACGCTGATTTTGTAAGCTCCGGTATCCAGTGTTAATTCGCGTCCACTAATGTCGGTTACCTCACCGGATGCACTCATCCATGTACCATCGGGAACGACTGCCGGATAGGTGACGTAATAACTATAATAGGTATAATCAGCCTCCTCATCGGCATCATTGGCATAATAGTAAGTGGCACGATCATGTGCATAGATGCTACCTGCTTCAATTGTTTTAGATTCAAACCAGCCATTATCAATACGGCCATAGACCGTGACTTTTTCACCAGCCTTCAACAGATTGGCTTCATCGTACCAGTCCCAATCATCCATCTCTACGGTAATCATGCCCTCGTCAAAATCCAAAGTGAAGGCTTCATCATGCACAGCTTTAACATCACCAGTGACGGTGATATAATCATTATCAGTGTATTTAAGTTTATAGGGATTTGCACTCATCGCTGGGGCAGACGATAATGCGACAAGCCCCAACGCTCCTACACCTAATAATGACGATCTGAGCAATGTTTTTTTTAATATTTCTGGGCGTTTCATTGGTTTACTCCTTTTCTTTAAATTAATGTGCCACCTTTATAGGCAGCAATGATAAAAGCGTTTCTATGATAAAAGTTCTATGGGTGAAAAATGCACTGTCATAAAAATACTGTTAGACTGCAGAGCTTTCAGTCCGCTGCCTTGACCAATGACTTAAATAAACGCCGTGCAGAAGCGGCATGCAGCATCAATTCCGGATGCCATTGTATGCCGATCAGAAAGGGATGCTGATTGTCCGGTGTTTGTTCGATAGCCTGAATCAACTGATTTTCTTCTCTAGCCACCACCGATAAGCCTTTTCCTAATTTATTCACGGCCTGATGGTGGATGCTATTGACGTTATACTGCTCATAGCTACCTAATATCCCGAATAGGGTACTTTTCTTATCAATCGTTACTTCTCGTCTACCAATAAATTTACTTATGAGACTCTGACTGGGCAGAAAATCTTCCAGTATATCTTTGGCTTCCTGATAGAGCGAACCACCTAACGTGACATTCATCATCTGCATGCCACGGCAGATGCCAAGAAGTGGAATATGATTGTCAAAGGCATAACGAACCAGGTGCTGCTCCAGCTTATCTCGCGGCTCATCATATTGCAGATCTTTAAGCGCGGCAGACTCACCGTAGAGTTCCGGATTGATGTCGCCACCACCGGCAATGATAAAGCCGTCGAATCGTGACGGGTCATCAGACCTGTTGGCAGTAATACGTCGCGCCTTGCCACCGCCTAATACCACGCCCAGTTTAGTGAACAACCAGAGTATTTTTCCACCTTTATCCGGCCCGCTAACACCGATAAGCGGTTTCTTCCGATGAGACTTCTTTTTATCCGCTGTAGCCATATTGCTCTGCCGTCTGTTTAGCCCAACTTGGGTCAAACCAGGTGATCGCCTTGTTTAAAGATGTCAGGTAGTCCTCTGCCATGGCGGAAAGTTTTTCCTTGTCATCTGCCAGCCTCTCTACTTCCACCCAATAATTCCAATCTCTGGCAATACGCCAGTCCGGATTATCGATTTCACAATTGGGTAGCCGATAATGAAAGGTAGGACGTGCTTTGACCAGTTTGCGATCATCCTTGTCCAGCCCTTTCACTGACTCCGGCTTGAGATGAGAAAAAAGCGGCCACAAATCGAGCGCGCGGTTGCGGGTGGGGTTATGCTCCAGATAATCCTCGATGAACGCATCCAGCGACGGCGCATAGTTTTCATCCAGCACCAGCTTTACATAAGCTTTAGGAAACGGGTCAATATAGGTTAGTAGCCGGCGAGAAATATCCACCTCCATCGCCTCTTTCAGCCACGGATACAGCACTAAAAAGGCACGCAGCACATCCCGAATATACGCGACATCCTCTGATGCAATATCCGGATTGATATGCATGCCGAACGCATTAGTAAAGAACGCTTTGCTACCTTCCGCTTTGCGCTGCTGCAATTTATGTCGCAACCCTTCCAACTGCGGAAATTGTTCAAAGTTAAAGGGCGGTGTGACAATTTCCAGGGGGACCACTTCTCCAGCCACATCGCCCATCCACTCACTTAATTGCGCTCGAAGCTTGTTGGCATCAATTAGATCATCCTTATTGACCGGATGCTTTTTTTCCAGCTTGGCTGCCAGATTTTTGACCATATGAGCATCCATCTCTACTTTGAAATTACCCATAGGCGTATCGGTGATTTCTGCTTCTAACGAATGAATATATTCAATCTCCCCATCAAACAATTCAGCAACCAACTCTGCGCAGGCTTTGGTTTCGAGCCCCGCCAGCTCAAATTCAAAGCCAGTTTTTCGCGGCTTTCCTTCTGCATTTTTTGTATGAGGTGGAGATTGAAATTTCATAAGGTTAAGCTGCGATTGCCTGGCCACGTGCCGGATAATCTTTTTTGCGCACAAACTGGATGGCTTTTAGCATATCATCAAACTGTGGACGGGCAAATGGCATGGTCTGCACAGATGAGGCATAGAGCTTTCCATCCGGCCTGATCAAAAACAGCCCTGGCTCAACGAATTGCTCGGGTTCCTCCACATCGGCATCTTTATTATCGATATGATCTGACACAAATAATCCCCACTCATTAGCCTTGTGTGCCGGAAACTCACAGCCGACAATCAAGCCTTCCAGATCCCAATCCTTCACTGCTTTCTCAGCACGCTCCTTGCTGTCACAGGAAATAGCGATCACTTCAACGCCTTCCGCTTGAAACGCATCTAAAGAACCACGCAAATGCGACAAATATTCACTGCAAACCGGGCAATGCAGGCCACGGTAAAAGACAATCATGGTAAACAAGTCGGGACTGCGCTCCTGCAAATTCCAGATGCCATCATGGACGGTTTCAATTTGCAGGGATGGAACAGATTGTTCAGGTAATAGACTCATGTTATTCTCCTTTTTTATTGGAATTAAGCGGCTTGCGTGCGTTGTTTCTCCATTTTTCCCAGTGCCGTACGCAAGCCTTCTTCCAACACCGGGTGGTAGGTTGGCAATTCTAGTAGTGACTGAATGGATAGCTTTTCCTGAATTGCCAATGCCAATAAATGGCCAAAATGATCCGCTGCCGGAGACATCATCTCTGCGCCCAGTAAACAGCCATCTTTTGCTGCATATAACCGCGCTTTGCCATGGTTTTCTTGTTCCACTATGGCTCTGCCCTGATCGCGGTAGGAGGCTTCGCCGATAATTGGATTATCACCTTTGATCGCTGCGTAGGGTTTCCCCACCTGCACAATCGGCGGATCAGTAAAGGTAATGGTGAGAGGTGTACGACGTTTCTGCACGTTGCATTTCCCAAGCGCATGCTGCGCCGCGATTTTACCTTCATCCGCCGCTTCATGCTGAATGGCACGATCTGCATTGACGTCTCCGGCAATGTAAATGGGCTGGTCTTTTATTTGAAGGGTATCAGGATCAAATTCGGGTATGCCTTTATCATCTAATGCCACCCCGATTTTCTCCAGGCCCAAGCCAGTCAGGTTTGGCACTCGTCCGGCACTAACCAAAATGCCATCGACCGTTAGAGTCTCTACGGCAGAGTGAAGCTGGAAACGGCCATCTTTCCTTTCCACACGTTCAACAGGGCATTTCAAATGCAGGGTCAATTCCTTATCGAATAATCCTTGTGCCGTCTGATTAATGTCAGGATCGCTAATACCTGCAATCGCATCACCGGACTGATAGGCCGTGACGTTGACTCCCAGCCTGGCGATGGCCTGCCCCATTTCTGCGCCGACATTACCAAAACCGATAACTGCCAGCGTTTTCGGCAAGTCTTTTTGCTCAAACAGGGTGTCTGTGGTTAGTATATCATCTTTAAAATCCTTGAATATATCCGGAATGCGCGGGTTTGAGCCAGTGCATAAAATGATGGCATCGGCTTTGTATTTTATCCCATTAACCTCTAGCACATTAGGCTCAGAGAATACGGCTTTGCCCTCAATCACTTCAAAGCCCCGCATATCATCTTTGACACTCTCTACAAATCGGTTGCGCAGACTTCTTATGCGCTGCATGACCGCCGGAATATCCACGGAGAGCGTCTCTGCGCCCTTAATGCCAAAATTTTCGAACTTGGTGCGCTCATGATAGGCATGGGCGGCTTCAATGAGCGCTTTTGAAGGCATGCAGCCAGTACGGGCGCAGAGCGTTCCCTTTGGCCCACTTTCGATAAGCGCAAAATTATCCGTATGTTTGGCCGCTTCTTTTGCTGCGCTCAGACCTGCCGTACCTGCGCCAATAATCAACAAATCATACTGTTTCACGTTACATCTCCTTAAACTGCATGAAGCCATAAAAGCACCTAAAGATGCTATTGCAGGAATGCGGTGTGGGATAAAAAATCTGTAAAAGTGAGCGGCGTAAGCTCGGCATTAACAGAATTTTTAGCTTTGCTAGACTTTCTCCAATAGCCATTTAATGGCTTTTCCGTGTCTACTTAATCTCATGAGTAAACAACCTAAACCCATTGTTGTGATCACAGGGTCGGCAGGAAACGTCGGCTCGGCTCTGCGTAAGGCGCTTACAAAAGACTACCGTGTGATTGGGTTAGATCAGCCTGACACCGACTGCAATATTGAGATTGATATTACGTCCGATGCGTCCATGGAGCTGGCGCTTAAGAAATTCGGGAAGCAGTATGGTGATAAAATTGCTGCCGTAGTGCATCTGGCGGCCTATTTTGATTTTTCCGGCGAGGCATCACCGCTTTATGATGCAGTCAATGTGGAAGGCACACGAAGACTACTGGAAGGGCTACAGGATTTTGAGGTTGAGCGCTTCATCTATTCCGGCACCATGCTGGTGCATGCGCCGTGTGAGCGAGGTAACGTGATTGATGAGGACTCGCCCATCACGCCCAAATGGGCTTACCCGGAATCGAAAGCCAGAGCCGAAGAGGCAATCAAAAGGCATCACGGCAAGATCCCATACACGATTTTGCGGCTTGCCGGATTATATGATGAAGAAAGCGCCGTTCCAACCCTAACGCAGCAAATCGCCCGTATTTATGAGCAGGAACTAAAGAGTCATCTCTATGCCGGTGATAGGAAAGCCGGACAAGCCCTTATCCATAAAGAAGACATGGTGGAGCTGTTCAAACGTACTATTGATAGACGCTCTGAGCTTCCTGAAAACCACGCCATTCTGGCTGGAGAACCGGGCGTAATGAGTTATGCGGAACTACAGGATACCATCGGTAAGCTGGTTCACGGCGAGGATGAATGGCGCACAATTTCTATACCGGAACCCATCGCCAAAGCAGGAGCATGGCTGGAAGAAAGAGCTGAGCCCATCATCCCGGATGCATTGGACGAAGGAGAAAAGCCCTTCATCAGGCCTTTTATGGTGGAAATGGCTTCCGATCACTATGCGCTAGACATTGCGCAAGCAAAGGAATTATTAGACTGGCAACCGAAACATCGACTGAAAGAATCGCTACCAAAGCTCATTCAAGCGCTTAAAAGCGATCCAGTGGCTTGGTATGAAACAAACGGCATTCATCCGCCTGACTGGATGGAGGCCGCAGAGGAGAAAAATAAGAATCCGGAAAGCCTGCGCCGCAAATATAAACAGCGTTATGAGAAAGAACACAAGCAGGGGCTGTGGACGCATTTCTTCACCATTGGCTTTGGGTTTTGGCTACTCAGTAGCCCGTTTACCTTTGGCTATGAATCCGCTGCCATGACATGGAGCGATATGATTGCCGGAATGTTGGTCATCATCACTGGAACCTGTTCGCTTTCTTCAGGCAAATGGATGCGTTTTGCCAGGTTTGGCACGGCAGGTGTCGGCCTGTGGCTGATGTTTGCACCGCTACTCTTTTGGGCACCTACGGCGGTGGCGTACCTGAATAGCACCATTATGGGAGCGCTACTATTTGCCTTAGCACTGCTTGTCAGGCCGTTTCCAGTTATGTCACCCACTGCCGCGGTGAGCGGACCGGAAATTCCACCGGGCTGGGATTTTACCCCCTCCAGTTGGTTTCAGCGGCTTCCCATTATCATTCTGGCATTTATCGGCTTTTATATTTCACGTTACATGACGGCGTACCAGCTCGGCCATATTGATGCGGTGTGGGACCCGTTCTTCAGCGGTGCCATTCCACAAGATGCTAAGAACGGCACCGAAGAAATCATCACCTCACATGTGTCGGAAGCGTGGCCGGTTCCGGATGCGGGATTAGGTGCGCTGACCTATCTACTGGAAATTCTCACCGGCATCATCGGCTCATCTAAACGCTGGCGCACCATGCCGTGGCTGGTGTTGCTGTTTGGGTTTATGATTATTCCGCTGGGAGCCATTTCCATCACCTTTATCATTATTCAGCCAATACTTCTTGGCACCTGGTGTACACTTTGCCTGATCGCCGCTGCCGCCATGCTGTTGCAGATTCCCTATTCGTTTGACGAAATCGTCGCCACCGTTGAATTTTTGCGCCGCCGTGCTCGCAAGGGTCGTCCATGGTTGAAAATTCTGTTTACTGGCGATACCGATGAAGGAGGGAAACAAGACAAGGTGGAGGATGACTTCACCCAACCGCCCCGCGTTATTATCCGTGATATACTCACTGGCGGTATTACCGTTCCGTGGAATCTGGCGCTGTGTGGCCTGATCGGACTCTGGCTCATGTTTACCCGTGTGACACTCGGCGCAGAAGGAGGCATGGCCGATGCCGACCATTTAATCGGCTCACTCGTGATTACCATTACCATCACCGCCTTTGCCGAGGTAGCACGCGCCCTTCGTTTCCTTAATATCTTTTTGGGCAGCGCATTGCTGATTACGCCGTTTGTATTTGGTACAGCACCACTTGCGATTGCAACATCAGCAATATGCGGGTTGGCGCTGATCGGTCTAAGTTTCCGCCGTGGGCCGGTGAATAGCAACTGGGGAACATGGAATAAAGCAATTATATAACAATAGAGGAGATCGATTATGCAGAACATCTGGATTTTACTTGCCGATGGCGCAAAAGCAAAGTGCTATCAGTATCATGGGCCGAATACACCGCTTGAAAAGATCAAAAGCTTCTCGCACGTTAATGAACTATCACAGAATTTGGTAACCACCAAACGCGGTAGAATGCCGGATCCTGGACAGGGGCAACGCTCCGCTATGGAACGGCCTACTGATCCGCATGAACATGAGAAGCATGTGTTTGCAAGAGAATTAAGTGAGTGGCTGGAAGAACAAAGACAACAATTCGATCGGCTCATTCTTGCCGCCAGCCCGAATGTGCTGGGTGATTTGCGTCAGCTTTTATCTGATAAGGTGAAGACAAAAATTTCAGATGAGCTGGATAAAGACCTGACCAACATACCGGAGCCGGAGCTGCCAAAACATTTGCAGCCGGTGCTCAATATTGAGGAGAAGCCCGACAGTCATCTTTCAAGTAGGTTGCCCCATGCCAAACCCATCTAAACAAATATTATTTTCGGGAGACTGGCTTGATGTCATCCGCGAAAAAGACCGTGAATATATGGTGCGCAAAATCTGCACCGGTATTGCAATACTCATCGCCATCAACGAACGGGGCGAGCTTGTGCTCACGGACCAATAGCGCGTGCCTGCCCATGGGCGTCTATTGGAGTTACCAGCCGGAATGGTAGGCGACGAGCCGGGC